>DAHUYZ010000054.1 GCA_027306855.1 Solirubrobacterales bacterium | reverse complement strand
AATGCGGCTTCGGATTGCGACGAGGAAGAAGTTCAGCAAGTTCGTTATTGCGAACACGCCGAGGACGATCAAGCCGAACGTCACGCTTTGAATTGCTGCCGCGTCGGCTGGATCATGAACGTTGCCTGCGAGGAGGCGGACGAGTAGGCCTCCAACGATGGGGAAGATCGCGTACGTCGACAAGTTGTTCATCCAGATCGCCAGTGGCACTTTGCGTGTCGCTGATGTGACAACCATCGCCACCAGGCCAAACGCGGTGGCCGGCGCTGGACCCAGTAGGCACATGCTCAAGACCAAGGCGACGAACGCGGCAGAGAGCTGTTGGTTGCGCACTGTCAGGGTCTGAAGCTGTCCGATGATCGTCAGGGCGAGCAGCAGGCCTACGAGGGCAAGCGGGGTCCAATCCTGCGCTCGTGAAACAAGGATGCTTGCCGCGATGCCGACGGCTAGCAGTACTCCCTGGCCAGCAATGAAGAGTCGGTAGACAGTGCGTTCAGGCATGGTGCACACGTGCAGGGGTCATCTGTAGTCCTTAACGGCCGACATCGCGTCGTACTTAAGTCGCCATGGGCAGTATGGACGCTGCGAATACTTGGACTGCGGCGCCTGTCTCAGTGCGTTGCGCCCGCAAGGTCGGGCGTAGAAGCGGCGGTGGGCGTGGCAGTCACATCGAGCTGCAGGCCTCGCAAGGGCAGGCGAAGGAAGGCGAGTGTCGCGACAGCCGCAACGCCTCCGGCGACGGCCATGGCGGATCGCGGTGAGCTGAGTGCCACGATTGCGCCGCCCACAGCGAAGCCGATCGCCGGGCAGAGCGCGTTCATCGATCCGATCGCGCTCATCAGCCGGCCGTGCAGCTCGTTCGGGGTCAGCTGCTGAACAGCGCTGATCAGCGAAGGCCATTGGGTGCCGTTGCCGACCCCGCCGACAACCGCGGCGCAGCACGCGACGGCCAGCGAGGGCGCGGCCGCAAAGCCGAGATAGGCAAGCCCCACGAGCAGCGTTCCGCCGGTCAGCATCGGGGCCAGCGGGCGGTGGACGGCGCGGGCGAACACAACCGCCCCGAGCGCCGCTCCCGCGCCCCAGACCCCCAGCAACAGCCCATAGCCGAGCGCGCCCGCATGGAGGGTCGACTTCGCGTAGATCACCTCGACCGGCTCGATCGAGGCGAAGAAGACGATCGCGGTCGCCTCCGTGATGAGCAGCACCCTCAGCTGGGGGACGTCCCAAATGTGGCGCAGGGCGGCAGTCAGGCGCTCACGCACCGAGGCTTCGGCGCCATCCTCGACGTGGCTCTCGAGCGCGACGAGCAGGCTCGAGCAGACGAGGAAGCTCGCGGCGTCGACGAGCAGGGCGGCCGGCCCGCCGAGTGCGTGCACGAGCACGCCGCCGAGCGCCGGGCCCGCGGCGAGAGCGGCCATGAACGAGAAGTTCAGCGCGGCATTCGCCTCGCGCTGCGCCCTGTCGATCGCTGCCCGCGAGGGTGGCCCGCCCGTCTCAGACGCCCCTTCCTCGATCTCTTCCGCGGCCACGCGTGCCGCCGCCGCACGCAGGAGCGCCGTCGCGGCCACAGCCGCGATTCCGTCGAACGCGACGAGCACGAGCACGCCCGGCAGCCAGAACCGCCACAGCAGAGCCGCCAGCCCGACGGTGAGGGCCGCCTCGGCCAGGTACAGCCACGCAAGCGCTCCACGCCGCGGGGAGCGCTCGGTGCGCGCCACGAGCACGGGGGCGAGCAGCGCCGGCAGCAGGCCTCTCGTCACGAACAGGGCGGCGGTGGCTATCGCGCTGTGCGTGTGTTCGTAGACGGCGAGCGCAAGCGCCACATAGCCGAACCAGGTCCCCAGTTCGTTGACCGTGTAGGCAAGAAGGATTCTCCGCAGTCGGGGGGACCTTGGCAGCAAGGACAGGCAAACCTCTTCGACGCCGGTGCCGGCAAGACCGTGTTCGCACGGTCAGAACGCATTCTATGGTTCGCGGACGACGATGCGCCGCACGGTGCCGCAGCGTCACCGTGACGATCCGGCGAGAGTCTTCAGGCGGGCGCCAGACCGACGCGCTGCGGTGCGCCCGCGTGGCGGGTGCGGTCTCCGACCGCGATCACCGGCAGAGTCGGATGTCTACGACTGAGGATGCGCATCAGGGAATGAGTCGAAACCTCGCCGATGCCGCCCGTCAGAACGACCATGCGGCTGCCGTCGGTGTGGGCGAGCGCTTCCCAGGTCTCGCCCGCCTCGACGAACCGGGTGCCGGCGGGCAGCAGCCCGCGCAGCTCGGCCAACATCTTCGACCTCCGGTTGGCGTTGTCGCCGACGATCAGCACATGCGCGTCGTTCTCGGCCGCCGGTGGGACAGACCCGACGCGCTCTACCGAGTCCTGGCGCGGGGAGCGCTCGTCGTGCTCGACCAGTCGCAGCGACGCGCGACGGGGCGGTCCGGGGCGATGGGGGGCAAGCTCATTCAGCACACCGTAAATGATGAGGCGCGTCTCGCCGCTTGTCTGTCGGGCAAGGGGTGCCGATCGTGTCGGCCTAAAGGTGCCGATCTGTGTCCGGTCTGGAGGACGGCGTGCGGGACGTGAGCGTCTGGGGCCACGGAGCATCTCCGACTGAGTGCGCCCGCCCGTCCTCATGCTCGCTACGGTTAGGGCGCGATGGCCGCGCAGATTCCAGGGGTGGACAGACCGATCGACGTGATCATCGCCGACGACCACACGGTCGTGCGCGACGGCATCAGAGCCGTGCTCGAGCGCGAGAGCGGCGAGTTCAGGGTGGTCGCCGAGGCGGCCGACGTGCCCTCCACGATCAAGGCGGTTCGCGACTTCAAGCCCGACCTGCTGACGCTCGATCTGACGATGCCCGGGGGATCGAGCCTCGCGGCGCTGCCCACATGCTTTGTGGCGCACCCGACGCTCGCCGTGGCGATCCTCACGATGCGCGAGGATCCAGAGTACGCTCGCCAGGCGTTGCGCGCGGGCGCCCGCAGCTACGTCCTCAAGGAGGCCGAGCCGGCCGAGCTCTTGCAGGCGTTCAGGCTCGCTGTGGCCGGACGCAACTACCTGCATCCCCGTCTCGGCGCGCTGATGGCGACCGGGGAGGACGCCCAGGACGGAGCGTCGCTCAGCGAGCGCGAGCGCGAGGTCGTACGCCTGATCGCGATGGGTCACACCAACCCGGAGATCGCCGATCAGCTGCACGTCGCCGAGCGCACCGTCAAGACCTACAGGGCCCGCGCGATCGAGAAGCTCGGCGTCTCATCGCGCGCGGAGATAACCGCATACGCGCGCAAGCTCGGTCTCGTCGACTAGAGCGCCGGCTGAGCGGCGCAAGACTGCGTCCTTCTCTCGCTTGCTCCCCGACGCTCTAGCCAGCGGTCGGGCGACCGGCGAGCGGGACACTCAGACGGACCGTCGCGCCGCCTCCGGGCGCGGACGACAGCTCGATCTCGCCGCCCACGAGCTCCGCGCGCTCACGCATGCCCGACAGGCCGAAGCCGCCCTTCAATTCGTCCTCGGGCGAGCGCCGAGCCCCCGAGGCGGCGTCGGGCAGACCCTGACCGTCGTCGGTGATCGACGCTCTCACGACTCCGTCGCGCTCAGTCACGCTGATCACCGCCCGCGTCGCTTTGGCGTGCCGCGACACGTTCGTAAGAGCCTCCTGCACGACGCGGTAGATAGTGCTCTCGAGCTCCGGGTCAAGGCGCCGGTCCTCGTCCTCGTCACCGAGGGCGATCTCGGTCTGCACGTCCAACCCGTCGATCGCCTGCGCACGCCGCGCCAATGCCTGCAGAGCGGGAGCCAGGCCCAACTCGTCCAAGGCGGCGGGGCGAAGCTCGGTGATGAGGTGGCGCAGCCCGTCGATCTCATCGCCCAGCCCAGCGAGCACGGTGTCCACGGCGGCGCTCAGCGCCTCCCGGTCGCCGAGGTCGCGTGCGTTCGCCAGTCGCAGCCGCAGCGCGCCCAGGCCCTGGACGGTCTCGTCGTGGATCTCTCTCGCCCAGCGTGTGCGCTCGCGCTCGCGCGCCTCCATGCCGAAGCGCAGACGCTCGATCTCGACCGATCGCTCGGCCTGCAGACGCTGGGCGACGCTCGCGGCGAACGAGGCCAGAGCGCGTCTGTCGGGGTCGCGGAAGCCGCCGTCCTCGCGTACGCCGATCACAAGGCCGCCGCCATGACCCTCCATGTTCAGCGGCTCCACGAGCGCCGCACGCGCTTCCAGGCCCAGCTCGTGGAGCCACGTCGCTTCCTGGCCGCGGGGACGGTCGAGTGACAGCGGCCTGCCCGTGCGATACAGCGCGCCCAGCGCGCTCCCCTCGACCGGCAGCACGCGCAAGCGCACGTGCGCTTTGCCCGCGGACGCCGCCACGCGCAGCTCGCCGCGCTCCTCGATCACGATCAAGAGCGTGCTCGCGTCGAGCAGCGCAAGACCTCGATCGGCCATGAGGCGCAGCAGCCACAGCTCGGACCCGGACAGCACGACGCGGGATTATGACTGTCCGTCGGGCGCCCCTCCCGCACCGCCTCGCCGTGCTCGCGCGGCGCCTGGAGTCTGGTCGTGCTCAAAGCGGCGCTCAGGCTCATCGCCATTTCCCATCAGCGCGGCGAGCCTGGCGCACGCGACCAGCTCCCGCGCGCCGACACCCTCTGTCCAGGCAGCGATTCCAACAGCGACGGGCAGGGAGCGACGCTCGCCGTCCAGCTCCAACTTGATCGCGTGCATCCGCCCGAGCGCCCGTCTGGCGACGATCTCCCCACGGCGCTCATCCGCGCCCGGCAAGACGACGATCAGCTCGCCGGCGCGCTCGCGCCCGATGCGGTCGAAGCGGCGCAGCTGCCGGCCGAGTGCAGCGGCGACATAGGCGAGCGCTTGCTCATAGAGCCGCGCTCCAACCTCGCGCTCGAGCGTATCCCGGCCTTCGACCCTCACGAGCAGGCAGCTCAGAGCGCTGTGCTGGCGCACGGCACGACTGATCTCCTCTTCCAGGCGCACGCTCAGACCGGGCGCGTCCAGATAGACCGCGCCTCCCCGGTGGGGCTCGGCTGGATTCGATGGGTCGGCGGCAGCCATGCCTAACAGTGTGGATCGCTCCGCCCTCATGGCGAAGCTCGTCGTACCGCAATTATGGACCCATCCCCGGTTTTGTGGCGTGCGTAAAAGCAATCCGTCGGAGCCCGCTGGTAGACGTGTCGCATGCTCTGTGAGCTTCGCGTGGAGAACCTGGTGCTCATCGAGCGCGCCGAGCTCGAGCTCGGGCCGGGCTTGAACGTGCTCACGGGCGAGACGGGCGCCGGCAAGACGATGCTTGCGCACGCCCTCGACCTCTTGATGGGTGGGCGGGCGCGCTCGGGGATCGTGCGTCCAGGCGCCGGCGAGGCTTACGTGGAGGGCGTCTTTGCCGTTGCCGATCCCCTTGTGAAGCAGTTGCACGAGCAGCTTGGCGGCGAGCCCTGGTGGCCAGTCGACGCCGATGAGCTCATCCTCGCGCGGCGCGCTCTCGGCGACGGGCGCACACGGGCATACGTCAACGGGCGCTCCGCCCCGATTGGAGTGCTGCGCGACCTCGGCGCGCGCATGCTGTCCTTCTATGGCCAGCACGAGCACCGCAAGCTCGTGCTCGGCGCTGCCCAGCGCGAGATCCTCGACCTCGCCTGCGGCGGGAGTCACGCCGTCACGCTCGATGCCTGCGCCGCCTCCTACCGCTCCGTTCGCGCCCTGGAAAGCGAGCTCGACCGGCTCACCGAGCTCGCTGCCGCCGCGGACCGGGAGCTCGATCTGCTCGAGCATGAGATCGCCGAGATCGACACGGTCGCGCCCGACGAGCAGGAGCGCTCAGACGCGCTGGCGCTGCGCGAGCGACTGCGAGCCGTCGATGAGCTGCGCCTCGCCACCGCAGCTGCCGCGCAGGCGCTCGCCCCCGACGATCCGGACGCCACCGGCGCCGCTCACGCCGCGGCCCGTGCATCCGGCGCCCTGGCAGCCCTCGCCGGCATCGATCCCAAGCTCGACGCGCTCTCGAAGCGCTGCGAGGCCGCCGCGATCGAGCTGGAAGACGTCGCCGCGTCGCTGGGCCACCACCTCGACGCGCTCGACGCCGACGAGGGATCCCTCCAAAGCGTCGAAGAGCGGCTCACGCAGGAAGAGCGCCTGATACGCAAGCACGGAGGCAGCGTTGCGGCCGTACTCGACCATGCGCAGCGCGCTCGCGCGCGCCGCGACGAGTTGATCGGCGCACGCGACGGAAGGCAGGACATCGAAGAGCGGCTCACCCGCGAGCGAGCCGTCCTTCGGCGCAACGTCGCCGAGCTGCGCGCCGAGCGAACGCGCACCGCCCGCAGGCTGGAAGAGAGGGTGCGCAAAGAGCTGGCGGCACTTGCGATGGCCGACGCCTCTTTCGAGATCGCCCTGACCGAGACCGAGCCGAAAGCCAGTGGTGGCGACGACGTGCAGTTCACGATCGCCCCTAACCCGGGAGTCGCGCCCGCGCCGCTGCGCGAGATCGCTTCGGGAGGCGAGCTCTCGCGCGTGATGCTCGCGCTGGTCACCGCCGGCGAGACCTCCGCGAGCGTCGCAGGCCGAATGACCGGCGCGACGCTTGTCTTCGACGAGATCGACGCGGGTATCGGCGGCCAGACCGCCAGAGCGGTCGGAGAGCGGCTGCGAGCTCTCGCGCAGGCACGTCAAATCCTGTGCATCACCCACCTGCCACAGATCGCCTCGCTGGCGCAGCACCACTTCCAGGTCGTAAAGGACACCTCGGCGCAGCCGACCACAACCCGGATCGTGCGGCTCGCCGAGAGCGAGCTCGTCGGGGAGCTCATGCGCATGCTCGGCGCCGACGAGCAAGACGCAGGCGCGCGTAAGCATGCCCACGAACTGCTCGAGGCTGCCTGAGACGCGCTAGGCCTGCCGTCGCTGTACCCTCTGGCTTGAATGGCCGCGACCCGGCAGCTGCCCGCGAGGAGCGCTCCCGCGCCGGGGCTTGCGCGCGCCTTGGATCGCGAGGTGAGCGGCCCGGTCAAGCTCGGGCGCAAGACCAAGTTGCTCGTTCGCCACCTGATACCCGGCGACATCGCGGTGATCGACCATCGCGACATCGACCGTGTCTCAGCGGAGGACCTGATCGCCGCCGGTGTGCCGGCCGTGCTGAACTGCCGGCATTCGAGCAGCGGCTCCTACCCCAACCAAGGACCTCAGCTGCTGGTCGAGGCGGGCGTCGTGCTCGTCGACCTGCTCGACGACTCGCTGTTCGGTGCGCTCTCCGACGGCGACCCGGTGACCGTGCGGGTCGGGGGCGACGGCGATGCCGAGGTGCTCTATCGCGGCAGCCGGCTCGTACGCGGCGAAGTGCTCGACCTCGCGCGCGTACGGGCCGAGACGGAGGCTCGCCGCAGGGAGGTGGGGGAGGCTCTAGAGCGCTTCGCCCACAACACGATCGAGCACATGCGCGAGGAGCGCGAGTTGCTCGCCGGGCGGATCGAGCTACCTCGCTTCAAGACCGATTTCCGCGACCGCTCCGCGCTCGTGGTCGTGCGTGGTGTCGACCATCAACGCGACCTTCGTGCGCTGCGGCCGTTCATTCGCGATACGCGCCCCGTGATCGTCGCGGTCGACGGTGGCGCCGACGCGCTGCTCCACGCCGGCCTGCGACCCGACATGATCGTCGGCGACATGGACTCCGCAGGCGAGAGCGCCCTGCTCGCCGCGCTCGACGGCGGAACGGAGCTCGTCGTGCACTCCTATCCCGACGGTCACGCGCCCGGCAAGCACCGCCTGGAAGAGCTCGGCGTTCCCTTCAAGCTCGTCCCCGCACCCGGCACGAGCCAGGATGTCGCGATGCTGATCGCCGCGGAGAAGGGAGCGCGCCTGATCGTCAGCGTCGGCTCGCAGTTCAACCTCGTCGAGTTTCTCGACCGCAACCGCAAAGGGATGTCCTCCACATTTCTAACCCGGCTACGGATCGGCGAGATCCTCGTCGACGCGAAGGGGGTCAGTCGCCTCTATCGCCCGATGCCAGGCCTCGCGCCGCTGGCGATCGTGATGGCGGCCGGGCTGATCGCGATGGTCGCGATCGTCTGGATGACGCCCTCGCTTCGTGACGTCGTCGATTTGCTCTGGCTCAAGCTGGAACTCGCGCTCGGATAATGTCGAGCGCCCCCAATGTTCGATTACCGCTACCACGCGCTCTCGCTCGCGGCTGTCCTGTTCGCGCTCGCCGTAGGAGTCCTGATCGGGGTGGCCATCGGAGACTCCAGTCTGCTCTCTTCGGCGAGAGACGGGATCGTCGCGAACCTGCGCTCGGAAGTGAGCGGATCAGAGCGCCACGCCGAGCAGCTGAACGGGAGGCTCTCGGAAGAGGAAACGCTCGCCAACGGTCTGTACCCCATATCGGTTCGCGGGCTGCTGCGCGAACGCAGCATCGGGCTCGTCTTCCTCGGGCCGTCCTCCGATCAGGTCGACGAACTAGTCCGGGACGCGGTCACGCAGGCGGGCGGAAGCGTCAAGACTGTCGTCGCCGTGCGCGAGCCGCTCGATCTGGCTGGTATCGCGGGCCAGGCCGGCGGCACCGAGTACACGGCGCTCGCGTCCAGCCCTCTCGACCCTTCGCTGCTGCGACGTTTCGGGGTGCGGATGGGCCAGCAGCTCGTCCGCGGCGGCCGGCTGCTCGCGCGCGTGCAGGCGAGCCTGCTCAGCTCCTATGACGGCGAACTCGGCAAGCTCGACGGTCTCGTCGTGCTGCGCACCGAACCGGCGAAGAGCGGCGGCGCAGCCGGTGGCGAACAGGCAAGCGCCGCCGTGAAGAACACCGCGGAATTCGAAGCGGGCCTCGTTCACGGAGCCCAGGCCCAAGGGGTGCCGGTCGTCGGTGTCGAGCTGTCCTCCACCCAGCCTTCGCAGGTGCCCTGGTACAAGGGCGAAGACATGGCGAGCGTCGATGATCTCGACTCGCTCGCAGGACGGGCCGCTCTCGCCTTCGCGCTCGCGGGAGACCACGGCGCCTACGGCGTCAAGCCGACGGCCGACTCGCTGCTCCCGCATGTGGTCAGCTCGACCGCGCAACCTTGATCGGCGGCGTCGCTCGTCCGCTCGCCACGCTAGTTTCCGGTCGTGCGCGCCCTTCCGTTCATCCTCGCCGGGCTGATCGCTGCCGGACTTGCGCCGGTCGCGCTGCGTGCCCTCGCCGATAGTGGGCACACGCGGATCAACTACCGCGGGCGCGAGCTCCCATTTCCGTTCGGCGTCGTGATCGTCACGGCCGCCCTGCTGGCGCTGGCGCCGCTCGCGATCGTCGCGAAGGCGAGCGACGAATGGCTCGCCGGTCTCGCCCCGAACGAGGTCCTGATCTACGCAGGCGGGGTAGCGTTTCTCGGGCTCATCGACGACATGCTCGGCGGTCCCGACCGCGGCTGGCGCGGCCACGGCGGCGCGCTGCTGCGGGGGCGCCTCTCCACAGGGATGCTCAAGGCGGGAGGCTCGCTTGGGCTCGCCCTGTATGTGCTAGGGCGCCTGGAAGTCTCCACCAGCCGCTGGCTGGTCGGCTCGGCGGTGCTCGTGCTTGCGACGAACGCGTTCAACCTGCTTGACCTGCGCCCCGGCCGGGCTGTCAAGGCGTTTGTGCTGCTCGGCGCGGGCCTGACGATCGGAACGTGGGAGCTGTGGCCGTTTTGGAAGCTCGGCATCTTCATCGGGCCCGCGCTCGTCGCGGGCGGCTACGACCTGCGCGAGCGCGCGATGTTCGGCGACACGGGCGCGAACCTGCTCGGCGCGCTCGCCGGCCTGTGGCTCGTGGTAGCGCTGCCGATCGCCGGCCAGGCAGTCGCGCTCGGCGCGCTGATCGCGATCACCGTCTACGGGGAGCTGCGCTCGATCGGGGCGCTGCTGGAAAGGACTCCAGGGCTGCGCGAACTAGACTCCTGGGGCAGGCCCTCCTGATATACGCATGATCGCGACCTACTCCGACCGTCACGCCCAGCCACCGGACAAGACCCGGTTCATATTCATCACCGGCGGAGTCGTCTCCTCGCTCGGCAAGGGGATCGCGGCGGCGTCGATAGGCCGGCTGCTCGTGGCGCGCGGATTGACGGTCGGGCTGCAGAAGTTCGACCCCTACATCAACGTGGACCCGGGCACGATGTCGCCCTACCAGCACGGCGAGGTCTTCGTGACCGAGGACGGCGCAGAGACGGACCTCGACCTCGGCCACTACGAGCGCTTCACCGACTCGAATACGAGCAGGGCGTCGAACGTCACGGCAGGTGGGATCTACGACACGGTCATCCGCCGCGAGCGCCGCGGCGACTATCTCGGCGCGACTGTCCAGGTGGTCCCGCACATAACGGATGAGATCAAGCAGCGCGTCGCGCTGATCGCCGAGTCCACAGACGTCGACTTCGTCATCACCGAGATCGGCGGGACGGTTGGGGACATTGAGTCGCTGCCGTTCCTGGAGGCCATCCGCCAGTTCCCAGTGGACGTCGGCCGACGGCGCTGCATGTTCATACACCTGACGCTCGTCCCGTTCATCGGCCACGCCGGCGAGCTGAAGACCAAGCCGACACAGCATTCGGTGAACGAGCTGAGGCGCATCGGGATCGCGCCCGACATGCTGATGTGCCGTTCGGAGGGTGCGCTCTCGGAGGACATCCGCAAGAAGATCGCCCTGTTCGCGAGTCTCCCCGCCGATGCGATCGTCTCCGCCCGCGACGTCGACAACATCTACAAGGTGCCGCTCGTCTTCCGCGAGCAGGGAGTCGACGACTTCATCCTCGACCACTTCGCGCTGCAGGCCCCGCCACCCGAGCTCGAGCGCTGGAAGGAGCCGATCGAACGAGTCGAGCAGGCGAAGCGGACCGTTCGCATCGCGCTCGTCGGCAAGTACGTGCGCCTCGAGGACGCGTATCTGTCGGTCTGTGAAGCGCTGCGTCACGCGGCGGCCCTGCAGGGAAGCACCGTACAGATCGAGTGGATCGACTCGGAGGATCTCGAGGGCGAACGCGCAGGCGAGGGCGAGGATGGCGGTTCCGGCGGGGCTATGGAACGGCTGGAGGGCGTCGACGGCGTGCTGATCCCGGGCGGCTTCGGCGGGCGCGGCATCGAGGGCAAGATCGCAGCGGCGCGGGTCGCGCGCGAGAAGCGGATCCCCTACCTGGGCATATGCCTTGGCATGCAGATCGCGGTCGCGGAGTTCGCGCGGCACGTCGTGGGCATGGAGGGCGCCAACTCCACCGAGTTCGACATCGAGACTCCGCATCCCGTGATCGACCTGCTCCCCGAGCAGAAGGAAGTCGCCGATCTCGGCGGCACGATGCGTCTCGGCGCCGACCCGATCAAGCTCCACGAGGGCTCAAAGGTCCGAGAGACATACGGCGAGGCGGTCGTGTACGAGCGCCACCGCCACCGCTACGAGGTGAACAACCTCCTGCGAAAGCGCCTTCAGAGCGCCGGCCTGCGCGTGTCGGGCACTTCGCCGGACGAGCGCCTCGTCGAGGTCGTCGAGCTCGACGACCACCCGTTCTTCCTTGCCTGCCAGTTCCACCCCGAGTTCAAGTCGCGCCCGGAGCGTCCCGCGCCGCTGTTCGCAAGCTTCATCACCGCCGCGCTGGCGCGTGCCGCGCAAGATGAGGACCCGGCGCGGCGGCTCGCTGCGCGCTCGTGAGCGGGCGGCCCGCGGTGCTCGCTCGCCCGCGTCTGGAAGCGCTCGAGCGCCGCTACCTGAACGGTACGTTCGCCGAGCTGTGCAGGATCGCGAGCCCGTCCGGGAGTGAGCGTGCGTGCGCAGAGCGCATCAAGGCCGAGCTGCGAGCGCTCGGGCTCGAAGTGCATGAAGACGACGCGGGCACCCGTGCGGGCGCGGACTGCGGCAATCTGCTCGCGCGCATACCGGGCGATGATCCCGGCACGGGCGTCCGGCGTGGACTGATGCTGTGCGCCCACATGGACACCGTCCCGCTCGCCGCCCCCCTCGAGCCGCAGCTGCGCGACGGCGCCTGGGAGAACATGGGCGAGGGGATACTCGGCGCCGACAACAAGGCCGCGATCGCTGTGATCCTCGCGCTCGCCAGGCGAACGCACACGAGTGGATCGCCCGTGGACCTGGAGCTCCTGTTCACGATCTCCGAGGAGCGCGGGCTCGCTGGCGCACGCGCATTCGATGCGCGGCAGTTGCGCAGCGAGATCGGCTACGTCTTCGACCACGCCTCGCCGGTCGGTGAGATCGTGCTCGCTTCACCCAGTCACTACCGCATCGAGGCGCGCCTGCGCGGGGCGGCGGCCCATGCGGGCATCAGGCCGCAGATGGGGCGCAGCGCGATCCTCGCCGCCGCGCACGCGATCTCCTCGATGCGATTGGGGCGTCTAGATGAGGAGACGACCGCCAACGTCGGCACCATCTCCGGGGGCAGCGAGATGAACGTCGTGCCCGAACATTGCACGCTCGTCGCCGAGGCGCGAAGCCTCGATCAGGAGCGCGCGAGAGGGTTGGCCGCAGAGATGGTGGAGCGCATCCACGAGGCGGCGAACCGTCCGGAGTGCGAATGCGATCTCGACGTCGACTTGGAACAGAGCTTCGCGGGCTATCGTCTCCCTGCGCTCCTCCCCGCCGTACAGATCGCCGAGAGCGCGCTGCGCGCGTGCGGCTACGAGCCGGTGCACATTCACAGCGGCGGCGCCTCCGACGCGAACGCCCTGATCGCGCAGGGCTTCCCCATCGTCAACCTGGCCAACGGCACGGAGCGCAACCATGAGCCCGGCGAGCGGGTCAGCGTGGCGGCGCTCGAGGGAATGCTCGAAGTCGCGCTCGCGCTGCTCGACGCCGCGGCGGCAGCGCCTTCGGCGCCCACGGAATAGCACCTGGGAGATGCCAGAGCCCGTCTTGAAGCTCCGCCGCGCCACGGTCGTCCAGACGCAGGGCATGGATGCAGGCGAGCAGGAGCTGCGCGTGCGCCTCGATGACGCGAGCGAGCGGGCCGCGATCGTCGACACCCGCCTGCTCGGCCCTTGCGAGATCGGCGATGAGCTGATCGTCAACGTGCAGGCGCGCGATCTAGCGCTCGGCTCGGGCGGGTTCGATGTCGTGCACGTCAACCTGACGCGCGGGCTCACAGGCGAGGGAGTCGCGGGCGCGCACGTGATGAAGCTCAACTACACGAGCCTCCAGCACGCCGTGCGACCGGTCGAGGAGCAGGAAGGGGAGGGCTCGGCCGGCGCGCATCTGAAAGCGTCGCTCGCTCGCACGCCTGTGGCCGTGCTCG
>DAHUYZ010000053.1 GCA_027306855.1 Solirubrobacterales bacterium | reverse complement strand
GCCGACCCTCGCCCAGGAGAGCGGGCCGAGCGTGACGCGGCCGTCGCCGTACAAACGCAATGCCCGCAGAACGTCGCGCAAAACACCGTGGCCCTCGGCGAGGGCGCTGCCGACGTCAGACTGCTCTGTCGTGAACACCACAACGAGGTGCTCGGCGCCGTTGCTCGCATCGACGTCAGAGCCCTCAAAATCTAGGCTGAGAGAGCCGTCGGAATCTGGGCCGAGCGCGCCGTCGGGCATTTCTTGAAGGGCGTGCGGCTGGGCGATCAGCAGGCCGCGCGTGAGCGCGAGCTCCTGCGAGGCGATCGTCAGGCCGTGGAGCGTCGCGACGAGCGTCACCTCGCTCGCGCTCGCGTGCGCGGCGCTGTCAAGCGCGGCAAGCGCTTTCTGGAGGCGCTCGGGGCGCAGCTCGAAGGAGGTCTGCTCCTCGAAGATCTCTCCCAACAAGATGGAGAGCGCGCGTTCGGCCCGCGCGCCGCGCCGTCCTGGATCGCCGCCGTTGCAGACGAGATAGCGGTCGAGCCCGTCGAAGCCGTCGAGCAGCGTGACAGCGGTGACGTAGGCGGGAAGCGCGCGCAACTCTCCAAACCGCTCGGCGATGAACGCTCCGGTCAGCGGCCGGTAGCAGTAGAGCGCGAGTGCTCCTCGCCCGCGCGAGGAGCGCGACTCCAGCTCGAACGGGACCTCGTGCCCGGCGGCCACGTCGGCGCTCAGACGCGCCGCGGCCTGCTCGGCGAAGTCGATGAGCGATGCTTCCAGTTGACGTGAGCGCACGTCGGGCTCACTTCGCCGTGCACGCCTCCACTCCTGCTCGGCGCAGGGGGCCTTGCGAAACGCGACCCTATTACGCGGCCACTGCGACTGCTGGCACGACCGCATCGCCGCACTCGGCCCCGAGCCAGCGCTCGCCATAGGAGCGCATGTCTTCGATCAGCGGCACGAGCGCGAGACCCTTCTCGGTGAGCGCATACTCGACTCGGGGGGGCACCTCGGGATAGGTGTGGCGTGCGACGATCCCCTCCTCCTCGAGCGCCCTCAAACGTAGGGAGAGCGTGCGCGGGCTGATCCCCTCCAGCGAGCGCTCGAGCTCGCAGAAGCGCGAGCGTCCCTCGGCGAGGTCGCGGACGAGCAAGAGCGTCCACTTGCCGCACACGATCTCGGCTGTGCGACAGACAGGACAGGTGTCGTCAACGGCCATTTCAACCGTTACTTTACCAACTGAAGTAGTTGTTCAAGCGGGCGCGGGCTGCCCTTCGCGGCGCGCCTGGGCCTCGGCGACGTCCTCCATCGTGGTTCCGCGCTTGCCGTCGGCCTGAAGGAGGAGCTTGAAATCGTGGGGGTTGGAGGCGACGCGCATCGCGTCCTCGATGGCGACGCGGTCGGCCTTGACGTGGTGGAAGAGCGCCTGGTCGAAGGTCTGCATGCCGTAGTAGCCGCCGGTTGCGATCGCCTCGCCGAGCTGGCCGGTCTGGTCGGGGTCGGTGATCATGTCGCGCACACGACCGGTCATGCGCAGGATCTCGCAGACCGCGACGCGCCCGCCGCTGGCGCCGGGGACGAGGCGCTGGGAGATGACGCCCTTGATCGTGCCGGCGATCATCGAGCGGGCCTGGTTGTGTTGGTGGGGCGGGAAGAAGTCGAGCAGGCGATTGATCGACTCCGAAGCGTCGACGGTGTGGATCGTGGAGAGCACGAGGTGGCCAGTCTCGGCCGCGGAGAGGGCGGTGCGGACCGTCTCCTCGTCGCGCATCTCGCCGACGAGGATCACGTCGGGGTCCTGGCGCAGCACGCGCCGCAGGGCGCGCTCGAAGGAGCGCGTGTCCATGCCGACCTCGCGCTGGTTGATGACCGAGCGCTTGTCCTGGTGGACGAACTCGATTGGGTCCTCGATCGTGACGATGTGCTTGTTCATCGTCACGTTCATGTGGTCGATCATCGCGGCGAGCGTCGTCGACTTGCCCGATCCGGTGGTTCCCGTCAGCAGGATGATCCCACGCTCCTCCTCGGCCAGTTCGCGCACAACCGGGGGAAGCGATAGCTGGTCGATCGTCGCGATCTTGCTCGGGATCGCGCGGCACGCGAGCGAGATGACCCCGCGTTGACGAAATGCGTTGACGCGGAAGCGCGCGACTTCGGCGATTTCAAACGAGAAGTCGACCTCGTGCTCTTCGCTGAACTCCTTCAGCTTGGCCTGGTCGTGCAGCAGCGCGTGCAGCGCGTCTTCGGTGTCCTGATCGCTGAGCGGGTGCGCTCCCTCGTCGGGCCCGAGCTCACCGTCCACCCTGTAGAGGGGCGGCGCCGAGACCTTCAGGTGCAGATCGGACCCGCCTCGCGCCACCAGTTCGCGCAGGGCTGCGTGTACGTCGAACATGTGCGTATTAACGGCCGCGGCGACGGCGGGCTTGAACGCGTCTGAAGGCTCGTGGACGCCCGCTATGCGACGTCGCGGAGCTTCTGGGCCTCGGCGAGCGACTGAAGCTTCTTGAGCGACTGGTTCTCGATCTGGCGGATGCGCTCGCGGGTGACGTTGAAGGTGCGGCCGACCTCGTCCAGCGTGCGAGGGTGCTCGCCGCCGAGCCCGTAGCGCAGCTCCAGGACGCGGCGCTCGCGGTAGGAGAGGTTCTCCAGCGCCTCGCGTAGCGCCTCCTTCGTCAGGATCTCGGCGGCACGCTCATACGGCGACTCGGCGCGCTCGTCGGCGATGAACTGGCCGAACTCTGACTCCTCCTCGTCGCCTACCGGCTTCTCCAGCGACACGGGCGCCTGGGCGGAGCGCTTGATCGCGTCAACCTCTTCGGGGTCGATCCCCGTGACCTCTGCGATCTCCTCGGGGGTGGGTTCGCGCCCGAGCTCGGTGACGAGCTTGCGCTCGGCGCGGCCGATCTTGTTGAGCTTCTCGACGACGTGCACGGGGATGCGGATCGTGCGTGCCTTGTCGGCCAGCGCCCTGGCGATCGCCTGGCGGATCCACCAGGTCGCGTACGTGGAGAACTTGAAGCCCTTGCGGTAGTCGAACTTCTCGGCGGCCCTCACGAGCCCAAGCGTCCCCTCCTGGATGAGGTCGAGGAAGGGAAGACCCTGGTTGCGGTAGTTCTTGGCGATCGAGACGACAAGGCGCAGGTTGGACTCGACCATCTTCTGCTTGGCATCCAGGTCGCCACGCTCGATGCGCTTGGCGAGGTCGACCTCCTCCTGGGCGGTCAGCAGGCGGACCTTGCCGATGTCCTTGAGGAACAGCTGCAGGGAGTCGGTCGTCATGTCTGGCTTCAGATCGATCGCGGACTTGGCCTTGCGCCTGCCACGCTTGTCGGGCGCACGCTCGACCGCCGAAGCGGCGGCGGTCGCGGGATCGATGTCCTCGACGAGCTCGATCTCCGATTTCTCGAGGTAGCCGTGCAGCTCCTCGACGTCGGACTCATCCAGATCGAGGTCGGAGGTCGCGGTCGATATCTCCGCGAAAGTAAGCACTCCCACCTGCTGGCCCTTGGCGAGCAGGTTCTTGACCTCTTCCAGCTCCTGCAGTTCGACTACTGACATGCTCTTCCTGTTCCGTCGGGATGCTCTCCGGGGGCCGAGGACCCACGGACGGGACCCCTCGGGATGCTGCCAGGGACTACGTTAGCCGGACATATGGCCGAAACCCGCCCGACGGTACAGCTCAGGTGTACGCTGCCATCCTAACGCGTCGCGCCGGGCGCTGCGCAGAAAATGCGCCATCATGAGCCTATGGCAAGCACGCGTCGGGCAGACGGACGCAATGGGACCGATCCCGCTCGGGCGGCGCGAAAGGCCGCCAAGACCGCCGCTACGGCGCAGGCGCCCGCGCCTAAGCAGGGCTATGAGCCCGAGGACGAGCTGGATCTCGGGGCGAGCGTGAGCCCGCCGGGCGCCGCGGAGGTGGCGGAGTCGCTACTCGACATCGCCGGCGAGCTTGCAGGCGCGGGAATCTCTGCCACAAGGCGCCTACTCGGGGACGCGCTCTCTCCGTTGCGCCGACCCTGAACGGTCCTGTAGAGCGCGCAAACGCCGCAAATTGCGGGCGGACCGCGTGTTCGAGGAGAGGACTTTGTATACTCGCGCCGACGCCGAGCTCTTCCGACCACGGTCGAAGGAGGCGGGGGAACCAATGCGGGCCGCGAACGCGGCACGCGGGGGCGAATCGGCCGGAGATCGGTCGTAGCGCTGAAGTTCAGCGCGAGCCCGTCAGCTCACCCCGTAGGCGCCGTACGGTCTATGAGCCGAAAGTCCGCGAACAAGACCATGCTTAGCCGAGCGACGCTGCTGGCGGCGACGATCGTGCTGATGCTCCCATGCGCGAGCGCACCGAGCGCCCTGGCGAGCAGCGGCGGCTCGAGCGCCCCGACCAGCGCGGGCGCGACGCTCCCGAAGAGCGCACATTCCAAGGCCAGGCACGCCACCGACATCGCGACATGGTTCGGTCCCGGCTTCTACGGGCAGAAGACCGCATGCGGACAGACCATGACCCCGGTGATCGTGGGCGTCGCATCGAGGACGCTGCCGTGCGGGACGCTCGTGCTCGTCGCCTACGACGGCCACACACTCACCGTCCCTGTGATCGACAGGGGTCCATACGCTCACAACGGCGCGAGGTGGGACCTGACGTGGGGCGCGGCGAGCGCCTTGACGATCACCGAAACGGTCAGGGTCAAGACGAAGATTGTCGGCCGAACGGCCAACACGCCGCTCTTGGGCGTACCCGCTCCGAGCCCGCTGACGGCGATGCAGGCCGCAAGCGGAGGCACGGTCGCGGCCTGAGCGCCGGCGACAGTACGGCATTTGAACGGCGTAGTTTCGTGCCGCCGCCTTTCAAACGCTCAGCTCTGCGGCGGCTCTGTGTGGCTCAGCCCTGGGGCGGCTCGGTATGCGCGACGGCACGTCCGTTCGCGCGCGCGGCGTAGACGCCGAGATCGGCCCTGGCGGCAAGCGCGGGAGCCTCGGTGCCGTCGTGAGGGCACATCGCGATGCCAATCGCGACCTCCAGGGGGACGCCGCGGTGGCTTGCGGTGCTGCGCACTAGGTGGGCAAGACGCTCGGCGAGCATACGTGCCCCCTCGGTGTCGGTCTTGGGGGCCGCGAGCCAGTAGCGGCCGAGCGTCTCGCGCGAGAGCTGATCCGTCGCGCGCATGCCCTCGCCCAGCGCCCGCTCGACCTGGCGCACGATGCCATGAAGTTCGTGCGGAGTCTCCGAGCGCTCCAGCCGCGCTACGTCAACGATCTCGATCAAAAGGATCGCAAACGGAAGGCGGTCGACCGTGTGGCGTTCGAGCAGACGTCCGACGGAAGTGATCCACGCGGCTGGCCCCTCTTCGCGGCGCACGTCGCGGATCTCGATCTTCGGCTCCAGCGACTCGAGGACGGCCGTGCCGGACGGCGCGGCGCTCGCGTGCTCGTCGACGATGCGCGTGAACGTGTAGCCGGCGAGCGGCGGCGGGTCAGAGGCGGGCCTCGAACGGGGCTCCTGTTGGGCAGGCTCTGGATGTGACGCGAGGCGCAGGTCGGGGGCGGGGCGCTCTTCGCCGGGCGGCACGAAACGCGGAGGGTTCGATTGAGGGGGGTCGGACTGGGGCGGCTCAGGTCGCAGCGGCGTCGGCAATACCGGCTGTGGGCCATGTTGCTCAGGTTGAACGGACGTCCGCCGTTGCGGCTCAGGGGGAACCGGCTCGGGCTGGGTGCGCCGCTCGGCGGGGTCGCTCTGCGCTGAGCGAGACGGCGTGAGAGCGATCATCCCGACGCTCGCCGAAACGTCCGCGATGCGCGCCGATAGCTCGTTTACGCGGGTGGCGTCGGGCTCGTGCAGCTGGTCAGCCAGCGACTCCCACAGGACGTCGCACAGCTCTCTGGCCGCGCGCGCAGCGCGCACCAGCCGCTCCGCCGAGCCGGCGCTCGCCGCCGATCCAAGCTCGTCCCTCACACTGGCTTGATACCACCGCGAGCAGACGAGCATCTGGACGCAGTTCGCGCTTTGCGGGAATGCGTCCAGAGCCGCGCGGACGCGGGTAGCCTTCGGGCAGTGGTGATCGCGACGATCTCAAAGCTGCAGGACAGGACTTCCGAAGACCCGAACACGGGCGCGCTTCGCTCGGTGCAGAGCGCTGACGTGAGCCTGCCGCAGACGGAGCTCGCCAAGCTGTGGTCGCCGATGCACCTGGAGCGCCTTGCGCGCACGTACTGGCGCTTCATCACGCGCGTGACACTGGGGCTGGTGCGTGTCATCTACAGCGAGAGCGAGCGCTCCGTAGTGTTGCTCGCGCGGCCGATCAAGCTGCTGACGTTCAGGGCGCCCGAATACGAGATGGACGCCGAGCGGGGGATCGTTCGCTGGCGGATCGAGCGCGGGCTGCTCGTAGCGCGGCACGGCCACGGCGAGCACGCGGCCGGCGGGCAGGGCCACCTGCAGATAGACGTACGCCGCATCAACGACGCTACCGACGGGCGGGCTCCAGACGGACAGGCTCGCCTGCATCTGGAGGTCGAGGTCGCGAACTTCCATCCCGCCATCGCCTGGCGGTTTGGCAGGCGCGTCTACAACGCCACCCAGGCGAAGATCCACGTTTTCGTCACACACGGCTTCCTGCGATCGCTCGCGCGGCTGGACCTTGCGGAGTCGAAGGTGGGACGGCTCGTGCCGCAAGAACGTCCGCCAGCGACACCGCCGGAGGGTCGCGAGCCCCAAGATGCAACGCTGCGCTGAGGATCCAGCCAATATTGCGGTGGGGTCCTGCGGGCGCCGCCCTACCCGAACCGGTCATGCCCGCCGAGGGCCCGCAGCTTGGTGCGGTCGTGCGTGGCGCGAATGCGCCTGACGGTGCCCGATCGCGAGCGCATGACGAGCGATTCGGTCGTGGCGCCGCCTGCTGAGGGGTAGCGCACTCCTTGGAGGACGTCCCCGTCGGTAACGCCGGTCGCGGAAAAGAAGATGTCGTCGCCTGAGACGAGGTCGTCGCGGTCGAGGATGCGCGAGACGTCGTAGCCGGCGTCGAGGGCCGCCTTGCGCTCCTCGTCGTTTCTGGGCCATAGCCGCCCGAGTATCTGGCCGCCCATGCACTTGATCGCGGCGGCCGAGATGACGCCCTCGGGTGTGCCGCCGATCCCCCACAACAGGTCGACTGGCGAGCGCTCGCTGACGGCCAGCAGGGCTGCGGATACATCGCCGTGGGCGATTAGGCGCACGCGCGCGCCGGCCTCACGGATTTCCTTGATCCCCTGCTCGTGACGGGGCCGGTCGAGCACGACGACCATCACGTCGCCGATCTGGTGGCCCTTGCGCTGCGCGATCAGCTCGACTGTCTCGGCGAGCGGGCGGTCGAGGTCGAGCAGGTCTGAGATCTCCTGGGCTCCGGCCATCTTCTCCATGTAGACGCAGGGGCCGGGATCGAACATGGTCCCCTTCGCCGACAGCGCGATGACCGCAAGCGCGGAGGGCATGCCGTGCGCGGCGAGCGTCGTGCCCTCGAGGGGATCGACGGCGATGTCGACTTCGGGCGGGGAGCCGTCGCCGATGTGCTCGCCGTTGTAGAGCATCGGCGCCTCGTCCTTCTCGCCCTCGCCGATCACCACGGTGCCGTCCATGCGGACCGAGTGCAGGGCGTAGCGCATGCCGTCGACCGCAGCCTGATCGGCAGCCTCCTTGTCGCCACGGCCGACCAGTGGCGCGCAAGCCAGTGCGGCGGACTCAGTGACGCGCACCAGCTCCAGGGCGAGGTTGCGGTCGGGGCGCGTGTGGTCCTGGGTCATGAGTCGTCCTTCTCTTTGGGGATTGCGCGGGCGGCGCCCTGCATTTAGACCCCGCCGCAGCCGAAACGATATCCCCGCTGGATGTCGGCAGCTGTCCGAGTAGCATCAACGCGTGGCCGACGTGCATGCGCACATCCCACAGGCGTTGCAGGCGACCGTCTTGGCCGCCTCCGAGCAAGCGATCGAGCAGCGGGTGGCGCAGCGACTACGCGATGGAGACCCGTCGCTGTGGGGCGAACCGGGGACGCCCGAGGTCGCAAACCGTCTTGGCTGGCTGGATATCGCGTCACGCATGCGGGGCGAGATGGCCGAGCTCGAAGCCTTCGCGGGCGGTGTGCGCGAGGACGGCATCGAGCATGTCGTATTGCTCGGGATGGGGGGATCGTCGCTGGCACCCGAGGTGCTGCGTCGCTCGCTGAAACCGCAGGCCGGGTGGCCTAAGCTGCACGTGCTCGACTCGACCGACGCCGAAGCGGTGGCGGCCGTGGCGAGCGAGGCCGATCTGCAGCGCAGTCTGTTCGTCGTCTCATCCAAGTCGGGGGGCACGATCGAGCCGCTGTCGATGCTCGCCCACTTCTGGGCGCTCGCCGGCGAGCTGGGACCGCGCTTCGTCGCGATCACAGATCCGGGATCGGGCCTGGAGCAGCTCGCGCGCGAGAAGGGCTTCAGGAGGGTCTTCCATGGGGACCCAAACATAGGGGGCCGCTACAGCGCCCTCTCTCCATTCGGGATCGTTCCGGCGGCGCTGGCAGGCTTTGACGTGCGCGCGCTGCTCGATGGGGCCATCGGCGCCTGGGATGCACGCGTGGAGGCCGGCTGGGGTGAGAGCGTCGAGGAGATGCAGGGCCTGCCCGCCCCCGTGTGGCTGGGGGCGGCGCTCGGAGCGCTTGCGAAGGCTGGCCGCGACAAGCTCACGTTCGTCGTGCCGGGGACTCTGTCGAGCCTCGGACTGTGGCAGGAGCAATTGTTCGCCGAGTCGACGGGCAAGCAGGGCAAGGGCATCCTGCCGGTAGCGAATGAGCCGCTGGGCGATCCCAGCGCATACGGCGAAGATCGTGTGTTCGCGTATCTGCCTGACGCGGCGAGCGGGGACACACACGAGGGCGAGCACATGGCGGCGAAGATCGATGCGCTCGCGGACACCGGCCATCCGGTCATCGAGATCCCGACGGACGGCCCGCTCGACCTGGGCCGTGTGTTCTTGCTCTCCGAGTTGACCGTCGCGACCGCGGGCTTAGTGCTGGGAATCAATCCGTTCGACCAGCCCGATGTGCAGAGGGCCAAGGATGCGACGAATACGGTGCTGAAGGACTATGAAGAGGAGGGCGAGCTGCCAGAGATCGCAGACGCGGACGACGAGGCGCTGAGCGCGCTGATCGGGGAAGCGGCCCCTCCCGGGTATGTCGCGATCATGGGCTATGTGAAGCCCTCGCCGGCCTTCGATACGGCCGTGACAGAGCTGCGCGCCGCTGTCAGGGACGCAACAAAGGCGACGACAACCTTTGGGTACGGCCCGCGCTTCCTGCACTCGACCGGCCAGTTCCACAAGGGCGGACCGAAGACGGGTCGCTTCCTGCAGCTGATCCACGATGGGGCGGCGGACGAGCAGATACCCGGCAAGCAGTACACGTTCACCACGCTCAAGAACGCACAGGCGCTCGGCGATTTGCAGACGCTGCGCGAGCTGGGCCTACCTGCCGAGCGGGTGCGCTTGCGAGGCGATGATCCGGTGAGCGCCCTACGTGAGTTGACAGGCAAGATCAAGAGGGTCGCTAGACCAGGTCAAGGGCGCCTGGAAGGCGCCCATTCCAATCAAGAGAGCCGTCCGGACGCCGGCTCGGGGAGACTCTCATAATGCAGATCGGATTCGTCGGCCTCGGCAAGATGGGCGGGAACATGGTCCACCGCATAAGGCGCGACTCCGACCACGAAGTCGTGGCGTTCGACTTCGACGCGGCTGCGGTCGCGAAGGCCGTCGAGAACGGCGCGACGGGCGCCGGCTCGCTGGAGGAGCTGGTGCAGAAGCTGCAGGCTCCGAGGCTCGTGTGGATCATGGTCCCGGCGGGCGACCCCACCGAGCAGACGGTGCAGCGGCTGGCCGAACTGATGCAGACGGGCGACGCGATCGTCGACGGCGGCAACTCGAAGTGGACGGATGACAAGCGCCGCTCGGCGGCCCTCGAGCCAAAGGGCATCGACTATGTCGATGTAGGCACCTCGGGCGGGGTTTGGGGGATCGACGTCGGCTACTGCATGATGGTCGGAGGTCCCGAGCGGGCGGTCGATCGCCTCGCCCCGATCCTCGATGTGCTCGCCCCGCCGACGAACCCGGACTCGGTGAACGCGATCGGCCCACGCGGCTGGCTGCGCCTCGGCGAGACCGGCGCGGGGCACTACGTGAAGATGGTCCACAACGGGATCGAGTACGGGCTGATGCAGGCCTATGCCGAGGGATTCGACCTCCTCGATAAGTGCGAGTACGAGCTGGAGCACGCCAAGATCGCCCACCTCTGGAACCAGGGCTCGGTCATTCGCTCATGGCTATGCGAGCTGGCGGCAAGAGCCTTCGAAGCGGACGGCGACGCGCTGGAGAAGATCGAGGGCTACACAGCGGACTCGGGCGAGGGCCGCTGGACGATAGAAGACGCAACCGCGCACGACGTGCCCACCCCTGTGATCACAGCCTCGCTCTACTCGCGCCTGTACTCGCGCGGGAACGGCGACTTCGCGCACAGGGTGCTGGCCGCATTGCGCAACCAGTTCGGTGGACATGCCGTCAAGGAGACACCCGAACGATGAAGGCGCCCATCACCGATGCGGCGCTATGGTCGAGGCACGGGGCGCCAACCGTTTCCCTCCCCAAAATGGAGGGCTGGCCATGAGTGCCGTCGCCGTCGAGGAGGAGAACCCACTCGTAGCGGGACTGGAGCGCTTGCCGGTCTCACCGACGACGCTCGTGATCTTCGGAGCGACCGGCGACCTGGCGCGGCGCAAGCTGCTGCCGGCCCTCTACAACCTCGCGCACGAGGGGGCGCTGCCCGAGCGCTTCCATCTCGTAGGGGTCGCCAGACGCGAAAAGGCGCACGAGGACTATCGAAGCGAGTGTGAGGAAGCGATCAAGCGCTTCTCGCGACGCACGCCCGATCCAGATGTGCTCACGCGCCTGCTGGAGCACGTGCGCTACGTGCCCGGCACGTTCGATGACAAGCTCGTCTACGCCCACCTGCAGAAGACGCTCGACGCCTTCGACGAGCACGTCGAGGCGCCGCTGCACCGCCTCTTCTACCTGTCGACCGCGCCCGCGTTCTTCCCTGTGATCGTCTCCGCGCTCGGCGAGCACGGCCTCTGCCGGCACGAGGGCGCCGAAGTGAGGGTCGTCGTCGAGAAGCCTTTCGGCACCTCGCTAAACGAGGCGCGCGCCCTGAACCGGTGCGTGCTCGACGTGTTCGACGAGAGCCAGGTCTTCAGGATCGACCACTACCTCGGCAAGGAGACCGTCCAGAACCTGATGGCGTTTCGTTTTGCCAATGGCATGTTCGAGCCGCTGTGGAACCGCAACTACATCGACCAGGTCCAGATCACCGCCGCCGAGGACATCGGCATCGGCACGCGCGCCGGCTACTACGACCACGCGGGCGCCCTGCGCGACCTGATCCAGAACCACATGCTTCAGCTGCTCTGTCACGTCGCGATGGAGCCGCCCGTGTCATTCACCGCCGATGAGGTCCGCAACGAGAAGGTCAAGGTGCTGCAGGCGATCGACCCCCTCACGCCAGAGCAGGTCCCAGAGATGGCCGTGCGCGCGCAGTACGGCCCGGGGCACTCCGGCGGCGAGGACGTGCCTGGGTATCTCCAAGAGGAGGGTATACCGAGGGACTCGAAGACAGAGACCTATGCGGCCTTGCGCCTGGAAGTCGACAACTGGCGCTGGGCGGGCGTCCCCTTTTACCTGCGCACCGGCAAGCGCCTCGCCCGCCAGGTGACCGAGATCGCGGTCACGCTCAAGCCCGTCCCGCACCTCGCCTTCAGCGAGGAGGGCTCTCTCGGCGTGCTGCCCAACCAGCTGATCATGACGCTCCAGCCCAACGAGGGGGTCTCGTTGCGACTCGGAGCGAAGATCCCTGGCACGCGCATGATGATCCGGCCGGTGCACATGGAGTTCTTGTACGGGACGTCGTTCCTGTCCCAATCGCCGGAGGCCTACGAGCGCCTCATCACCGACGCGATGCGCGGCGACGCAACCTTGTTCACGCGCGACGACGAGGTCGAAGCGCAATGGCGCATCTGTGACCCGGTCCTCAGCGCGTGGGCGGACGACTCAACGGCGCTGCCTCAATACGAAGCCGGCTCCCAGGGGCCGGTCGAGGCGAGCGAGATCATGCGCGACGGGCAATCCTGGCGCGCGATCTGAAGACTGTCGGAACGTCTGACCTACGCAGCCCAAAGCCGACTCAAGGGGAGCACCAGATGACCGTCGGGGTGCGCGTAGGCATGGGGGCCGGTATAGAGCACGACGCTCGCGAGCAGCTGATCGCCCAACTTGCGGCGCAGTGCGCGGAGACCGCTCAGACCGTCCCCGGCGACGGTCGACCGGGCCTTGACATCGACGGCTACCACCCTCCCGTCTTCGCGCTCGACGATCAGGTCGACCTCTTGGCCGTCGTGCGTGCGCCAGTGTCCGGCGTGGGTGGGTGAGTCAAGCCAGTCGAGCTGCCGGCAAATCTCGCCGACAGCGAACGTCTCGAGCAGGTGGCCGAGCTCGGTGAGCGCGGAGGCCGACCGTTCGCCGAGCTTCGACTCAGTGAGGCGCAACAGCCGCGCCGCGAGGCCACTGTCGAGGAGATGGACCTTCGGCGCAACGCCCACGCGCGATCCGAGCGTCCGTCCCCACGCCGGCAGACGCTGGATCAGAAAGACCGCTTCCAGCAGCTTCGTGTAGTTCTCCGCAGTCGACTTCTCGATGCCGACGGCGCGCGCAGCGGTCGCGATGTTGAGCACCTGCCCCGTCTGACTCGCAAGACGGGCCAACAGCGCGGGCAGCGCGCTGCGCTGGCGAACACGCGATACGTCGAGCGCGTCACGCTCGATCACGAGCTCAACGTAGTCATCGAACCAGCGCGAGCGCTCCGCCGCAGAGGAGCGCCGCAATACGGGCGGAAACCCGCCTGCGACCACACGCCTGATGTACTCCTCGCGACGCTCTCCACCGTCGCGCGTTTCGAGCAGCGTCGCGGGCTCGTCGATGAGCCGCTGCGCAAACCTCTCCTTGACTCCGGCGATCTCGCCTTGTGAGAGGGGAAGGATCAGTATGCGGTGAGCCCGCCCCGTAAGCGCCTGCGCGGTCATCGGCAATGTCGCGTAGCGCGTTGAGCCGGTGATGAGGAAGCGCCCGGGCGAGCCGTCGCGATTGAGCTCCGCCTTGATCGCGTCGAGCAGCTCCGGGACGTGCTGGAACTCGTCGATCAGCACGGGCGCGTCGCCGTCGACGAAGCGGGCCGGGTCGGCGCGCACAGCCTCACGCGTAGCGAGGTCGTCCAAATCGATGATCTTTCGCCCCAGCGAGCCGCCGATCGCGCGTAGCAGCGTCGACTTCCCGACCGCCCGCGGGCCTTCGAGCACGACTACCTGCTCCGTCGCAAGACGGCCGCGCACCGTCTCGGCGACCCGCCGGTCTACAAGTCCCCTCAGCACAGACACCTGGTCATCCTAGCGCAAGTTCCGCAATTCGAGGATCATTACTTCCGCAATTTGAGGGGCATTTCTTCCGCGATTCGAGGTGCATCAGGCCTCCAACAGCGGGCTGTCCATCCTCGCCCGGGCAGAACAGTCTCGACCGGCCTGAGAAATCTCCGTCCTTGCGGCCTGCCCCGGACTGCGCTTTGTAGAGGAGCGCTTGCACGACGTGCTCTTTCGGCTGGTCTTCGACGCCGCTGAAGCCGTGCTGTCCGAACCGCGCGCCGACTGGCCATCCGGCGAGCTTGCCTGGTTTGAGGTGGCACGTCTCGGCTTGCGCGAGCCGACGAGTTGAGCAGAGGCAACTCCGCCGACTCGCCGCACGTCGGCCTCGTCAACGTTCAGCGTGTAGGCGAACATGGACGCCTTGCCGCCGAGCAATGCCTCGCGCGCCTGCTCCATGCGCTGGGCGAACTCCTGTAGCAAGGAAACCGACGCACAGGAACGGGAAGCTCCGTTCAGGCTAGATTGACCGAAACGCCCGCCACGCCGCGGCTTACGTACGCGCGAACGACAGGAGCGAGATGAGCAAGCTGAGACTTACGATCACTATGTCGCTCGACGGCTATGTCGCCGGGCCGCGCCAGAGCGAGGACAATCCGCTTGGCGAAGGCGCGATGGCGCTGCACGAGTGGTTCTTCCCGCTCAAGGAGTTCCGGGAGATGCACGGCGAGCAGGGCGGCGAGACGAACGCCAGCTCGGACGTCGTCGAGGAGCGCCGAGCGAACATTGGCGCGACGATCATGGGCCGCAACATGTTCGGCCCGATCCGCGGCGACTGGGACGAGGACTGGCGGGGGTGGTGGGGTGACGAGCCGCCGTACCACGCGCCGGTCTTCGTGCTGACCCACTACCCGCACGACCCGATCGAG
>DAHUYZ010000052.1 GCA_027306855.1 Solirubrobacterales bacterium | reverse complement strand
AACGAGAGCTTCGTGTGCGTGAAGGTCGATCGCGAGGAGCGCCCGGACGTGGACGCGCTCGATCTGGAGGCCGTCCGGGGCCTGACGGGCAGAGGAGGGTGGCCGCTGAACGTGTTCCTCACCCCAGAGGGATTGCCGTTCTACGGGGGCACGTACTTCCCGCCACGGGAGCGTCCCGGGATGCCGTCGTTTGGCCAGGTCCTGCTGGCCGTGGCCGAAGCGGGGGGTCAGCGAAGCGGCGAGATCAGGGCGTGCGGGGAGCGCCTGCGCGAGCGACTGGCCGGCGGAGCGCCTGCGCCGTTCCTTCGACTCGGTGCATGGTGGCTTTGGCTCAGCGCCCAAGTTCCCTCAAGCGTCTGTCATCGAGCTGCTGTTGTGCCGCGCCGCCGGTCGCGACGAGGACAGCGGCGCTACAGCGGCCCAGCGCCCGGCACCTGCATCGCCCGAGCGCGAGATGGCTCTGTACACGCTGCGCTGCATGGCGGGCGGCGGCATCCACGATCAGATCGGCGGCGGCTTTCATCGCTATGCGGTCGATGAGACTTGGACGGTCCCCCACTTCGAGAAGATGCTCTACGACAACGCCCTGCTCGCGCGCACCTATCTGCACGGCTTCCAGCTCTCCGGGGACGGGCGTCTGCGAGAGGTGTGCGTCGGAACGCTCGACTGGGCCGTGCGCGAGATGAGGGGTCCCGAGGGCGGCTTCTACAGCGCGCTCGACGCCGACTCGGACGGTGTGGAGGGACGCTTCTACGTGTGGACGGTCGCCCAGCTGTGCCAAGCGCTCGGGGAGGACGCGGACGAGGCGATCCGCTGGCTGGGCGCGACGGAGGATGGCAACTTCTCCGACCCCCACCACCCCGAGCCGGGCCTGAACGTGCTCGAGGATCGCGGGCCGAGCCCCGATGAGGCCACCCGCGCGCGCATTCGCAAGCGGCTGCTGCAAGCGCGCGAGGCACGCGTGCGCCCGGACATCGACGACAAGCGCCTGACGAGTTGGAACGCGCTCATGATCTCAGCGCTGGCTGAGACGGGAGCCGCACTCACGCAGCCTCGCTACCTGGATGCGGCACGAGAGTGCGCCGACTTCGTGCTGCGCGATCTGCGCGAAAGCGACGGCGATGACAACGGCGGCCACAAGGGCCGCTTGCTTCGCACCTACAGCAACGGCGTCGCCAAAATCGGAGGCTTCCTGGAGGACTATGCCTTCCTGCTGGAGGCATTGATCGCCCTCTTCGAAGCGACGTGCGAGGAGCGTTGGTGCAGTGAGGCCATCGCGCTGGCGGACGAGCTGATCGCGTGTTTCGCCGACAGGGAGCATGGCGGCTTCTTCTCGACAGCGGCTGGCAGCGAAGAGCTGATCGCCAGGCGCAAGGAGCTCGAGGACACGCCTATCCCGTCCGGCCAGTCGAGCGCTGCAATAGGGCTCCTGCGGCTATCGCAGCTGACGGGCGAGCGGGAGTACGAGCGTCAGAGCCTCGGCGTGATCAGATTGCTGCAGACGATCGCCCCCAAGCACCCGAACTCCTTCGCGTATCTGCTTCAGGCGATGCACTGGCATCTTGCGCCGACACGCCCGCTCGCGTGCGCACTGCCGGGGTCAGTGTCCCGACGCGGCCTTCAGTTCTGATAGATCGACCGCGTTGGAGGGCGGCGTGATCGTGACGGACTGGTTCCAGCGATCGAACGTGATCCTGCCGCTTTCGGCACCCGTCTTGGTGATCTGGAGCGGATAGGGCTGGCCTTTGGTCGCGACGTAGAGCGTGCCGCCCTTCGTCGTGTCCGTGACGGCGATCGCGCTCTGGCCGCCGACGGTCGTGGTGGATCCCTTGGCGAGTGTGCCATGGCTCGAGAGGGTCGAGTCGATCAGCGTGCGCATGTTTGCGAGCGAGCCGAACGATGCGAATTCGCCGCTCGTGGCGGGCGCCTTGAGCCACTTGCCGGCGAGCAGCTGCACAGCGGCGGTTCCACCGATGCGGCGATAGAAGGCGGGACTACCGCTCATGTAGACGGTGTCGCCGGTCATGATGAGCTTGAAGCTGAGTCCGTTCTCGGAGATCTCGCCCGTGGCGCCCTTGCCGGACGCGAGGGTGAGGTCGAGGGTGACCGGTGTTCCGCCCGTCACGATCGAGCCGGAGACGTGCACGGAGCTGGCGCTGTCGGCCGCTGTCTTGGCGGCACCTACGATTTCATCGGCACTCTTGGAGGCCACTCCGTTTTCGGAGGACCCGCCGCAGCCGCCGAGCGCGAGCGCGATCACCGCCAGCGCGGCGATGGCTGCGGAGCCCGGGGACGTAAGAGGCCGCAAGCGCACAGTCGGTAAAGCCTAGCCGACGCCCCGGACGAAAGCTTTCACGCCAGGCGAAAAAGCCCTCACAGGATCGCCAGGTAACGGTCGAGCTCCCAGCTGGAGACTTGCACGCGGTAGTCCTCCCACTCCTGGCGCTTGATCTCGATGTAGCGATTGAACATGTGCTCGCCGAGCGTGCGCAGCACGAGCTCAGATTCGGCGGTCAGCTCGATCGCCTCCCCCAACGACTCGGGCAACTGCTCGATTCCCAGGCGCCGGCGCTCCTCCGCGGTGAGGTGGTAAAGGTTCTTCTCCATCGGCTCAGGCAGCTCATAGCCCTTCTCGATGCCCTCGAGACCGGCCTGCAAGAGCACCGCGAACGTCAGGTAGGGGTTGCACGCGGGGTCGGGGCAGCGCAGCTCCATGCGCGTTGCCTGCTCCTTGCCGGGGTGATAGAGAGGTACGCGTACGAGCGCTGAGCGATTGCGCCGGGACCAGGCCGCATACACCGGCGCCTCATAGCCTGGGACGAGGCGCTTGTAGGAGTTGACCCACTGGGCGAAGATCGAGCAGATCTCGCGGGCGTGCTTGAGCTGGCCGGCGATGAAGGCCTTGCCGACGTCGGAGAGGAAGTACTGGTCCTCGGGGTCGTAGAACGCGTTCTTGCCGTTCGCGAACAGTGATTGGTGAGTGTGCATGCCGGAGCCGTTCTCGCCGAAAAGCGGCTTTGGCATGAAGGTCGCGTGCCAGCCGTACTTCATCGCGAACTCCTTGACCGTGATGCGGTAGGTCATGCAGTCGTCGGCCATCTTCAGCGCGTCCGCGTAGCGCATGTCGATCTCGTGCTGGGAGGGGCCGACCTCGTGGTGGGTGTACTCGACGTGGATGCCGAGCTGCTCCAGGGCGAGCACCGTCTCGCGGCGCACGTCCGAGCCGGCGTCGAGCGTCGTCAGGTCGAAGTAGCCGCCCTCGTCGAGCACCTCGGTGGACTTGGAGTCCTTGAACAGGAAGTACTCGAGCTCGGGACCGACGTTGAACGTTTCAAAACCCATCGCATGTGCGCGCTCGAGCGCGCGGCGCAGCACGTGGCGCGGGTCTCCCTCGTATGGGTTGCGCTCGGGCGTGATGATGTCGCAGAACATCCTCCCCACTCCCTGCTCGGCGGGCCGCCAAGGGAGCACGGCGAACGTTGAGGCGTCCGGCATCGCGATCATGTCGGACTCCTCGATTGCGTTGAAGCCGGTGATCGAGGAGCCGTCGAAGCCCATGCCCGCTTCGAACGCGTCGTCCAGTTCTTGGGAGTTGATCGAGAACGACTTGAGCTGCCCGAGGATGTCCGTGAACCAGAACCTGATGAAGCGGATGTTGCGCTCAGAGACGAGCGCCTTGACGTCGTCGGCAGTCTTTGGCAGATCGGCCATCGACAGTGACTCTAGATGCTAGGACGGCCTAGGGGCAAGCAAGGCGAGAACGCAGCGAGCGCCGTGTGCTCAGCACATGAGAGAGCGAGGACGCAACATCGCGCCGCCCACAAGCCGTCCTAGTGCGCGCTGAGCATCGCCGCGAGCACGAGCGCGAAGCCGAGCACGACAGCCCAAGCGGCGACTCTGTCGGGGTGGGAGCCGATGCGCCAAGCCGCCGGTCGGCGCGAGCGTGGGTAAGACAGCCGTCCGGGCGCGATATCGCCGGTCGCCGTAGTCTGGCGCGAAGACGTGGCTGCTCTTACGACCGTGAGATGATGGCCGGGTCGCACCTCGCGTACGGCTCGGCGAGGGGCGGCGCCGTGGACGGAGACCTGTCTTTCGCGCTCCCGCTTGCGCTCGATGCGCTCGCGAACGTCCTCTACCTCGGCCCACCAGACGCGAGCCTGGGCTCCTTGCGACATCGCGGCGATGCTAACGGCTGCCTCGGACATGAGCGCTGGTTGGCGGGCCTGGGCGCGGGAGGACGCTCAGTGGCCGGCGACCGCGGCGACGAAGCTCGCGATCGCTTCGGCGTCCTTGCCCTGGTAGAGCTGGGCCGGCATCTGGCCGAGCCCGCGCGCGCGACCTTCGGCGATCGCGTTCAGGACGAGTTCCCTGCGACCGGCTTCGGTCGGGATCTGGCTGCCGAGGCGGATGTCGAGATTGGGGCCGATCATCCCGTTCGATTTGGCGGCCCTGAGCGTGTGGCAGACCGCGCACGACTGCGAGAACAGGTAGCGGCCGTGCTGCTGCTCGGCGTTCAGATGCACGCCCCCGGCGGCGACGCTTGCCTTGTCGGCGCCGTTGAAAGCGAGCACGAGCGCGGGGACGACGAGCCCGAATGCGAACACGACGGTGACCGCCGCAAGCACGGCGCGCTGGCCGGCTCGGTTCTCGGTGTGCAGCGACTCGCGCGCCCCACGGGGCCCTCCGCGCATCGCCGTGAAGAAGACGGCTAGCCCGATAACGAGCCAGAAGATAAGAAAGCCGTAAACCATCGCGCGGCACAATATCGGAGCGCTACCCTGAAGGCTATGACCAGCCTGCTGCGTCGATTGCCGCTGTCGCGGCTGCTTGCGGTTTCGGCTGTCGTCGTAGCGGTCGGCGTCGGCGCCGCCGCACTGGCGTTGGCGATGGGCTCGGGGCCCGTCCCGCCGGCCAAGCCGCTCGCCGATGCCGTCCACGACGCACTGACCGCTCCCCACGTGGATGGAGTGAGCGCCCGTGTCACGCTCACCAACCATCTGCTCGAAGGCGCCAACTTGGCGAGCGGCGGTGGTGGCGAAGCGAGCCAGCTGAGCACGAGCCCGCTGCTCTCAGGCGCTTCCGGGCGCCTGTGGATCGGCCCTGAAGGCCATGCCCGTCTCGAACTGCAGTCCGAAAAGGGCGACACCCAGATCCTTTGGAATGGAAAGACGGCACAGATGTACGATGCCTCGACCAACACGCTCTACCGCTACACGCCGCCCCAAAACTCGAGCGGCGGCTCTCCTACTCCGAGCTCCGGCTCGAATGGGACCGGGACATCATCTGGATCGGCGGGATCAGGGCCTGGCGCCACACCAAACACGGGCAGCACCCATCAGCCTCCTGATGTAGCGAAGATTGAGGAAGGCATCGAACATCTCAAAAAGCACGCGATCGTCTCCGGCGCGACGCCGACCGACGTAGCCGGGCAGCCCGCCTACACCGTGCGAGTCGCCCCGCGCGAAACGGGCAGCCTGATCGCCGGGGCGGAGATTTCCTGGGACGCCGCGCACGGCGCTCCGCTGCGCGCCGCGATCTATTCGACGGAGAGTGCCTCGCCCGTAATCGAACTGGCGGCCACCGAAATCTCCTACGGTCCGCCCGCAAGCTCCGCGCTCACCTTCACGCCGCCCGCCAACGCCAAGATCGAAGACCTCACGTCGCCGGCCAAGCAAGTGTCTGGGACTTCGGGACCAGGCGCATCGGGCACTGGCGCATCGGGGTCCGGCGGCGGAGAGAAGCCGCACGTGAGCACGCACGGCAACGGCATCGCCTCGATCGTCCTGGTCGAAAGCCCCGTCAAACCCGGATCGAAAGCGCCTGGAGCGAGCACCCTGGAAGCGCTGCCAAAGGTCGATATCAACGGCGTAAAGGCCGCCGAGCTGCAGACTGCGCTCGGAACGCTGCTCAGCTTCGAGCGCTCTGGCGTGCGCTATCTGGTCGCTGGCTCTGTCACGCCCGCCACGATCGAAGCGTTCGCGCGGAGCCTCTAGCGTGAGCGACGCCGAGGGCGCCCAGCCCGTACGAGCACGCGGGCTCGTCAAGCGCTACAAGGAGGTCCTGGCCGTCGATCACGTCGACCTGAACGTGCAGACCGGCGACGTGTACGGCTTCCTCGGCCCTAACGGCGCGGGCAAGACGACGACGTTGCGTATGGCTCTCGGGCTGATCGTACCTACGCAGGGCGCCGTGGAGTTGTTCGGGCGCGACCCGATGCGCGAGGGAACCCGCGCATTAGAGGGCGTGGCGGGCTTCGTGGATGCGACGCGCTTCTACCCCTACATGACGGGCCGCAAGAACCTGGAATTGCTCGCTGCCCTGGACGGCGACGGCGCGGCGCAACGGATCGACGAGGTGCTGGAGATTGTCGAGCTGGCGCCGCGCGCCAAGCACAAGGTGGGCGGCTACTCGCACGGGATGCGGCAGCGCCTGGGCATCGCGGCGGCGCTGCTGCGCAGACCGCGCCTATTGATCCTCGACGAGCCCGCGACCGGCCTGGACCCGGCGGGGATGCGCGACATGCGCCTGCTCATCCGGCGTCTGGCTGACGAAGGGATCACGGTTCTGCTCTCGAGTCATCAGCTCCCGGAGGTGCAGGAGCTGTGCGACAGGGTCGCGATCGTCGACAAAGGCAGGGTCGTGTATGAGGGCGCGCTCGACAGCCTGCGCAGGCAGGGCGGCGCGCAGTACAGGTTGCATACGACCGACGACACGCTCGCGCTGCCGGTGCTGAAGACCCAACAAGGCATCGAGAACGTGCTGGCCGGCGAGCACGGGCTCAGCTTCCAAGCCGACGAGCACCATGTCGCCGAGCTGTCGCTCGCGCTGGCGCAGGCCGGAATCGGCATCCTCGCGCTGACCCCCGAGCTTGCGACGCTCGAGGACCTGTTCTTCAGGTTGACGGAGGAGAACGGCGCCGCCAGGTCGGCCTCGGGCGATTCGGGCTCGCCCATCGAGGACGCACTGCCCGTGAACCCGGTAGGTGCGGCGATCTCCGGCGTCGCAGCGGTGGGGCGCGAGCTCGGACAGGAGCGCCGGTGAGCAGCGTCGCGACAGCGCCGGCGGCCGCCGGGTCCATCGCCGGAGTCCGCACGCGCCGACCCTCGACGTTGACCGCCTACCGCTGGGAGCTGCGCAAGCTGATCGCCCAGAAGCGCACGTACCTGGGTCTCGGCCTGGGGGTGATCCTGCCGATCATCTTCGTGGTCGTGCAGAACGTCCACACGCGCCACGGCCATGGCGGCGACAGTATCTTCGCGGCCCAGATCACCCAGTCCGGCCTTGCGACGCCCGTGCTGATGCTGCTGTTCGAGTCGGTCTTCTTCCTGCCGCTGATCGCCTCGCTGGTCGCGGGCGACATCGTCGCGACAGAGGACGGCAACGGCACGCTGAAGACGATCCTCACGCGTTCGGTCGAGCGCGGCCAGTTGTTCGCGGCCAAGACGCTCGCGGCGCTCACGTACGCGGTCGTAGCCGTCTATCTCGCAACCCTCGTCGCCACGGTGGGCGGGATCGCCTCGTGGGGCTTCAATTCGATCAAAACGTTCTCCGGCAGCACGGTGTCGGCGTCCGAAGGGCTGGCGCTCGTGATCGCGGCCAACGCCTGCTACCTGATCCCGCTGTTCGCCGTCGCGTGCATCGCCGTGCTGCTCTCGACCACCACGCGCAATAGCATCGCCGGAGTCGGCGGCGCGATCGGGATCGTGATCCTGCTGTACATCGTCGCGGGCATCCCTGGGCTCGAAGGCATCAAGCCCTACCTGCTAACCGAACAGTTCGAGAACTGGCACGGCCTCCTGCGCACCCCGACCGACTGGGCGCCGATCTGGCACTCGCTGTGGGTCTGTGCACTGTACGCAGTGCCGTCCCTGATCGCGGGGTATCTCGTCTTCTTGCGACGAGACGTAGCCGGCGGCTGAGACGAGCGACAGCCTTCGCGATACGGCGTCCTCAGATGTGCGGCGTCCCACCGGCTCAGCCGACTTCCACCGGCAGCGCAACCTCCTCGACCTCGACCTCCCCCATCAGACGGCGCGCCTGCGTAGGATCGATCAGACCGGCGCCAAGGCGGCCGGTGGACTCCGCGCCGCAGGCCACGGCGAAGCGAAGGCATTGGTCGGGCGGGCGGCCCTCGTAGCGCGCCGCGACATAGCCGGCTAGGAACGCATCGCCAGAGCCGCGCCGAGCGAGCGGCTCACGCGGTTCGATGCGCACCCGGCGCAGGCAGGGCTTGTCCTTGACGAGCACATGCGCGACGCAACCGTCGGCCATCGTCATCAGCGCCTCACGCGGACCGAGCTCTGCTATCTCACGCACCGCCATCAAACGTTCCTCCTCGCCGGCGAACTCGTGGCCTACGAGCTCCTCAGCCTCGAGTACGTTGGGCGAGACCACGTCGGGCTCTGCGCGCACGGCATGATCAAGCGGCTCGCCGTCGGTGTCGATCACGGTCGTCACCCCCGCCTTCTGCAGCTCTCGGATGAGCGTCGCGTACAGGTCGACATCGACCCCACGTGGAAGCGATCCCGCCAGCACGACGATCGCGGCGCCGCGAGCCAGGTAGAGCAGCTTGTCGCGGAACAGCTCGACCTCCTGCTCTGTAACGGTCGGGCCGCGTTCGTTGATCTCCGTCTGCTCACCACTGGTGGGGTCGAGCACCGAGGTGTTCGTACGCGACTCGTCGCGGATGCGCACGAAGTCGTTGAGGATCGCCTCCGCCGTGAGCTCTTCGACTATGTGCGTGCCCGTCGCGCCGCCCGCCATGCCCGTCGCAATCACAGGCTGGCCGAGTGCCTTCAGCGCCCTCGCGATGTTCACGCCCTTACCGCCCGCCATCGTCCGCTGCTCGACCGTGCGGTGACGCCGCCCGAGCCGGAAGTTCGGCACCGAGAGCGACTTGTCAATCGCCGCGTTGAGCGTGACCGTGATGATCATCTGCAGCTCTCTCCACCTCTTCCTACGCCGCGGACATGGGTCCGGCGACTGACGCAAGGCAGAGCGTAGCGAACGACCTCAGCGGCTCATAAAGTCCCTGCTCAGGGGGCTGCGGGACGGGCTCTGGGAGAGCTCCAGGTAGGGCTTACAGCGACCAGGCAAGCTCGCGCAACCGTTCGGCCGCCGCGCACGCCGCCGCGCGGGGGCCCCTTCCATTCGCAACATACGCGCCCGCGATCGAGCGCGAGGCGGTCACGAGCCCACCGGCCCTGCCGATCGAGAAGGCCGGCGCGAGATCCTCGACGCGGCCTCCCTGAGCCCCGACGCCGGGGAGCAAGAAGACGGCATGCCCCATCAGCTCGCGCGCGCGCTGAAGATGTACGGGGACGGTTGCTCCCATGACGGCTCCCACGTCGCTCAGCCCGCTCTTCGACCCCCCTTCCGGACCGCTGCGCTCGGCCTCCCCCGCCCCGGTCCGGCCCAGCTCATCGACGAGCACGGCGATCCGTTCCCATACGGTCCCGCCGCTCGCCAGCTCTTGGTCCTGGATGTCGGCGGCGCCCGGGTTGGAGGTACGGACGAGCACGAGCAGGCCCGCACCGGCCTCGCGCGCCACCTCGACGAACGGCTGGAGCGCGTCCGAGCCCATCAGCGGGTTCACCGTGACCATATCCGCGCCGAGACCGTTCACGGGACCCGCCGGTGTATCCAGGGAGCCCACCAGCGCACGCGCGTAGGCCCGCGCAGTCACGTCGATGTCGCCGCGCTTGGCATCGGCGATTACGAGCAGGCCCTGCTCGCGCGCATACGCGACGGTTGTTTCCAGCGCTCGCCACCCGGCGGCGCCAAGCGCCTCGAAGCGCGCAAGCTGCGGCTTGACCGCGACGCATGCCGACCCTGCCGCATCGATCAGGGCCCGGCAATGCTCGAGCACGGCCGCCGCCGCCCGTTCGGCAGGCGCGCCCTGCGCCGGAACCTCAACGCCCGGCCACAGCGCCATCGGGTCGGGGTCGAGCCCGAGCACGATCTGCGATTCGCGCTCCGCCACGCATGCGGCGAGCCTGTCGCCGAAAGAGGATGCGGGATCGCTCACAGCCGAGCGAGGAACGCAGGATGAATCACGGCCGGGCGAGGGACGTGAGGGCTCATAGTCGGGACAAAGAACGCGGAGAATGTCACGGTCGGGAAGAATACGCGCGCCATGCCCCTCTCTCGCGCCGCCTGGATCGCAACGGTGCTCGTCGCCCTCGTCACGGCGGCGCTGCTGTTCCTCTCCGGCTACAACGGCTACGGGGTGCTCAGCCTCGCGGTCGGTGCCTCGGCGGCGATCAACCTGCTGTGAGCCAGTCGAGCAATGCACGCGCCGCGCGCCCGCGGTGGCTGATCTCGTCCTTGCGCTCGTCGCTCAGCTGCGCCATCGTCACACCACCCGACTCGTCGTCCGGTAGGAACGCGGGGTCATAGCCAAAACCCCGCTCACCGCGCGGGCGCTCGGCAAGCCGACCGCTGCAACGCCCCTCGAGCATCCGCTCTACGCCGGACACCGGATCGACATAGGCAAGCGCGCACACGTACTCGAGCGCGCTGCCGGCCGGGGCTTCGCGCAACAGCTTCTCTAGATTCTCCTGGTCGGACGCCCCCTCGCCCGCGTAGCGGGCAGAGCGAACACCCGGCGCGCCGCCAAGCGCTGCCGCGCAGATCCCCGAGTCGTCCGCGATGCTCGCTCGGCCGGTCGCCAAAGCCGCCGCGCGAGCCTTCTGCAGAGCATGCTCCTCGAAGCTGTCGCCGTCCTCCGGCCCCAGCTCCACATCATCCGGGAGAGAGTCGACCTCAATGCCCGGCAGCAGACGCGCAAACTCGCGGCGCTTGTGCTCGTTGCGCGTAGCGAGCAGCAGTCTCAACGAACCGTGTGCTCCTGGGCCGCACGCAGGCTTTCGATGCCGCCGGCCGCGAGCGCCAAGAGCTCGTCGAGGTGGGCGCGAGAGAGCGGTGTACGCTCGGCCGTCGCCTGCACCTCCACAAGCCCCCCATCGCCTGTCATGACGACATTGGCATCCACCTCGGCCGTCGAGTCCTCCGAGTAGTCGAGGTCCAGCAGCGGGACGCCGTCGACAATCCCGCACGAGACCGCCGCGACCGATCCGCTGAGCGGTGAGCGCTCCAGCTTCTCTTCGCCCAGCAGCCGCTGCACCGCCAGCGAGAGCGCGACGTAGGCGCCTGTGATCGAGGCGCAGCGCGTCCCGCCGTCGGCCTGCAGCACATCGCAATCGAGGTAGATCGTGCGTTCGCCAAGAGCCTCGAAGTCGATCACGGCCCGCAGCGAGCGGCCGATCAGGCGCTGGATCTCGACCGTGCGCCCGTCGGGACGCCCGCGCGAGACGTCGCGCTGCTTGCGCTCGCCGGTAGAGGCAGGGAGCATCCCGTACTCGGCCGTGACCCAGCCGCTTCCACGTCCATTCATCCAGCGCGGCACGCTCTCCTGGGCCGACGCGGTGCAGATTACACGCGTCTCCCCGACTGAGATCAGCGCCGAGCCGGTCGCCGTGCGCACGAAACCCGGCTCGATCTCCACAGGTCGCAGCTCGCTTGCCACACGGCCATAGCTTCGCTCGCTCACGCGAACGCCTCCGCCGCGGCCAGCCGGACCTGCTCGACATCGCCGAGCGGCATCTGCAGGAAACGCGTGCCGATCTCCCTGAACGCGCCAACGTCGCCGGTGCACAGAAAGCTGTAGCGACCCTCCCCGTGCTCGCGCGGATTGCTCAGGCCGCGCGTCGAGAGGGCGTGCTCGACCTGTCGCGCAAGCGCACCGCCGGAGCTGACGAGCTTGACGTAGGGCCCGAGTATGCGCTGGAGCATCGGGCTGATCAGCGGGTAGTGGGTGCAGCCGAGGATCACGGTATCGACCTCGGCCGCGATCAACGGCTCACAGGCCGCGCGCACACTGTCGACGGCCCGCTCGTCAAACTGCTCGCCGGCCTGGATGATCGAGGCGAGCGTGGGACAGGCGACTGGGTGCAGCGTGACATGCGGATCGACGGCCCCCACCGCGCGCTCGTAGCTGCGACTGGCGACCGTTACCGGCGTAGCGAGCAGCCCGATACGCCCGTTGCGCGTCGCGGCGACAGCCTGAAGCGCCTCTGGCCGCACGACTCCGAGCAGCTCCACCCCGAGCGTCGTCTCCATCATGCGCCGCTCTAGGATCGGGAGCGCCGCCGAGGTGGCGGCGTTGCAGGCGACTACGAGCAGCTTCGCCTTGCGCCGCAGAAGCTCCTCGACGATCTCCGAAGCGAACCGCGCAAGCTCCTCGGGTGCGCGCTCGCCGTAGGGAAAGCGGGCGGTGTCGCCGAGATATACGAAGTCCTCGCGCGGGAGCTGGACGAGCAGCTCGTGCAGCACGGTCAGCCCGCCGACGCCCGAGTCGAACACGCCGATCGGCCGGGAGCGTGCGTCGGGAGAAGCGCTGGTCACGCACGGCATCATCCCAGAGCAGTACTTTCAGCGCGGATGCGCGCCCTCGTGGTGTCGAACATGTTGCCCGACGAGAAGCACCCCGAGCGGGGTCGCTTCGTGCGCGACCAGGTCTCAGCGCTGCGAGGCCTCGGTCAGCCGCCTGATGCCCAAGGCTCGGATGCCGGTCAGTTGTCTGGCGTCCAAAGGTTGGATACCGGCGAGCGAGGCGATGAGGCCTGGCTGAGCGTCGAGCTCTACGAGTTCCCGCCAGGGGCCGCGGCGCTGGTGCGCGCCATAGCCGACCTGCGTCGCAGATATCGCGGGCAGCGCTTGGACGTCGTGCACGCCCACTTCGGTCTGTCTGCCTTGCCCGCGCTGGCGGTGCGTGCTCGTGCGCACGCCGTAACGCTCCACGGAACCGATGTGACCCATCCGCGCACCCGCCTCGTGACCGGCGTCGTGCTGCCTATGGTCGACCTCGTCGCTGCCGCCTCGCAGCCGCTGGTCGAGCAGATCCCCGGAGCGCGGGCCCGAACACGCGCGACTGTCCTGCCGTGCGGGGTCGACACGAGCCGCTTTCAGCCAATCTCTCGCGAGCGTGCACGGCAGCAGATCGGGCTGGAGCCGGCGGGCCTATACCTGCTGTTCGGAGCCGATCCTGCACGGCCCGAGAAGCGCTACGACCGCGCGCGGGCGCTTGCCGACGCGGCGGGTGTGGAGCTGCTGACGCTCGGCGGCGTCGAACCCGAGCGCGTCCCACTGTTCGTGAACGCGGCGAACGCCGTCGTCGTCCCCTCCGATCGCGAGGGGTTCGGCCTGGCTGTGCTGGAGGCGCTTGCGTGCGACGTGCCTGTGCTCGCCACGCCCGTCGGTGTCCACACGCAGGCCCTCGACGCGCTCGAGGGCTGCCTGTGCGCACCGTTTGACCTCGAGCGCTGGCAGGCAGCGACGGCGAAGCACCTAACAACGCCGGATCCGCGTGTGGCGGGACGCGGTCGTGCGCAGGAGTTCTCTACGACGGAGATGGCAAAGCGCGTGCTCGACGCATGGCGCTCGCTTGTGGACGTAGACAGTTAGCATGGGACGCGTGACGGACTCCGATGCACCGGAGCAGACGCCCGGTTTCGGCGAGCGCGGGCGTATGCGCCGCCGCGCTCGCTTTCTGCATAAGGCACGCGAGCTGGCCTACCGCGATCTCGGCGGACTCGTCTTCGAGCTGCACCGCTTCGGGCAGCGCAACGACCCTGTCGTGTTGGCCAAGCTGTCGACGCTGAGCCAGATACACACCGAGCTCAGCGCGCTGGAGAGTGCGCTGCGCGAGCGCCAGAGCGTCACCGTGCTGCGCGAGGTGGGAATCGCCGCTTGCCCGCGCTGTGCCGCGATTCACGGCAGCGACGACCGCTTCTGCCCGGGCTGCGGGCTCGCTTTCGACGCGAAGGCCGATCGGCCGATCTCAACATCGCCGGTTACGCAGGGCCCTGTCGCGGCGCCATCCGGCGAGCAGACGCCCAAGACTCAATCGTCCGTGGCGGCCATGCCTTTCCCGATGCCGGCGTCCCCCCCTGCACCCGCGTCCGGCGCCGCACCGGCATCGCCCACGTCGGCATCCACTCCTGCGCCGGGGTCCACTCCCGCGTCGGCATTCGCTCCCGCGCCAGCGTCCCCGGCAGCGCCGAGCTCGCACCCGGCGCCCCGCACCGACCCGCTGCAGCGACCCGGCCCGCCCGCGTCCAGTCCGACCCAAACGCCGCGCCCGCCACAGGCCTCTCCACCTTCACAAGCCCCACCTCAGACGCCGCCGCCCTCGCAAGCTCCCCCCGTCAGGGCGCCATCCACGCCGGCGCCCGCATCCAAGCGGGACGGCGCGGACGATGATGAGCCGACCCAGATCCTGCGACCTCCCGGCCAAAACGCGTGAGCGCCACACCCGCGCCATCGCTGAGCAGGGCGAGCACAGAGCCCACTCCGAGGGAGATCTGCCCGCTGTGCGGAACGCCGCTTCCGACCGACCACGACTGGTGTCTGGCATGCGGCGCAGCCGCACG
>DAHUYZ010000051.1 GCA_027306855.1 Solirubrobacterales bacterium | reverse complement strand
AAGGCCGACCGCTCGAGCTTGCGGGCGTCAGAGACCCGGAGGCCGAGCTCGTAGCAGAGGATCGCCGCCATGGCGACGGAGAGCAGTCCCATCTCCTCGGCCTTCCGCACGAAGGTCCAGACCTCGATCTACTCCAAGCTCGCCGGAGTGCCGGTCGCCCTCATGGGCCTGATCGGCTACGTGGCGATCCTCGGCTCCCTGCTCGCTCCGGACAGCGAGCGCAGCCGCTTCGCCACGCTCTCGCTGACGCTCGCCGGCTTCGGCTTCTCGGCGTACCTGACCTATCGCGAGCTGTTCTCGATCCATGCGATCTGCGAGTGGTGCGTGTCGAGCGCGATCATCCTGACGCTGCTCGTGTGCCTTGCGACATGGCGCTTTCTGCGCTCCGATCACGTGTCGGACACCGGTTTTTCGGGCACTCTCGTATCTGACCGATAAGCCCATGCGGGCTCGAGCCCCGCGCGGGGCTCGAGCAAGGAGCTGTAGTAGATACGTCCAGTGCGAGGGCTATCAGACCGGCTATGGAGCCGGCGGGCCGAGGACATCACGAGCGACATGTCCCCAAAGCGTCCCGTTTGGGACGAGGAAAGCACAGAGCCCCGGATGGATCAGGCGGTCGAGACCGCGGCCGATCTTGATGCGAGCGGCCAACCCCGAGGAAGGTCGAGATCCTCAGCGCACGCTGAGCGTCCGGTCGCGCCCGTGCCCGAGGACTACTCATGCATCGCGGCGCTCTTCAACACGACGAGCGACCTGTTGGCGGCAATCTCGCTCGACGGCCATTTCACGCTGCTGAACCCCGCCTGGGAGCAGGTGCTCGGCTGGACGCGCGAGGAGCTGCTGTCGCGTCAGATGCGCGATCTCGTGCACCCAGACGACGTTGAGCAGACGGCGGCTGTGATGCTCGCCGGACGCGACCATACGGCCCAGCTGGCGAACTTCACGAACCGCTACCGCCACCGCGACGGCTCTTGGCGGTGGCTGTTGTGGAGCGCGCGAAGCGACGGCGACACGTGGTATGCGGCCGCCAAGGATGTAACCGACCGCATGTGGCTGGAGCGCCAGGCGCTGCACGACCCGCTCACAAAACTGCCCAACCGCCTGCTGCTGATGGACCGCGCCCGCCAGGCGCTCACGCGCCTGCACCGCAGCCACGGGCTCGTCGCGATGCTGTTCGTCGACCTCGATCGCTTCAAGGCCGTCAACGACAATCTCGGTCACGCGCTCGGCGACCATCTGCTCAGCTCGATCGCGGAGCGGCTCGCCGAGATGATGCGCGACAGCGACACTGTGGCGCGCCTCGGCGGCGACGAGTTCGTGATTCTCGCCGAGGACCTCGTCAGCGACGCTGAGGCGCTTGCGGTGGCCGAGCGCGTGCTCCATGCCCTGAAGGAGCCTTTCCTCGTAGGCTCGGCCGAGGTCTCGATGCTCGCGAGCGTCGGCGTGTCGGTGTCCCACGACCCGCAAGCCGATCCCGAGGCGCTGCTGCGAGAGGCGGACATCGCGATGTACCGCGCTAAGCGCGCCGGCGGTTACGGGCTCGAGCTCTTCGATGAGCGCCTGCGCAGCGAGATGAGCGCGCACCTGGACATCGAGAGCCGTCTGCGCAAGGCGCTGCCGCGTGGCGAGTTCGCGCTCAGCTACCAGCCGATCGTCGCGCTCGGAGACGGACGCTATATCGCATGCGAGGGACTGCTGCGATGGGAGCCCCACGAAGGGCAGCCAGTCGAGCCCTCGAAGTTCATACCGCTCGCCGAACAGAGCGGCTTGATCGTGGAGATCGGCGAATGGGTCGTCAACATGGGGTGCGCGCAGATCGCCACGTGGCGCGAAGCGGGCAGCGACATCGCGGTGTCGATCAACGTCTCGCCGCGGGGACTCGCCGAGGTCGATCTGGCCAAACGTGTGGCGGCGGGTCTGGAACGGCACAACGTGCCGGCCGAATCGCTCTGGATCGAGGTATCCGAAACCGCTATCGCGCGCGACCCGGATCGAGCGAGGACGGCTCTCGATGACTTGAGAAGGCTCGGCGTGCGGGTCGTCCTCGACGGCTTCGGCGCCGGCGAGTCGAACCTGCTGCTGCCCGCGACGCTGCCGCTGGACGCCGTCAAGATCGATCGCAGCCTGATCGGGGGCATGCACTCCGATCCTTCCAAGCGGGCGCTGGCGGTCGGAATCGTGGCGCTCGCCCGCGAGGCGGGCCTGGAGACGATCGCGGTCGGCATCGAGACCGAGCACCAGCTCGAGCAGGCGCGGGAGCTCGGCTGCTCGATGGGCCAGGGCTTCTTGCTGCACGCTCCCTCATCCGCCGAACGGCTCAGCCTGCGCACGTCTGGGGCGATAAGGTCGCCCTCACCATGGGCGCATCTCGCGCGACTGCGCAACCGTCACTGACGGACACCGAGACCTATAAGAGCGCCGCCGCGCAAGCGGCGGCGGATCTCGTCGACGACGGGGCGCGTGTGGGCCTCGGCACCGGCTCGACCGTCGCGTATCTCTTGCCCGCCCTTGCCGAGCGCGGCTTGCGTTTGCGCTGTGTCGCGACCTCACCGGCGACCGCGCGGATCGCTCGCGAGCTTGGGCTCGTCGTCGAGGAGCTCGACGATCTCGGGCGCCTGGACATCGCGATCGACGGAGCCGATCAGATCGACCCTGCCGGCTGGCTCGTCAAGGGTGGTGGGGCTGCGCACACCCGCGAGAAGATCGTCGCCCGCGCCGCCGAGCGCTGCGTGGTGATCGCCTCGGCCGAGAAGGTCGTCCCCGCGCTCTGGCCTCCAGTCCCACTCGAGATCCTGCGCTTTGCGGCTCGTACGACACTCGCGCAGATCGGCGACGCCGCTCTTCGCGACGTCCCGCCGAGCCCCGACGGCAATCTGATCGCGGACTACACGGGTCCGGTCGCCGACCCGCGCGCTCTCGCCCAGCGTCTGGCGACGACGCCTGGGGTCGTTGAGCACGGCCTCTTCGAGCCTGATCTCGTAGATGACATCCTGATCGCGGGCCCTGCCGGGGTCGAGCACCGCAAGTTGTAGCGGCGGGGCTCGCAAGAGCGGCGAAAACCGCGCAATTTCCGTAGAAACCCACGCGTCAGTCCGCGACATCTTCCGATGCCCTGAACTCCGGTGAGGGCAAGGATACGGCGATCTACGTGGGCCGATGAAGGCCCGGCAAGAGGAGGCTACGGATGCCCTATATCTTCTGCGAGTCCTGTGGCGCGGGCTCCTACAGCAACGTCATCACGTGTCCGCAGTGCGGCCGGATTGCGCGCCTGGCCAGGCCGCGCCGCCTGATCGATCGTGGCGGGCGGCTGGACATGTCGACGAATGGAGGCGAAGCCGTCGAGGGCGAGGTTCGTGAGATGCTCTATGGTCAGCGCTCCAGAACCGTCGAGTTGAGAACCGGCACGAGATGACCACGTTGGAAGGAGCGAGCACATGACCGATGGCGAGCGTCTGATCGAAGGTGTCGACTTCGCCGCGATCTCCACGAAAGACCTTCCGAAGGCCGTCGAGTTCTATGGCGAAACGCTCGGCCTGCCCAGGTCGGTCTATCTGGAAGAGCGCAACTACGCCGAGTTCGAGACCGGCAACCTGACGCTCAGCGTGATCGACGCGGAGAAGATGGGCATGGCCCACCAGGTGCGGGGCCATGAGATCGCGCTGCACGTTGCTGACGTGCAAGAGGCCCGCAAGACGCTCGAAGAACGTGGCGTTCAGTTCCGCGGGGACACGTTCGACACGGGCGTCTGCCACATGGCGCTGTTCAATGACCCGGACGGCAACCCGCTGATGCTGCACCACCGCTACGCGCCGAGGCCCCCGCGCTCGTAGTCGATCAGGCCGCGAGACGCCGCGCCGCGCCGCTCGGCGAAGAGGCGCCACGCGAGAACTGCATGACGCCGTCGTCGACCGAGCCGCGGCGAAGGCTGAGGATGTCCAGGGGGTAGTTCTGGTAGAGCCGCCACGGCGCCTTCGAGCCCTGCTTGGGGAACTGCTCGATCGACCGCTGCACGTAGCCGGAGGAGAAGTCGATGAACGGCAGCTCACCGACAGAGGGGTCCCGGACAGGGACGCAGCGGTCGTAGCCCTGGGAGTCCATATGACGTAACAGCCGGCAGACGTACTCGCATGTCAGGTCGCACTTGAGCGTCCATGACGCGTTCGTGTAACCGAGCGCCATCGCCATGTTGGGGACGCCGCTGAGCATCATGCCCTTGTAGCTCATCGTCTTGGGCAGCTCGACCTGCTCGCCATCGACCGACAGCTGGGCGCCGCCGAGCGCAAGCAGGTTCAGGCCTGTCGCGGTCACGATCACATCCGCCTCGAGCTCCGCGCCCGATGCGAGGCGCAGACCGGTATCTGTAAACGTTTCAATCCGATCCGTGACGACCGATGCTCGACCCGAGCGGATCGCCGCGAACAGATCGCCGTTGGGAACCAGGCACAGGCGCTGGTCCCACGGGTCATAGCTGGGCTTGAAGTGCTCGTCGATCGGATAGTCGGGCGGCAGCTGCCGTTCCAGCCCCTTTCGAATCACCCGCTTCATGAAGCCCGGCCGGCGGCGGCTCAGCTGGAAGCTAACCATCGTGATGAGCACGTTCTTCCAGCGCATGATCGGGTAGGAAGCCTTCGCGGGCAGGACCCTGCGCAACGCCTTCGCGATCGGGTCTTCGGCTGGGAGCGAGACGATGTAGGTGGGCGAGCGCTGCAGCATCGTGACGTGCTCCGCCTGCTCGGCCATGGCGGGTACGAGCGTAACGGCGGTCGCGCCGCTGCCGATCACGACGACGCGCTTGCCTGTGTAGTCGAGGTCGTCCGGCCAGTGCTGCGGGTGCACGATTCGCCCGCCGAAGCGATTGACGCCGGGGAAGTCGGGCGTGTAGCCCTCGTCATAGCGGTAGTAGCCGCTGCACATGAACAGGAAGCCACAGCGCAGGCTGACCGTCTCGTCGGTGTCGGTCCGCTGCGCCTGAACCGTCCAGCAGCCCTCCTCGCTCGACCACTGCGCGCTTATGACGCGGTGGCGCAAGCGGATCTTGCCGTCGATGTCGTAGTCGCGCGCGGTCTCGCGCACATAGCTGAGGATCGACGAGCCGTCGGCGATCGACTTGGCCTGCCTCCACGGCTTGAACGAGTAGCCGAGCGTGTACATGTCGGAGTCCGAGCGGATGCCTGGGTACCTGAACAGGTCCCAGGTCCCCCCTACGTCCTCGCGCGCCTCGAGGATCGCGTAGCTCTTGTCAGGGCACTCGCGCTGCAGGTGGTAGCCGGCGCCGATGCCGGACAGCCCGGCACCGACGATCAGCACATCGACGTGCTCGGGCTCGAGCTCTTGTTGGAGATCGGGCATTCTGAACGTGCATTATGGACCCCCGCGCCGCGAGCCGGATGCCCGCGCGACCCGCTGCGCCTCGCGGCGGCCCTCGACGGCCTTCTCGCCGAAGCGCCCAGACCCCCCGACGGGCCCTAGAGACCGAACCAGCGGGCGCGGCGAGTCGAGCCGAAGCGCTGCTTCTCGGCTACGAGCTCCGTCGACGGCGCCTGGTATGCGCCGGTCGGCTTGGGGCCGGATAGGAAGTCCACGTCGACCCGGCCCACACGACCGGCGCCGAACTCGATGTAGCAGGAGCCGCGACCGTCATAGGCGGACGGCGCGTCTTCGCCGCGCACCTTGGCGATCAGCTCTCGAGCAACCACGCGCGCCGCGCCCTCAGCAAAGACTCCCGCCTTCGGCACGCCGACCGTGGCGACGTCCCCAACCGCATACACGCCCTCATAGCGGCTTTGCAGCGTCGCGGAATCGACCGGTATGTAGCCGTTCTCGGTCATGCCGCTCTCGATCACGACGTCGGGGGCGCGGTGAACGGGCACCCCGAGGAACAGGTCGTAGGAGAGCTCGCTGCCGTCGTCGAGCGTCGCGACCCGCTGTGCGGTGTCGAGCGCTATGGGACGGCGACCGGGCACGAACGCGATGTCGCGCTGCGCGAACGCCTCGATCAGCGCAGCCGAGGTGTCCGGGGAGGGCGGCACCGGGGTGTTGAACGGCATCACCAGCTCGATCTCGCAGTCCCTGCGAACGCCGCGCTGCACGAGCTGGTCGTGCAGCAAGAGCGCGCACTCGCTCGGCGCGGGCGGGCACTTGAACGGCGCTCCGCACACTCCGATCACGGCGCGCCCACGCGAGAAGGACTGCACGAGCGGGGCCATTCGCTCAGCGCCAGAGACCGAATAGAACTCGTTGTCGCCGTCGCCGAGCCCTGGAGTCGCATCGAGGTCGTAGTCGGCGCCGAGCGCCACGACGAGGTAGTCCGCGTCATGGACGCCCCGATCGGTCCTGACCCTCCGCTCTCGTGGATCGATCGAAGTGATCGTCTCTCGCGCGAAGCGGACCCCTGGCTTCGCGATCGCTCGGTAGGGCAGCCACACCGCGTCGAGCGTCGTGCGTCCGAACATGACATCGAGCTTGGAGTAGCCGAACACGAACGCGTCGGCCCTGTCGATGAGCGTCACGTCGACCGCCTCGCCCAGCGCCTCCGACAGAGCGCTCGCGAGCTCGAGCCCGCCGAATCCCGCCCCGAGGACAACCACGCGGGTCTTCATCTGTTCAGCATAGCCCGGTGCCTTGCCGGCAAGACGAAGCGTGGCTCGTGGGCGGCTAACCTGAACTCCAACTCGCAAAGGGCGTGACTGCTGATGTGCCGCTGGCTTGCATACACGGGATCGACGCTATTGCTCGAGGACGCGCTCTACTCGCCGGCGCACTCGTTTATCGACCAGAGCATGCACGCGCATCTCGGGGCGGAGCCGACGAACGGCGACGGCTTTGGGATCGGCTGGTACGACGAAGCGCCGACCCCTGGGGTGTTCCGCAGCATCGAGCCCGCTTGGAACGATCGCAACCTGCGCGAGCTTGCGCGCCACATCAGCTCAGGGCACTTCTTCGCCCATGTGCGCGCCGCGATCGGATCGGCCGTCCAGCAGACGAACTGCCATCCGTTCAGGCATGACCGCTGGCTGTGGATGCACAACGGCTTCATCGCCGAGCTGTCGACGGTCAAGCGAGACCTGGTCTTCGCGATCGACCCGTCGCTGTATCCGGAGATGGCCGGCCAGACGGACTCGGAGATCCTGTTCTTGCTGGCGCTGAGCTTGGGACTCGAAGACGATCCGCCCGGCGCGGTCGCGCGCGCGATCGGGCTGGTCGAGGACCGTGGACACCGGCTGGGCGTCAGATACCCATTCCAGGGCACGATCGCGACGACCGACGGACACCGCATATGGGCATTTAGGTACTCGAGCGAACACAAGTCACGATCGCTGTTCTACTCCAAGCACATCCCGACGCTGCGCCTGCTCTATCCCGAGCGCGAGGTCCTGCACCACCTCTCCGACGATGCCCGTTTGATCGTGTCAGAGCCGATCGGCAACCTGCCCGGGGCATGGAACGAGGTGCCCGAGTCGAGCTACGGGGCGGTTGGGGGTGGAGAGGACGAGCTGCGGCCGTTCGTCGTCGAGCCGCCGCCGTCACCTGTAAGCAAGTCTCTGCCGCATTGAGCCCCGCCCCCGACACCCAGACTGCGCTCGCGAGCCTGCGCGAGCGGCTCGCCGAGATCGCCGACCTGGGCGCGGTCGAGATGCTGCTGGAGTGGGACCAGCTGGTGATGATGCCGTCCCAGGGCGGCGAGTCCCGATCCCACCAGCTCGCGGCGCTCGCGCGGATCGCCCACGAGCGGGCGACCGCCGAGGAGATCGGCGGCTGCCTGGCGGAGCTCGAGGGGGCCGACCTGGACGAGCTCGAGCGCGACATCGTGCGCGTCGCCCGGCGTGACTGGGAGCGGGCACGGCGCGTCCCGGCGGAGCTTGCGGCGGAGATCGCACGGGCGAGCGCGGACGGACAGGAGGTCTGGCAGCGGGCGCGCGAGCGGGACGACTTCGCGATGTTCGCGCCGGCTCTGGAGCGCAACGTGGCGCTCGCGCGCGAGCGCGGAGAGTGCCTTGCAGAGCAGGGCCAGAGCGCGTACGAGGCGCTACTGAGCGACTACGACTACGGGCTCACGGTGGCCGACCTGCGACGCGTGCTGGGCGGGCTGGCCGAGCAGCTGCCGGCTCTGATCGACGACGCCGAACGACACTCGCCCGAGCGAGGACTGGCGGTGCCCGTCGAGGCTCAGCGCGCGGCGGTCGCGGCGATCATGGCGCGGCTGGGAGTCGAGGAGTCAAGTTGGCGGGTCGACGTGTCGACCCATCCGTTCAGCACCTGGATCGGACGCGGCGACTCGCGCATCACGACGCGCTACGACGACGGCGATGTCGAGTCGCTGCTGAGCTCGCTGCACGAGTACGGACATGCGCTATATGACCGGCAGGTCGATTCCGCGCTCGATCGCACCAACCTCGCGGGCGGGACGTCGATGTCGATCCACGAGTCCCAGAGCAAGCTGTGGGAGAACCACGTCGCGCGCAGCGCCGCGTTCGCGCAGGCGATGGCGGGCGAGCTGACCGCCGGCGGTTTTCAGGTGAGCGCGGAGGATCTGCACGCGAGCCTCGTCCGGGTCAAGCGCTCGCCGATCCGCGTGTCGGCCGATCCCCTCACCTACCCGCTGCACATCGTGGCGCGGTTCGAGCTCGAGCTCGCATTGATCGGCGGCGAGCTTGTCGTCGCCGAGGTGCCAGACGCCTGGCAGGAGACGATGCGCCGGCTGCTGGACGTCGAGATCGACTCGGACGCGCAGGGGTGCCTGCAGGACGTGCACTGGAGCGCCGGCGCGTTCGGGTACTTCCCGAGCTACGCGCTCGGCTGCCTGATCGCGGCGCAGGTGTGGGAGGCACTCGAGGCTGAGCTCGGTCCGCGAGAGGAGGACCTGCGCGAGGCGCGCGTCGAGCCGATCCAGCGCTGGCTGCGCGAGCGCGTGCACCGCTATGGCCGCCGCCTGGACACGATGCCACTCGTAGAGCGGGCGACCGGCAAGCCGCTGGGGATCGATGCGTTCCTGCGCTATGTGGCGCCGCTGGCGGGGCGGTAGCCCCGTCGGCGCGTCAGTCCGTGACGGCGTAGATCGCCTCGATCGCTCTACGCGCCGCCGATGCTGATGACGAGCTCCACCTTCGCTCCGACCTCGAGCTTCGTGCCCTTCTTCGGCTTGCTCGAGACCACCTTGCCCGCGGCGACCGACGTGGATTTTTCGGTGCTCACTTTGCCGAGCGAGCAACCGGCCTTTTCGAGCGCCGCCTTGGCCGCCGGCAGCGTGTCGCCCGCGAGGCCCGGCACCTTGCACTGGCTTTTCTTGCCTTTCTTCTTTCCTGGCCCCGTGCTGACGGTCAGCGCCACCTTGTAGCCCGTCTTCTGCTTGCTGCCCTGCTTCGGCGTGCTCGATATGACCTTGCCCTTGGCGACGGTCTTGGACTTCGCCTTCTTGACCTTGCCGAGGCCGCATTCGGCTTCCTTGAGCGCGTGCTTGGCAACCGCGAGCGGGTCGCCCTTCAGGGGCGGGACGACACACTGGCGTTTGACCTTGCCGCCCTTTGCGATCACCAGGGAGACGGCGGTGCCCGCGGCCGTCGTCGTGCCCGCCGCGGGGCCTGTCGAGATCACCTCGCCGAGCGCCACCGTGGTGGACTTCTTTTCGCTCACCGCCCCCACCGTGCAGCCGGCTTCTTCGATCGCCTCCTTGGCCAGGCTCAACGGCTCGCGGATGACGTCCGGAACAACGCACGGCCCCTCGGTGACCGAGATCGTGGTGCTCTCTGAGCCGATCAGGTTTCCCTGCTGCTCGACGATGCCGCTGTATGTCGCCGTGGCGGCCGTTTCCCCGCTCCCCTTGCTCAGCGTGAGCTGGAACTCGTTCGGTTCGGAGGCGAGCAGCGACGCCTTGTGGGATGCCGACCAGAGCGCCCACCAGTTGGGGAGCGCCGATGGCGGAACGATGTTGCATTCGGGCACGGTCACTTCGTTCAGATAGGTCTCCGTGGGCATGCCCACGTTGATCGTCAGGACCGGGCTCGCGCCGGCGGACGTGGCCGGCGTGAAGCTCACGACCTTGAAGGGCGCCGGGTTGCCGCTCTGGTCGATCTGCTTGTCGGTCGCCGGCGTTTTATTGCACTGCTGGCCTTCCAGTTCGGCCACGCCTTCCGTGCGCGCATAGCTCCCGGTGACGCTGCCGGAGTAGGGGGAGCCCTTCGCGGCCGACGCGAGCGGCACGGTCGCCGTGTACTCGTTGGTGAACTTGCCGTGCGCGGCGTTTTCGTTGCCGGGGAATTCGTCGACCATGGTCGAATCGAAGTGGACCGTGTAGCGAGCGGTTTCCGCTCCTGCCACGGCGGGCAGAATCCCTGCGGGCGTCAGAGCGCACGCAATCGCCACACACGTGCCCGCTACACACCGACCGACCAGCCTCCCGGCACGTCTCATCGTCGGCGATCATACACGGTGGCGCGACGGACCAAGTAGCCGTTTGCCAGGTCTTTTCTTGGATCGGGGAGGACCTTGTGCGACCTGATGAGTGCTCGGAAGCTGTGATCGGGGAGACAGGATTTGAACCTGCGACCGCCCGGCCCCCAGCCGGGTGCGCTACCAGACTGCGCCACTCCCCGTGGTGCTCTTTTGATTCTACGAGCATCGCTCCTCTGAGCGCGAGCGCCTACGGACAGGGGCTCGTGAGCCTGCCGCCGGTCCGTCAAGCGGGCGACGGGAATCGAACCCGTGCTAAGACCTTGGAAGGGTCCTGTGCCACCACAACACTTCGCCCGCGCGTGCGTCCATCGTACCGGCACACGACGCCGTCGGGCGCCCGAAACTCCGCTCGGCCGCTTGCGCTCCCCGCCTCCGAGCGTCGGCTCCAGTCTTGCCGTCCCGCCGGCCCATTATGGTGTCCCCGTGCGCTACCGGGCCCTCGTGTTGCCCCTCCTCGCAACGGGCGGCGACTATCTGCTCTGGAACTGGTCGCTCTCGTCCGGACACGAAATCGTGGCGCTCGTGTCAGGCTTGACGCTCCTGCCGCTGGTGGCGGTCAGCTGCGGGCTCGTCGGACTCTCAGCGCTGTCGCTGGTGGCTCAGATCACCCGCCGATCCTCGACAATGGCACGCTCGATGCGCACATCTCCCAAGACCAAGATGACCCCCAAGACCGCCCGGCGCCGGCAACGTCAATCCGCCGAGCACCCCTCACGCGACAGGCTCGCGGCGTGAGCAAGCGCTCCTATCGACGATGAGTAGCCGCAACTTCCGCATCGTGCCCCGCTCCACACGGGGACGGATCATCGCCGCCGCCGCGATCGTGCTGGCGCTCGGAGTCGCGCTCGGCGCCTACCTCTACGAGAAGAACCGCACCGGCAACGTCTACCACCCGGACGCCCGCTTCACGCCGCAGCCCGCCCCGGCGCCGCCGGTCAAGCCCCCGAGCCATTTTGCGTGGCCGCTGTACGGCTACACAAAGAATCACACACGTTTCTTTCCGGCAGCCCCAGGCCTGAAGCCGCCGTTCAGGCAGCTGTGGGTCCATACGGGCGGCGCCCTGCTCGAGTTCCCGCCCGTCATCTACGACAACCGCATCTACCAGCTCTCCGACGACGCCACCCTCCACGCGATCGACAAGAACACCGGACGCGATGTCTGGTCGCGCAGCCTCGGCGCCCTGTCCGCGGCGACGCCCGCCGTAGACGCGACCACTGTGTACGCCACGGTGCTCTCGCGCACACCCGGCCAGGAAGCAGGGCGGGTCGTCGCGCTCGACAGCGCAAACGGCCATATCCGCTGGTCGCGGGATCTTCCCAGTCGCGCCGAGTCCTCGCCGCTGCTCGACAAAGGACGGCTCTACTTCGGCACCCAAGACGGCACCGTCTACGCGCTCGACGCGCGCACCGGAAGACAGATCTGGACCTACCATGCGGCGGAAGCGGTCAAGGCGAGCCCGAGTCTCTGGAACGGAGTGCTCTACTTCGGCGACTACTCCGGCCAGGTCCAGGCCATCCGGGAGAGCGACGGTCATCGGATCTGGATCAGCGGCTCCGAAGGAGCGCCACTCGGGAGCGGCACGTTCTATTCGACGCCCGCCGTCATCTACGGGCGGGTCTTCCTCGGCAACACCGACGGGCGCGTCTACGCCTACGACCAGTACACCGGCAAACTCGACTGGGCCGTTCAGACCGGGGCATACGTGTACGCGTCGCCGGCCGTCGCCGACGCTCCCGGGCTCGGGCCGACCATCTACCTCGGCTCCTACGACGGCACGTTCTACGCGATCAACGCCCGCTCCGGGCATATCGACTGGGAACACCACGACGGCGGACGCATCTCGGGCTCGGCGACGATCATCGGCCGCACCGTGTACTACGCGGACCTCGGCACCCACCACACGACCGGCCTGGACATCTCCACCGGGCAAGTGGTGTTCACGATGGGCACCGGCTCCTTCGATCCCGTCGTCAGCGACGGCCACAACATCTATCTGAGCGGCTATACCGGGCTATACGCGCTGCAGCCGTACACGCCAAGCGCTAAGGGCCCTAGCAGCCGTCATCCAGCCCAAGCGCCCGCCCCAGCGACCAGCGCGCGGCGACACTGACCGTCCCGGCGCGCCGCACGGTCACCTTTGTCCAGCCACCGGCGCCTTCGCTCACACACGCCGATCCCGCCGTCGGGCTCCAGTAGCGCGTGTAGCGAAGCCTCACGATCGAGCTGCCGGGCTCAGCGAAGCGCAACGTGAACGAGTCATGGCCGAGCGCAATCAGGCTCGCCGGCGCTGAGGCCATCGGACTCGGGTCGCTCACCGCGAACACGCGCCAGTGCGCGCTGCGCATTACTTCATGCAGGAACGGCAGGCCGTTCCTGATCAGCGCGGCCTCTTCATAGCTCGAGCCGTCGAAGCGCACATCGGGCAGCGCCACGTAGCTGACCGCCTCGCGCCGCAGCCATTCGCGGTAGGCGACCGGGGTCAAAGTTTCGCCGAACAGCGCGTCATAGCGCTTGTCCAGCTGGCGCTCCCAACCGCGGGCGAGCTCGACTTCGGGCGCGAGCAGGGCGGCCTCCCAGTGGGAACGCGTGAACGGGACCTCTATGCGGATGAGCGAGCCGTCGTGGGAGCCCAAAAAGCGCTTCAACGGGGCGTAGTACACGGCGCTCGTCGATGGGTCGCCGACGATCCCGATTGTCTCGCGGACCGGGCCCCAAACCGTCCATGTGACGATCCCCAGCAACGCGATCGCAGTGCCCGCCAGCGGTCGCCCAGAAGCCCGCCAGCCGTGTCGCGCAAGCGCGCACAGCAGCAGAGGCCCGGCGAGAAGGACGGCATAACGATCGACGTTGCTGCCCATCGGCGTCGGCACGATCGAGACGAGCGTCGCCGCCACGTAAAGCCACGCCCCGATCCGAAGCGTTTGCTCCTGGGGCGGCAGCGCGTAGACGAACGCCCCCGTCACGCCCAGCGTCGCGACGATCGAGCTGAAAGCGAACGGCTCCCAGCCACCCTCGGGAAACAGCGCCTGCACGACGAGCACGAGCACGAGCGGCGGGGCGCTCAACACGAGCGCTGGAATACGGCGGCGACTTGCGAGCGCATACGTCACCCCTGCCAGCGCGAGCAGCAAGCCCGCAACCGGACTTGCCGCGGCGCACAGCAACGCGAGCGCACCGGCGATGACGGGCCGCTTACGCTCGAACGCAAGCGCCGCGAGCACGCCGAGCGTCACGCCGAGCGCAAACGTCACCCTGCCGATCCACAGGTCCCCGGCCGCCCCCACCGCAAAGACGACCGCAGCCCGCCGTGCCCGAGGCCCATACAGAAGCACCGCCAGACGCTCGAACGCTACGGTCGAGACGAGCACGGCGAGTGCCCCCACGACACGCGTGCCCAGGATCAGAGCCGCCCAACCGAACAGCAGGCTGTAGCCAGGCAGGTGGTGCCCTGCGTACCAGTTGCTGTCCCACAACGAGAAGCCTTCGTGTTCGAACAGCCACGCCCGGTAGTACTGGGCCGCGAAGTCAGGCGTACGAGGCGCGAGCACAAACCAGGCGCCTCCCAGCAGCGCGGCCATGCAGAACGCGGGCGATACGCTCCCGACAACGACGCGCAGTCCGGCGGCCACGCGAGCGCAACCGTCGCTCACGCGGGATCGGCTCGCCTCCGCGCCCAGCTCCGGCGGCGGGATCGCCTGTGGCGCCGCGTTCGGGGCCAAAGGCGCGGCCGGCTCGGAGGACTGCACGATGATCTCGCTCTCCACAGCCCGCCAGTATGGCGAGCACGCGCCGGTGGAGTGTCCGATAATCGACGGGTGATCCGCCTGTTCGCCACCGCACTGCTCGCCGCGGCGCTGCTGCTTGGCGCCGCCGGCTGCTCGACTGACCATCCCGCCCACCTCGGCTCCGGCTCGCTCACCGAAGCAAAGACGTTCCCCTACTTCAGGCTCTACTGGGTCGGCACGAACTTCGGAGGCCGGCCTCTGGTCGCGGTCGACGGCCGAGAAGGCTACAACCCCGGGATCGGGGACTCCGTCTACTACGGCGACTGCGTTACAGGCAAGGGGTTGCTCGGAGGAGGAGGCGGCTGCT
>DAHUYZ010000050.1 GCA_027306855.1 Solirubrobacterales bacterium | reverse complement strand
CCCCGGCGGGATCGGCACGATCGCCTCGGTGCCGCGGCTGATGACCGGCCAGGGCACGATCGTCGCGCCCGGCGCGATCGCCTACCCCCCCGGGCTCGGCCGGATCGCAGCGACGATCGGCGCCGAGAAGGTCATGACGATGACATCCACTTATGACCATCGCGTCATCCAGGGCGCGGAGTCGGGACGCTTTCTTGCTCTGATCGATGCGCGGCTCGCGGGCGAAGAGAACTTCTACGAGGACGTGTTCGCCTCGCTCGGCGTGCAGCTCGGGCCGGCGCCCGCGCCTCCCCAGGCGCTCGCTGCCCCCGCGCCGAGCGCCGCGGTAAAGCCGGCTGCGCCGGAGCCGGGGGGCGCGCCAGACGAGCGGACGCTCCAGGCGGTGCAGGCGGCAAGCACACTTGTGCACCGCTACCGCAGCCACGGCCATCTCGCTGCCCATCTCGATCCGCTCGGCTCAGAGCCCGAGGGCGAGCCTCAGCTGAATCCCGAGGAGCAGGGCCTGACGCCACAGATGATGGCGAGCATCCCGGCTCGCATTCTGCGCATGTACGTGCCGGGCGCGACGCTCGCCGAGGCGCTGCCCTATCTGCGCGAAACCTACTGCGGGACGATCGCCTATGAGATCGAGCACTTCTCCTCGCACCGCCAGCGCGTGTGGCTGCGCGAGCAGATCGAGTCGGGCACGTTCAGGCAGCCGCTCCCAGACGAGCAGCGCAAGGCGCTGCTCAAGCGCCTGGTCGAGGTCGACGCGCTCGAGCGCTTCATGCACAAGGCCTATCTCGGCCAGCACCAGTTCTCGATCGAGGGCCTCGACATGACGGTGCCGATGCTCGACGAGCTGATCCAGCTCGCCGCCGCCAACGGTGGGCGGGAGGTCGTGATCGGGATGGCCCATCGCGGCCGGCTAAACGTGCTGGCCCACAACCTCGGGCGCTCCTACGACACGATCTTTGCCGAGTTCGAGGGCGCCTCCACGCTCGAGGCGATCACGACGATCCCCCAGGGGGGCACCGGCGACGTGAAGTACCACCATGGCACCCAGGGCTCCTACAGACTTCCGGACGGCGGCACGATCAGGGTCAACCTCGAGTCCAATCCGAGCCATCTCGAGTACGTCTCCCCCGTCGTCGAGGGCGCCACCCGCGCGGCTCAGACGACGCGCAGCGGCCCGCGCCCGCAGCAGGACACGAACACGGCGGTGCCGATCGTGATTCACGGCGACGCCTCCTTCCCCGCGCAGGGCGTGGTGGCCGAGACGCTGAACCTGCAGGCACTCGACGGCTATCAGGTGGGGGGCACGGTCCACCTGATGATGAACAACCAGATCGGCTTCACGACAGACCCCGACGACGCGCGCTCCACGCGCTGGGCCTCGGATCTGGCGAAGGGCTTCGACGTGCCGATCATCCACGTGAACGCCGACGACGTGCCGGCCTGCATCAGCGCCGTACGGCTTGCCTTCGCCTACCGCCTGCAGTTCGGCCACGACGTGCTGATCGACCTGATCGGGTATCGCCGCTTCGGCCACAACGAGTCCGACGAGCCTGCCTATACGCAACCGGAGATGTACTCGAAGATCAAGACGAAGAAGCGCGTGTATGAGCTGTGGGCACAGCAGCTCGTCGCCGAGGGCGCCGTCTCCGGCGAGGAGGTCGAGCAGCTCGGTCAGGAGGTGTGGGACAACCTGACGATCCTCCACCAGCGCCTGAAGGCGAGGATCGCGGCGGCAGAGGAGCACGGAACGATCGAGCAGGGCACCGGCGAGTACCAACTCGACCGCACGCCAAGCCCCGAAGTGAGCACGGCCGTACCGGGCGAGCGACTGCGCCAGCTCGGCGAGGCGCTGTTGAGAGCTCCGGACGGCTTCACCGTTCACCCCAAGCTAGTCAAGCAGCTCGAGCGCCGCCGCCACGCGCTCGACGGCGCCGGCGCGCAGGACTCAGACGAGCCGCGCATCGACTGGGCGCACGCCGAGGCGCTCGCGTTCGCCTCGCTGCTGACCGAGGGCACGCCCGTCCGCCTGACCGGCCAGGACACCGAGCGCGGCACATTCAGCCAGCGCCACATGGTGCTGCACGACGCGAAGACCGGGCAGGCCTTCTGCCCGATTCAGAGCCTTCCGGATGCGCTCGCCCCGATGGAGCTCCACAACAGCCCGCTCTCAGAGCTTGCGTGCATGGGCTTTGAGTACGGCTACAGCCAGGAGGCGCCCGAGACGCTCGTCCTCTGGGAGGCCCAGTTCGGCGACTTCGTCAACTCGGCGCAGGTGATCGTCGACCAGTTCATCGCCTCGGGACTCGCCAAGTGGGGCCAGACCTCGCGCCTGACATTGTTGCTGCCTCACGGCTACGAGGGATCTGGTCCCGAGCACTCCTCCGCACGGCTGGAGCGCTTTTTGTCGCTCGCCGCGGAGGGCAACATACGCGTCGCTAATCTCACGACGCCGGCGCAGTACTTCCACCTGCTGCGCCGCCAAGCGCGGATCGCCAAGCAGCGCCCACTCGTGATCATGACTCCCAAGTCGCTGCTGCGCCTACCACAGGCGACCAACACGCTCGAAGACCTGTCTGGCGACTCGCGCTTCTGTCCCGTGCTCGCCGACCCGGGCGTCGCCGAGGAGAGCGTCACTCGGCTCGTTCTGTGCACCGGCAAGATCTACTACGACCTGGCCGGCCACTCCGATCGGGGGGATGATGGTCGCGTGGCCATCGGGCGCATCGAGCTGCTCTACCCGTTCCCCGAGCAGAGCATCACCGAGTTGATCGCCCGCTACCCGAACCTCGAAGAGGTCGTGTGGGTGCAGGAGGAGCCGCGCAACATGGGGGCGCGTGCCCACATGTTCCCGCGCCTGATGCAGATCATGCCCGAGCGCATGCACTTCGGCTACATAGGCCGTCCCGAGCGCGCCAGCCCGGGCGAGGGCTACCCCGCCGCCCACATCGCCGAGCAGAGCCGCATCGTCAGGACGGCGCTGAACCTCGACATCCCGATCTCCCAGTACCCGCGCAAGACCCCTGGTGAGCGCTGATGGCCGCTCTGTGGCGCCGCTTCTTCGCGATCTTGCGCCAGCGCCGGCGCAAGCGGCGCGCTGGTCGCTGACGCGCCACACCTGGCGTTCGATCGGCGCACGCCGTCCGATCGGCGCGAGCCGTGCCGCGGCGCGAATCTAGCACCCGCGCCACACGGGTGGGCGCTTCTCAGCGAAGGCAGTCGCGCCCTCACGAGCGTCTTCGGAGCGCATGACCGGCTCGGCGATCGCGACCTGCGCGTCCCACATCTCCTCAGCGCTCCAATCCCATTGCTCTTGGAGGATGCGCTTGGAGGCGGCGAGCGCAAGCGGCGCATTGACCGCAACCTGCTCGGCGAGACGAAGCGCCTCCTCGACAGCCCCACCGGGCTCGGCCAGACGGTTGACGAGGCCGATCCGCTCGGCTCGTTCGGCGCTGATCGGATCGCCCGTCAGGGCCAGCTCCATCGCGACGTGATAGGGGATGCGCTTGGGAAGGCGCAACAGCGCGCCACCGGCCGCCACGAGCGAGCGCTTGACCTCGGGGATCCCGAGCTTTGCGCCGCGGGCGGCGACGAGCAGGTCACAGGCGAGCGCCACCTCGAGGCCCCCGGCGACGGCGAAGCCCTCGATCGCCGCGATCAGCGGCTTGGAAGAGGAGCGCTGCACGATGCCCGCAAAGCCACGATCGCCGACCCATGGACGCTCTCCCACGACGAACGCCTTCAGGTCCATGCCTGCGCAGAAGCCCTTGCCCGCGCCGGTGAGCACGCCGACGCTCAGCTCGCCGTCGCCGTCGAGCTCATCGAGCGCGGCCGCGATGCCCTCGGCGACCGCCAGGTTGATCGCATTGCGCGCGTCGGGCCGGTTGAGCGTGATCAGCAGGACGTTGCCGCGGCGCTCGGTCAGCACGGGGGTCTGGAGGGCAGTGTCGTCGCTCATCGTGAGCGCAGACTACCCGGCGGAGCCGAGATGTGGCAGCCGGCCCCGCACCTCGCAGCCATGGCACGTGCCGCGCGCGTTTACGCCGCGAACAGCCGCAGCTCGGGCTCGCGGTTGCCGCGCAAGACCTCGACGTCGACCTCGACGCAATCGATGTCATAGGAGGCGGCGAGCACGCGCGCCTGCGGCTTGACCCACTTGGCAACGAGCACCCCGCGACACGAGGCCATCGCCGGGTCGAGGCGGATGCGCTCGAGATACGTGGTCAGCTGGCGCACCGACTCCATCGTCGCGACCCGCTTGACCTCGATCGCCACCCACTCGTCCTCGAGGTCGCGACACATGAGATCGACCGGGCCTATATCGGTCGGCCACTCGCGCCGCACGAGCCGGAAGCCCTCGCCACACCAATGCGGCGCAGCGGCAAGCATCTCCTGCAGTTCGCGCTCGAGACCTTCCTTCTCGAGCGTCACGATCGCATCGAGCTCGTGCTCCGAGTCGGCCATGACTTCCGCTATGGCGATCTCCAGGCGCTCATCCGCTCGCTGCTTGCGTACGATCATCTGCTCCAGCGCGCCGTCCTTGCCGCGCCGCTCTTCCAGCACGGTCGGCGGGGTCATCCAGTTCAGCGGCTTGACGTTCGGGGAGCCGCCGTCGGCCCACACCATGAATGTGCCGTCCGCCTTGCACATCAATAGGCGCACCGCCTCAGGGAGCACCGTCGTGGTTCGGCCTATGTAGGTGACCTCGCAGCGGGCGACGATCAAGCGCACCGCGGCACGGTATCCGCTGAGCCGGACCTACTCCTCCTCGCTGGCGCCCCCGTTGAGCGCCTCGCGAAACTCGCGCATGCCCTTGCCGAGCGCGCGGGCCAACTCCGGCAGGCGCTTGGGGCCGAGCACGATCAGCGCGACGGCCGCCAAGAACAGGAGGTGTACGGGGCTCTCGATACCCACTCCCGAGAGGCTATCGCTCCGCCGACCCGGCCCATACGCTTTCGCGTCGTGGCCCAGGAATCCTCAGCCCAGCCGGGTCGCCCCTACCCGCCACCGGCCGCCTCCGAGCCGTTCTGGCCGGCACAGGCAACGATTCTGGCGGCCATTCTCCTGCAGCTCGCACTGCCCAACCGGCTGACCGCGGGACCGTCGTGGCTGATCCCGTCGCTCGAGGGGGCGCTCTTGATCGGCATGTTCTTCGCAACCCCGCGCCAGCTCGAGCACGAACACCCGCGCCGGCGGCGCGCCGCGCTCGGGCTGACGGCGTTCGTGACAGCGGCCAACGTCTACTCGCTGGAGGCGCTCGCCCATCTGTTGCTGCACGGGAAAGTCTCGAACGGACCCGAGCTGATCTGGTCGGGCGTCTTGATCTGGCTGACGAACTTCCTGATCTTCGGGCTCTGGTACTGGGAGATGGACCGCGGCGGGCCGGGCCGGCGGGCGGCCGGCCGTGACGGAACACCCGACTTCTTGTTCCCGCAGATGACTGACGACAGGATCGAGCCGATCGACTGGCGGCCCCGGTTCATCGACTATCTGTACGTGTCGCTGACCAACGCGACAGCGTTCTCGCCGACCGACACGATGCCGTTGAGCGCCGCCGCGAAGAGCACGATGGGCGTACAGGCGATCGTCTCGTTGATCACGCTCGGCTTGATCGTTTCCCGCGCGGTGAACATTCTCGGGTAGCGACCCCGCCCCGAGGCTCGAGCGCAAGCGCTTGCTTGACGAGATCGCTGACCTCGCCGTTTGCGCCCAGCTCCAGGGCGCGCTCCAGCGCTTGGAGCGAGCGCTCGCGATCCAGCAGCGCCAGCCGCAACCGGCCGACCCGCTCCCACGCGCTCGGATCGTTCGGCCCGCGCTCGGCCGCGCGGCTGGCGGCCTCCTCGGCGAGATCGATCGCGCCCATGTCCTCGTAGATCCTCGCAGCGAAGCGATGTGCCGCGGGGCGCTCGCCATCCACCCGCGCCCAGTCTCGTGCGGCGCGGGCCGCCGCCTCCAAGTTGGAGGCCTGCCAGAAGGCGAGCGTCATCAGGCGCAGCACGCCGACGTTCTTGGGCTCGGCGTCGCGCGCGTACACCAGTCGCTTTGCCGCTAACTCATACTCCCCTTCGGCCATCGCGCGCTGGGCGGCCGTCATGAATCGCTCGACGCGCTCGCTCGCCGGATCGGGCTTTGAGAAGTCGACGAACTTCATGCTTCCAGCGGGCACGGTCCTGATGCCGTGGCTGAACTTGACCCGCGCCCACTGCTGGACGTCTTGGCCCACCTCGCTGTCGCCGGTGAAGTAGATGCCTTCGACCGTCCCCACCCCCCACTCCGGATAGGATAGGCAGCGGGCGTAGCGGTGCACGACCGAGTGGTCTGGGACGCGGGATCCGAACGGGTCGTTCTTGGCGCGATCGGCCGCCTGCTCGCGCGCGCGCTGCTCGGCTTCATAGGCGCGCCTGCCGGCCTCCTCGCGCGCCTGCCTAGCCGCGGCGGCGCTCACCTTGACGGCGTTGCGCGAGACCTTCCCGCCGCGCGAGGTTTCGGCGAGCCGCACGAGCTGGTCGGCCGCCTCGTTGATCGCCTTCAGGTGGCGCTCGTGCTCGAACTGCCGGCCCGCCGGCGCGATGTCGGGGTGCCAGCGCTTGGCCATGCGCCGGCGCGCGAGCTGCACGTCGCGCACACCGAACGGGGGCTCGAGCTCCAGCAGGAGCAGGTGCTGCTCGATGTCGAGGACTGCGCCGGGCATGACCAGGATCACGTTACCGACCCCCTATCCTGCCTGCCAATGTCTTCCCAGTACATCTTCACGATGCACCGTTTGACGAAGACGCATCCGCCGGACAAGACGGTGCTGAGCGACATCACGCTCGCGTTCCTGCCGGGAGCGAAGATCGGTGTGCTCGGCTACAACGGTGCGGGCAAGTCGACGCTGCTGCGCATCATGGCCGGGCTAGACGAGGAGTATCGAGGGGACGCGATGCTCGCGCCGGGCGCCACGGTCGGGCTGCTCGAGCAGGAGCCGCACCTGGACGAGTCAAAGGACGTGAAGGGCAACGTCGAAGACGGCGTGGCCGCGACCCGCGCGCTGCTCGACCGCTTCAACGAGTTGGCCGCCGACTACTCCGACGACGTGGCCGACGAGTTCGCCTCCGTGCAGGCCAAGATCGAAGCGGCCGACGCATGGAACCTCGACACGCAGCTCGACTACGCGATGGACGCGCTGAGGCTGCCGCCGCCCAACGCGGACGTCTCGAGGCTCTCCGGCGGCGAGCGCCGGCGCGTGGCGCTCTGCCGGCTCTTGCTGTCCGCGCCCGACCTGTTGCTGCTCGACGAGCCCACCAACCACCTCGATGCCGAGTCGGTGGCATGGTTGGAGCAGCATCTGGCCGAGTACAAGGGCACGATCGTCGCGGTCACCCACGACCGCTACTTCTTGGACAACGTCGCCGGCTGGATTCTCGAGCTCGATCGCGGGAGGGGCATCCCTTACGAGGGCAACTACTCATCGTGGCTGGAACAGAAGCAGGCGCGCCTGGCGCAGGAAGAGCGCAGCGAAAAGAGCCGCCAGCGCACGATCGCAGCCGAGCTCGAATGGGTGCGCACCAACCCGAAGGGCAGGCGCACGAAGTCCAAGGCGCGCCTTGCGCGCTATGAGGAGCTCGTCACGCAGGAGCGCAACGTCAAGCTCGACGAGGTCCAGATCCACATTCCGCCGGGGCCCCGCCTCGGCGAGAAGGTGCTCGTCGCCGACAACCTCTGCAAGGGGTTTGGGGATCGTCTGCTGATCGAGTCGCTCTCGTTCGATCTTCCGCGCGCGGGAATCGTCGGCGTGATCGGTCCGAATGGCGCGGGCAAGACGACCCTGTTCAGGATGATCGTCGGCGAGGAGTCGCCCGACGAGGGCACGCTGATGCTCGGCGACACCGTGAAGCTCGCTTATGTCGATCAGTCGCGAGACGCCCTGGACCCGGAGAAGACGGTCTGGGAGGAGATCTCAGACGGCCTAGATCAGCTGAAGCTGGGCGAGAGGGAAGTCAACTCGCGCCAGTACACCGCCGGCTTCAACTTCAAGGGATCGGACCAGCAGAAGAAGGTCTCGAAGCTGTCGGGCGGCGAGCGCAACAGGGTGCACCTCGCCAAGCTCTTGCGCTCGGGCGGCAACCTGCTGCTACTCGACGAGCCGACGAACGATCTCGATGTAGACACGCTGCGCGCACTGGAGCAGGCGCTGCTCGACTTCCCCGGATGCGCCGTGGTCATCTCGCACGACCGCTGGTTTCTGGACAGGGTCGCAACGCACGTTCTCGCCTTCGAGGGCGATTCGCAGGTCGTGTGGTTCGAGGGCAACTTCGAGGCCTATGAGGAGCACCGTCGTGAGCGTCTTGGCGCCGCCGCCGACCGCCCTCACCGCATCACCTACAAGCGGCTCGTGCGCGGCTGAGGCGCAGCACAGACTGGCCACACAGCCAGCGCGCTTGCCGGACGCTCTCCTCGCGCAAACCATGGACACCGTCTTCGATCGCGACACGGCCGTCACACGCGTCGACGACGGCCGGTTCTCAGCCACCGTCGCGACAGGCTGGCGGGCCGGTGTGGGACCGCACGGCGGCTATGTCGCGGCGATGCTGATGAAGGCGCTGATCGAGACCGTCGATGACGCCGAGCGGGCGCCGCGCTCGCTGACGATCCACTACGCCTCCTCGCCGAAGCCCGGGCCGGTGCAGATCGCCGTGACGGTGGAGCGCGAAGGGCGCTCGCTGAGCACGCTGTCGGCGCGCATGACCCAGGACGGGATGCTGTTCGCGCTCGCGCTGGCCGCCTTCTCGGTGCCCTGGCGCGCGCCCGATGTCGGTGAGATCCCGATGCCCGACGTCGCTCCGCCTGACGAGGAGCGGCAGTCGACCCCGAAGCTGTTCAAGGGAGCGCCCGAGTTCACGCGCCGGCTCGTCATGCAGCCCCGCGTCGGCGCGATCCCGTTCACGGGCAGCGGCGCACCGATGAAGATAGGCGGCTGGATCGGTCTGCCCGAGGAGCGCGCCGTCGACGCGCCGTTGCTTGCCCTCTTCTGCGACGCATGGTTTCCGCCGTCATTCATCGGACTGTCTGAGCCGGCGGTGAGCCCAACCGTCGATCTGACGATCCACTTCCGCAGGCCGATCGCGCAGGCCGGCTGCGACCCGGCGGCGCTGTGCCTGGGGATCTTCCAGACCCGCCTGCTCCACGAAGGCTTCTTCGAGGAGGATGGCGTGATGTGGGCGCCCGACGGCACGGTCCTCGCCCAGTCGCGCCAGCTGGGGATCGTCATACCGACCGACAAGCCGGCGCTGACGCCCGCGCTGCAGGGCGGCGATCGAGAGACGGCCCGATGAGCGCGCGGCGCGGGGCTGTGCGGCGCCGGCGCTATCTCAGTTCGGCCGAGCTCTTGCCGAGCAGCTGCCTTGCGATGATCAACAGCTGTATCTGCTGGGTGCCCTCGAAGATGTCGAGGATCTTCGCGTCGCGGGCCCACTTCTCCAGCAGCTCGCTCTCGCCGTACCCGACCGAGCCGCACAGCTCCACGCAGCCAAGCGTCACCTCGACGCAGGCACGGCCTGCCTTCGCCTTGGCGATCGAGGCCTGCAGCGAGTTCGGCTTGCCGTTGTCAGCCATCCACGCTGCCTGCAGCGTCAACAGCCGCGCCGCCTCCCAGTCTGCCTCCATCTCGAGGAAGCGTGCGACGGCGGCGTGCTGACTGAACGCTGGCGTCGCGTAATCGATCTGGGCGCCCGCGTCGGCGAGACGCTTGCGTGTCTCATCCAGCGCGGCGCGCCCCACCCCGATCGCCATCGCCGCCACCAGCGGGCGGGTGTTGTCGAACGTCTGCATCGCGCCGCCGAAGCCCTGCTTGACGTCGATCTCGGGGCTGCCCATGAGCGCCTCCTTGGGCACCCGGCAGTTCTCGAGTCGGAAGTCCGCCGTGTCAGAGGCGCGGATCCCGAGCTTGTGCTCGAGCCGGTCGAGGATCAGCCCCGGGTTTGAGCGCTCGACGATGAACGACTTGATCGCCGCGCGGCCCTTGGAGCGGTCCAGGCTCGCCCACACGACGATCAGGTCAGCCCTGTCGCCGGAGGTGACGAAGATCTTCTCGCCGTTGAGCACGTACTCCCCGGTCTCCGCGTCGAGCTCCGCGGTGGTGCGTATCGCGGCGGAGTCAGAGCCCGCTTCGGGCTCGGTGATCGCCATCGCCGCCCACTTGCCGCCGTAGCGCTCGAGCTGCTCCTCGGTCGCGACCGAGGCGATAGCCGAGTTGCCGAGGCCCTGGCGCGGCATCGAGAGCAGCAGGCCGACGTCGCCCCAGCACATCTCGATGATGCTGAGCACCGTCGACATGTTTGTGCCGTTGCGGTTGGAGCCGTCGCCTGCGTCGGAGGAGCGCCGCACGCCGGTCGCGCCGGTGCCGCTGTCCGAGCCGTCGTTCATCCCGTCGATGATCGACGCGAGCATGTCGAGCTCCTTGGGGTAGGAGTGCTCGGCAACGTCGTACTTGCGGGAGATCGGCCGCAGCACGTTGTCCGCGACTTCGTGCGCCTGGTTGACAAGCGGCTTGAACTTGTTCGGTATCTCTAGGTTGATCATTTCGTCTTTCTCCTTGGGCACCGGTGGTGCGTAGGACCGAGCTGGTCAAGGACGCAGGGAGCGTGGCGTACTCGGTACGCGAGCGACTGAGGACGCCGAGCAGTGAAGGTCATACGTGCCACCGGCTCAGACGAGCAGGGCGCCCTCCATGACGCCCGCTGCACGCAGGTCGCGGTACCAGCGCTCGACCGGGTGCTCCTTGACATAGCCGTGGCCGCCGAGCAGCTGCACGCCGTCCGATCCGATCCGCATCGCCTTGGCGGCGCACAGCCGCCGGGCGAGCGCCGTCTCGCGGGCGAAGTCCTTGCCCTGGTCGGCGCGGCTCGCCGCCCGGTAGGTGGACAGGCGCATCGCGTCTGTCTCGATGCCGATGTCAGACACGGCGAACGCGACCGCCTGGCGGTTTGAGATCGGTTCGCCGAAAGCGGAACGATCGTTCACGTACGGGATGACATAGTCGAGCACCGCTTGGGCGCTGCCGACCGCAAGCGCACACCACGCGATCCGCGCGCGCTGCACGCACTCCAGATAAGCGTCTCCTGATCCCTCGGCGAGCAGCGCACTGGCGCCCACTCGCACACCCTCGAGCACCAGGCGCCCGGTCGTGGCCGCGCGCAACCCCATCGCGGGTTCTGCCAGCACCGAGAGCCCGGAGGTGCTCGACTCGACGACGAACAGCGCCGGGCCGATCCCGTCCGCCTGCGCGGCGATGACGAACAGCTCGCACGCGCCGGGGCGCGCGACCAGCGACTTGGCGCCATCGAGCACCCAGTCTGTCCCGTCGCGCTTGGCCTTAGTGTCGAGCTTCAGCGGGTCAAACAGCGGTCGTGGCTCGAGCAGCGCCAGCGCCGCCGCGGGTACCTCCTCGCCCGTGAAGGACGGCAGGTAGCTCGCCTGCTGCTCGGCGGTGCCCCAGCGGCCGATTGCTGTGGCGACCGCACCGGGGGCGAGCGCCGCGTAGGCGATGCCCATGTCGCCGTGGGCGAGCGCCTCGGCGATCAGCACGCTTGTGACAGCGGCCTGCTCGGCCATGACGCCGCCGAGTTCCTCCGGCACGCCGAGCATGTTCACGCCGAGCTCGTTCGCCTGGGCGAGCAGCTCGGGCGGCGCCGCGCACGCGGTGTCGGCGTCGTGCGCCGCGGGGCGGACCTTCTCTGAGGCGAAGTCACGCACCGCCTCCTGCAGCATCTGCTGCTCGTCGTCGGGGGTCAGATCGAACAGCGCGCGCGGCTTGGCTACCGCCTGGCGCGCCGGTTTTGAGAGTTTCTGGGCCGCCTTGAACGCGCGTGATGCTGCGGTCGCGGAGCGAAACCCGTTCTTGGTGGCCTTGTATAGGACGCTCTCGATGGGCTTGCGTGCACCGATGCGGTCGAGCGCGTCGGAGCCCGCCAGGCGGTTGAGCGCCCGCAGCCCGATACCCATGCTGCGCTCGGCTATCCCTTTGCTGGCTTGGTTCATTTCTCTAATTGCTCCTAGTGCTTGTCGGCTGGGCCTCGAGTGGCATCACGTTGCCCTCCAGGTGTGGCGTGCCGCGCTTTGCGTCACGCACGGCGAACTCGATCTGCTGGCCCCTGCTCGCGCTCGCGAACTGCACGCGCGCTGGCAGCAGGATCGGCTTGCGGAAACGCACCTCCACGCTGAGCGCCTCGGGCAGGCGGCTCTCCAGCGCCGCCAGGCAGCGAGCCTTTGTCCACATCCCGTGCGCGATCGCGCGCGGGAAGCCGAAAGCCTTCGCGCTCAATTGGTGCATATGGATCGGGTTGCGGTCCCCGGACACCGCCGCGTAGCGGCGGCCGAGGTCGCCGCCCAGGCGCCACTCGCTGCTCACCTCGAGCTCCGCGGGCTGTGGCGCCGTGCCGCCGGCGGCCGAGTCCCCGGCTGATGAGTCGCTGGGGTTCTCCTCAGATCCGCGGGGTGTCGCGGTCGAGGCGGCCTGTTTGCCACCCCCGCGGCGCAGCATGCGGCTTGTGCCCTCCCACACCGGCTCGCCGCCGGCGAGCACCTCGGTCAGCAGGCTGAACGCCCGCCCGCGCGGGTGTGGCTCAAGCGCAGTTGGGCGCACCCTTATCTCGAGCTCCTCGCCCAAGCCGATCGCCCGGCGCTGGATGATGCGGTTCTCGATGTGCACCAGCCCGACCGCCCCGAACGGGAATGAGCCGTCGGCCATGATCGCCATGTGCAGCGGAAACGCCAGCACGTGGGGGAAGGTGACCGGTAGCTCGTCGCGCAGGGTAAAGCCGCACACCTTCGCGTAGGCGGCGACGTCGGCCGGCTTGACCTTCACTCCGGGGAGCGTGAGCTCCAGCTCGGGAATCTCCTTGCCGGCGCCGGGGATGAGCGGCAGCAGCGAGCTCCCGGGCAGCATCGCCACCGCTGAGCGTGCATACAGCGCCAGGATAGACGGGGAGCTCTTGAGCGTACGCGTGCGCATCATGCCCCCAGCAGGCTCTGCCCGCAGACCCGCACGACGTTGCCGTTGACAGCGGTCGATGCCGGGCTGGCGAACCAGGCGATCGTCTCGGCGACATCGACCGGCAGCCCGCCCTGAGACATGCTGTTCATGCGCCGGCCCGCTTCACGGATCGGGATCGGCATTTTCGCGGTCATCTGCGTCTCGATGAAGCCGGGGGCGACCGCGTTGATCGTCGCGTGGCGCTCGGCGAGCTCCGGCGCGAGCGCCTGCACCATGCCGATCACGCCCGCCTTCGAGGTGGCGTAGTTGGTCTGCCCGGAGTTGCCCGCGATACCGCTCATCGAGGAGACGCACACGATGCGGCCGTTCTCGCGCAGCAGGTTCTTCGCCAAGAGCTCGTCGTTGATTCGCTCCTCGCTCGAGAGGTTGATCTCCATCAGCGAGCTCCAGCGCTCCTCGGGCATCTTGGCGATCGTGCGGTCACGTGTGACGCCAGCGTTGTGCACGACGATGTCGATCCCGCCCGCCAGATGCCCCGCGATCTTCGCCGGCGCCTCGGCGTCTGTGATGTCCAGCTCGATCGTCTCGGCGTCCAGGCGGTCGGCGACCTGCGTGAGGTCCTCAGACAGGGCTGGCACGTCGAGCAGCACGAGCTTCGCGCCGTCGCGGTGAAGCGTCTGGGCGATCGCCTCGCCGATCCCGCGCGAGGCGCCGGTCACGAGCGCTGTCTTGCCCTCAAGCGGCTTCTGCCAGTCGATCCGGGGCGTGTCGCTGACCGGCGCGCCGATCCGGATAACCTGACCTGAGACGTACGCCGAGCGTGGCGAGAGCAGGAAGCGAAGCGTCGAGTCGAGCTGGTCCTCGGAGCCGTCGGCGACATACACGAGCTGCACCGTTATGCCGCGGCCGATCTCCTTGCCCAGCGAGCGCGTGAAGCCCTCGAGCGCCCGCTGCGCGGTCGCCTGCCTGGCCGGCAAGCCCTGAGGCGGGGTGCCGAGCACCACGATCCGTCCCGAGCTCTGAACGCGCCTGACGTTGGGGTGAAAGAAGTGCTGCAGCTCCACCAGCCGCGTGGAGTCGCTGATGGCGCTCGCGTCGAACACGAGCGCCTTGACCTTGCTCTGCTCGTCGCTTGGGCGTGTCGCGCCGAACGAGTCGAGCGCCCGGTCGATCGCCGCTGCCAGGCGCCCGCCAGGCGCCGCGCCGGCGAGCACCGGACCTGAGATGACCGGCGAGCCCGCCTGGTAGCGGTCCAGTCGCGCCGGGCGGGGAAGGCCCAGACGGCTCGCGATGAGCCGGCCGGGGGCCGAGTTGACTGCCTGTGCGTAACGGTCGCTCATTGTGCTCCTCCTGCGCTCTCGAGCACGGCCACGACGCCCTGGCCGGCGGCCGCGCAGATGCTTATGACGCCGCGGCCTTTGCCGCGTTCGTGCAGCGCCTTGGCCAGCGAGGCGACGATCCGCCCGCCGGTCGCGGCGAAGGGATGCCCGGCTGCCAGCGAGCCGCCGCCTACGTTCAGCTTCTCGCGGTCGATCTCCCCGAGCGGGGCGTCGCGGTGCAGGCGCTCACGGCAGAACCGCTCGTCTTCCCAGGCGCGCAGCGTGCACAGCACCTGCGCCGCGAACGCCTCGTGGATCTCATACAGGTCGAAGTCCTGCAGGCTCAGG
>DAHUYZ010000004.1:22264-72905 GCA_027306855.1 Solirubrobacterales bacterium | reverse complement strand
GCTACTCGGCATCCCGCATCTGGTCGTGGCCGTCAACAAGATGGACCTCGCCGAGCACTCGCAGGCGCGCTTTGAGGAGCTCCTCGCCGAGTTCGAGGGCTTCGCCGCGAAGCTCAGCACGATCGGGACGGGGACGGGAATGCGCCGCGACGTCGCCTACATCCCGATGTCCGCGTTGAAAGGCGACAACGTCGTCGATCGCTCCGAGCACATGGACTGGTATGACGGCCCGACGCTGCTTGAGCTGCTCGAGCAGGTGGAGGTCGCCTACGACCATCCTCACGACAGGCCCGCGCGCTTTCCCGTGCAGTGGGTGATCCGCCCGGCCGCCGCGGACGCCCCCGACTACCGCGGCTACGCGGGCCAGATGGCAAGCGGCGCCCTGCGCGCCGGCGAGGAGATCGTCGTCCTGCCGAGCGGCCGGCGCAGCGCGATCGCCGCGATCGACACCTACGACGGCGAGTGCTCGGAGGCGATGGCCCCGATGTCGGTCACGCTGCGCCTGGCCGACGACATCGACGTCTCGCGCGGCGAGACGATCTGCCCTCCCGAGCAGGCGCCGACCGTCGCGCGCGAGCTGGAGGCCGACGTCTGCTGGATGACCGACGCCCCGCTGCGCCCCGGCGGGCGCTACCTGCTCAAGCAGACGACGAGCACCGTGACGGCGATCGTGGACGAGCTGTGCGACCACGTCGACGTGCACACGCTCGAGCGCGTCGCCCTCGCCGGAGCCGAGAACGGCGGTGCGCCCGAGCTCGCGCTCAACGACATCGGCCGGGTCAAGCTGCGCACCAGCGCCCCGCTCGTGTTCGACTCTTACGAAGTCAATCGCCGCACCGGCAGCTTCATCCTGATCGACGAGGCGTCGAACAACACGGTCGCCGCCGGGATGATCGCGGCCACGTAGCGCTACAGCATTTCGTAGCTGACACCAAGCCGCTTGTAGGTACTCTCAGCGCGCCGATCGAGCGTAAGCAGCGTGAGGCTGTGGTGGGCGGCCGTGAGCCCTACGAGCGCGTCGTAGACAGCGCCGCCTGATACGCCGCTCTCGGCGAGCCGGTCCACGATGCCATCGTGCTCTCCTCCGGGCAGGGTCAGACGTTTCGGCGCAAAGCCGGCGACGTACTCGGCTGCGAGCGCTGCGGGGACGCGAAAGGGAGGGCGCAGGCGAGTCAGCGCCGAATAGACCTCGAGCGCCACGTGAGCGCCCAACGGAAAGTCGCTCCGCAGCGCCGCGTGGGCCCGCTCGAAGTTGGGATGCCACTCCGCGAAACCCGCGATTACGACGCTACTGTCCGGCGTCACCGTTTTTCGCGCACCAGTTCCAGCGTGGCGCGGATCTCGTCCTGGGTTAGCGGTGGGAAATCGCCGTCGGCTACGGCCACAAGCCGCCCATTGCGCCGCTCCAAGCGCATCTCGGCCGGAACCGGCTCGACCTCCAAGTGGCCCCCCACCGCGGTCAGCTCGAGCTCCATGTTGGGTTTGAAGGCAAGATCCTCGCGCAACGCCTTGGGCACGACAATCCGTCCGGCACGATCGATGGTAGCGCGCATGCCAACGATCATACCAGTATCGATGTCAATGCATTCGTACCCAGCCTACCCGAGCAGCTAAGAAGTCGCGAGCATGCTGCGGCGGCGCGCCTCAGAGCCAACCTACGACGCGCCTTCCACCGCCGGCTGCTGCGCCGGGCGACCGTGCGGGATCCGCAAGGCCTTGGCGACCGGGCGCGGCAGCCACCAGTTCCACGATCCCAGCAACGACACCACAGCCGGCAACAGCAGCGCGCGGATGAGCGTCGCGTCGAGCAGGATCCCGAAGCCGAGGCCCGTGGCGAGCACCTTGATTTCGGTGTTCGGCGCCGAGGCGAGCGACGCGAACGCCAGGAACAGGATCAGCGCGGCGCTCGTCACCAGGCGCCCCGTGCGGCCGAGCCCTTCGACGAGGGCGCCGTCCGTGGAGCCCGTGCGGTCGTACTCCTCGCGCACGCGCGCGAGGATGAAGACCTCGTAGTCCATCGACAGGCCGAACAGGAACGCGAACACCATCAGCGGGATCCAGAAGGCGATGGCGCCTGTCGCCGGTATCCCGAACACGGCGCTCGACCCGTGGCCTTCCTGCCAGAACCACGTCATCAGCCCGAATGCGGCGCCCATGGAGATCAGGTTGAGCAGGACCGCCTTGACCGCCAGCACGAGCGAGCGGAACGCCCGCGTGAGCAGGGCGATCGTCAGCAGCGCGACGATCGCGAACATCAGCGGGAACGTCCCGAACACTGCGTGCTGGTAGTCGAGCTCGATCGCCCCCTCGCCGGCGATCCCGATCGCGCCGGGCTCGCCTTTGAGCGCGGTACGCGCCGCGCGCACGGGCGCGAGCGACTTCGAGTTGTCCGTCTGCGCCACCGGAATGCCGAGCAGGACGGTGGTCCCGTCGCGCGTCGAGTCGGCCGCGCGCGACACGGCGACGTCAACGATGCCGGGTACCGCGGCCAGGCGCGCTCGCACCGCCTGCGCTTCGCCGGAGTGGGCAAGCACTTCCATCGGCGTCAGCACGCCGCTCGAGACCCCTCCCGAGGTCAGCCGATCGTACGCTTCGCGCGCGGCGCCGTTCTTGGCGAGCGCGCTCGCGCTCGTCTGCCCCGTCGTGAGGTTGAACAACGGCACGATCAACAGCGCGAGCGCCGCCACGGCGATCCCGGCCGCCACCCCGCGCCGGCGCACGACGCCCCGCGTCCAGGCGGTCCAGCCCCGGCTCGCCTGAGCCTCGTGGCGCAGCTTCGGCCAGTCCACGCGCGGGCCGATGCCGCCGAGCAGCGCCGGCAACAACGTCAACGCGACGGCGGTCGAGATGACCGGGATCAGCATGCCGCCGTAGCCGACGCTGCGCAGGCCCGGCACCGGCAGCACGATCAAAGCGAGCAGGCCGATCGCGACGGTCAGGCCGGACAGGAGCACTGCGCGACCCGCGGTCGCCATCGCAGCGACCACCGCCTCGGAACTCTCGCGCCCGTGATCGCGCTCCTCGCGCCAGCGCGTGACGATCAAAAGCGAGTAGTCGATCGCCACGCCGAGACCGACCAGCGAGACGAGGAACTGCACGACGAACGACACTTCGGCCACGTACGTCAAGGCAAGGACGACGAGCAGGGTCGTGAGGATCGACACCGCCGCAATCAGCATCGGCAGGAGCGCCAGCAGCGAGGCGAACACGAACGCGAGCACCACCAGCGCCCCCGCCCCGCCGATCAGCGTCTCGACGAACACGCCCGGGCCTTTTTCGGAGCCGCCGTTGGCGAGCTGGGAGAGACCGGTGAGCTGGACCTGCGAGCCGGGCAGGGCAGAGGCGACCGCCTTCTGCGCCTGCTGGGGCGCCTTCGGCGCCCCGAACGTCTTCTCGACCGGCGTGAACACGATCGCGTAGGTCGAGCGTCCGTCCCTGGTCAGGAAGCGCGGATCGTGCGTGGCGCCATAGTCGACGATCCGCACGCGCGGGACGCTCGCGCGGGCGCTGTCGAAGGCGGCCGCGACCTGCGCCTGCTCGGAGGAGATCGTCCGGCCCGCCGGGGCCGTCACGACGAGCACCGACGACGGGCTTTCGCCGCCGTTGCCGTACGTGCGCGCGATCCGCTTCGCCGTTTCGTAGCCCGGCTGCCCCGGCAGCGCGAAGTTGAACGACAGCCGTTTGGACACGCTGCTCGCGCCCATGCCTCCGACGACGAAGGCGAGGACCCAGGCGGCGATCACGACCCGTCTGTGCGCGAGGACGCAGCGCGCGAGCCGCGAGATCATGCCGGCCGGTATCGGTGCAAGTCGATCGGACGTGGGTTGGCTGCCGGTCTCAAACATCGGTTGCCTCCTTGTGGCTTGGCCCGCGCCGCCGTCCCTACGACGAGGCGATCATTCCGAACGGAACGGTTTATAGCATAAATCATTTAGGGCTATATAGTTGTTTGTGGCATGACGAACGACGCCTCCTCTCGCGTCTCATCCGCCGCCCGTGTAGACGGCGCCGCCGGGCCGAGCTCATCGACATCCAGGGCGGCGCACACGCCGGCAGTGTCCGTCGGATTCACGCTCTCGAGCCTCGGCTACGCCGTCTCGCGGCGCTTTCAGGCGACGCTCGCACCGCTCGGCCTGGAGCCGCGCGAGTTCGCGCTGCTGCGCACGATCGCATCCCGGCAGGGGGCCTCCCAGCAGGCGATCGGCGAACAGCTGCAGATCCCTCCGAGCCGGATGGTGGCGTTCGTCGACGCGCTCGAAGAGCGCCGCCTGATCGAACGCCGCGCGAACCCCGAAGACCGCCGCGCCCGAGCGCTCCATCTCACAGACGAGGGCCGCAAGCTGCTGGCAGAAGCCTTCAGGCTGGCAGGCGAGCTGGAGGCAGAGCTGTGCTCCGGCCTATCCCAAGCGGAGCTCCTGTCCCTGCTGGCCATGCTGCGACGAGTGGGAGCCCAACTCGGCGTCGGGCCCGGCATCCATGCCGCGCACAGCGACTGAGTTGATCGATTAAGCTCCCCCGCCGATGTTCAGCAAGGTTCTGATCGCAAACCGCGGCGAGATCGCCATCCGCATCGCGCGCGCTCTCCAGGAGATGGGCATCGCCTCCGTGGCGGTCTACTCCGAGCTCGACCGCGACGCGCTGCACCCGACGTGCGCGCAGGAGGCCTACAACCTCGGCGAGGGCCCCGCAGCAGAGAACTACCTGAACATCGAGAAGATCCTTGACGTCGCAAGGCGCTCCGGCGCGCAGGCGATCCATCCCGGATACGGCTTCCTCGCCGAGAACGCCCCCTTCGCGCAGGCGTGCGGGGACGCTGGAATCGTCTTCATCGGCCCTCCCGCGAGCGCGATCGAAGCGATGGGGTCGAAGACCAGAGCGCGCGAGCTGATGAAGGCCGCGGGCGTCCCGATCGTCCCCGGCACGACCGAGCCCGTGGAGAGCGTCGAGGACGCGATGACGATCGCCACCGAGCAGATCGGCTTCCCGGTCGCTGTCAAGGCGGCCGGCGGCGGAGGCGGCAAGGGCTTCAGGGTGGCCCTCACCGCTGATGAGCTGCAAAGCGCCTTCGAGGGCGCGAGCAGGGAGGGCGAGAAGTTCTTCTCCGACCCGACCGTCTATCTGGAGCGCTACCTGCCTGACCCCAGACACGTCGAGGTCCAGGTCCTGGCCGACAGGCACGGCAACGTGATCCACCTGGGCGAGCGCGACTGCTCGATCCAGCGCCGCCACCAGAAGGTGATCGAGGAGTCGCCCGCACCCGAGTGGATCGTGGACGAGACGCTGCGCGCCAAGATCGGCAAGATCGGCGTAGAGGCCGCACGGGCCGTCAACTACGTGGGCGCCGGCACGATCGAGGGGCTGCTACAGGACGGCGAGTACTTCTTCTTAGAGATGAACACCCGCGTCCAGGTCGAGCACTGCGTGACCGAGATGACGACCGGGATCGACATCGTCAAGGAGGGCATCAAGGCCGCAGCCGGCGAGCAGCTCAGCGTCAGCCAGGCGGACATCCACCTGCGGGGGCACGCGATCGAGTGCAGGATCAACGCCGAGGACGCCTCCAAGAACTTCGCCCCCGCTCCAGGCAAGATCGGCGCCTACTCCGAGCCCAAAGGCCCGGGGGTGCGCGTGGACTCCGGCGTGAGCGCAGGCGGCGAAGTCTCGCCGATGTACGACCCGATGGTGGCCAAGCTGATCGTGTGGGACTCCGACCGCGAGGCCGCGACCAAGCGCATGTTGAGAGCGCTCGAGGAATACGAGATCGAAGGCCTGAAGACGCTGATCCCCTTCCACAAGGCGCTGCTCGCCACCGATCAGTGGGCCAAAGGCGAGACCTGCAGGGACCTGCTCGAGGACAAGGCTTGGCTGAAGACGCTCGCGTTCGAGAAGCCGCCCGCCAAGGACGAGGAGGACGAGACGCCTACGGTGGAGCAGAGCTACACAGTCGAGGTATCGGGCCGTCGCTTCGACGTCCGTGTCGTCGGCCCGCCGCCCCCCGCAGGCGGCGCGTCCGCATCGCTGAACGGCTCATCCCCCGCCGCAAGCCGAGCGCCGAAGCGCTCCGAGCGCAAGCCTCAGAGCGCGGGCGGGCCGGACACGCTCGAGTCGCCGCTGCAGGGCAACATGTGGAAGGTGCTCGTCAAACAGGGCGACGCGGTCACAGAGGGTCAGCTGCTGTGCATCATCGAGGCGATGAAGATGGAGAACGAGATCACCGCCCACAAGGCGGGCACGATCGTCGAGCTTCCGATCTCAGAGGGAGCCCCGATCGCCGCCGGCGCCCCGATCGCGACGATCAAGAGCGCCGACTAGACCCCGCTAAACACCGAGGAGCTTGGCGGCCTCGCGCAGGTTCGGCACTTCCTCCGTCGGCTTGCGCTGCGAGGACTCGAGCGTCTGCTTGTTGCGGTTGACCCAGATGACGGGTATACGCTGCTTGACGCACGGAGTCACGTCCGAGTGATGGCTGGCGGCGACGTGGACCCAGCCCTTCTTTGAGCCGAGCCGCCGCGCGCACTCGACGAAGTGAGCGGGGTCGGGCTTATAGGAGCGGACCTGCTGCGCGGTGACGACCAGCTCGAAGTCCATCGGGATGTGGCGGCGCGTCTGCCCGAGCAGCTTGTCGTCGATGTTGGAGACCAGGCCTAGCTTGTGCTTCTTGGCGAGCTTGGCGAGCTGGGTCGACGTTTCCTTGAACGGCTTCCAGCGCTGGACCGAGTCCGGCAGGAAGCCCGAGCGCGAAGGTTCGAGTTTCCATTCCAGACGCTTGGCGATCTCCAGCGCGGTACGTCGCAGGACCTCGGCATAGAGCTCGTAGGATCCCGCCTCGATCTCCTGGGATATCTCGTGGAAGAGCGGGATGAGGACGCCCCGGTCGATCTCGAAGCCGTCGCGGGACGCCTCGGCGGCGAACGCCTCGTAGATCCCGGTCTCCCAGTCGATGAGGGTGCCGTAGACGTCGAACGTGACGAACGTGATGTTCTTCGGGATCGCCATAGGGCGGGCATTATGCCTCGCGGATGGGCCGCCGCGCGTTGTGCCTTCTCCGATAGAGTCCGCGCCCGCATATGGACCTCCTCGAGCACCAAGGCAAGCAGCTCTTTGGCCGCCACGGCCTGAAGGTGTCGGACGGCAAGGCCGTCACGACCGTCGAGGAAGCCGTTGCCGCAGCGAACGAGGTCGGCTACCCGGTCGTCGTCAAGGCCCAGGTCTTGATCGGCGGACGCGGCAAGGCCGGCGGGGTCAAGCTCGCCGCGAACGAGGGCGAGGCGCGCGAGCACGCGAGCAACATCCTCGGAATGGACATCCGCGGCCATACGGTCAGGACGCTGTGGATCGAGCACGCGAGCGACATCGCGACCGAGTACTACGCCTCGGTGCTGCTCGATCGCCAGGCAAAGCAGCCGATGGTGATGTTCAGTGTCGAGGGCGGCGTCGAGATCGAGCAGGTCGCTCAGGACAGCCCGGAGAAGCTGATCCGCCACCACGTCGACGCGCTGAATGGGCTCTCGCGTGAGGAGGCCGTCCAGATCGCGACCGACGGCGGCGCCGACGCCGACGTAATCGAGGGGGTCGCCGACGCGCTGCTCGCCCTGTATGAAGTCTGGCTTTCAGAGGACGCCACGCTTGCCGAGATCAACCCGCTGATCGTCACGCCCGACCGCGACGTGAAGGCGCTCGACGCGAAGGTGTCGCTCGACAACAACGCGCTCTACCGCCATCCCGAGAACCAGGGCCTGTCCGACAGCGAGAACGAAGACCCGATCGAGCGAAGGGCCAAGGAGCAGGGCGTTCAGTATGTGGCGCTCGACGGCGATGTTGGCATCCTCGGCAACGGCGCGGGGCTCGTGATGTCGACGCTCGACGTCGTCGCCCAGGCGGGGGGCAGCCCGGCGAACTTCCTCGACGCGGGCGGGGGCTCGGACGCAGCGAAGATCAAGCAGGCGGTCGAGTTGATCCTCGCAAACGACAAAGTCAAAGCCGTGCTGTTCAACATCTTCGGTGGAATCACCCGTTGCGACGAGGTGGCGAAGGGCCTGATCGCGGCCTTCGAGGAGATCAAGCCGAGCGTCCCGTTCGTCGTGCGCCTCGACGGCACCAACGATGTCGAGGGCCGCAGGCTGCTCGAGCAGGCGGCCTTACCGAACGTGCACCCCGCCAAGACGATGAACGAGGCCGCCGAGAAGGTCGTCGCCCTCGCAGCAGGCGCGCAAGCGAGCGCTGGAGCGGCCGCATGAGCGTCCTGGTCGACGAGAGGACCCGCCTGTGCGTGGCCGGGATGACCGGCAAAGAGGGCTCGTTCCATACGCTCAACAACCGTCGCTACGGCACGAACGTCGTCGGTGGCGTCACGCCCGGCAAGGGCGGCCAGGACGTCGAAGGTATCCCCGTGTTCGACAGCTGGGAGCAGGCCGCAAGCGAGGCTCAGCCGAACACGGCGATGATCTTCGTGCCACCGAGGTTCGCCGCCGACTCGATCCTGGAAGCGGCCGCGGCAGGGGTGGACCTCGTGATCGCGATCACCGAGGGCATCCCCGCTCACGATGAGCTGCGCGTATACAACACGCTCAAGCGCGATCACCCGAACACCCGCCTGGTCGGACCCAACTGCCCGGGCATCCTCTCGCCGGGCAAGGCCAACGTCGGCATCATCCCCGCCTCTTTCTTCGAGGAAGGCAACGTCGGGGTTGTGTCGCGCTCGGGGACGCTCACGTACCAGATCGGCAACGAGATCGCTCAGGCCGGCTTTGGCTGCTCGACGATCGTCGGCATCGGCGGAGACCCCGTGCCGGGCTCTTCGTTCGTGGACATCATCGAGCTGTTCGAGGCCGACGAGCAGACCGAGCTGATCGTGCTCTCCGGCGAGATCGGCGGCTCCGCCGAGGAGGAGGCCGCCGAGTACATCGCCGAGCAGGTGAGCAAGCCCGTCGTCGCCTATATCGCAGGCTTCACTGCCCCGGCCGGCAAGCAGATGGGCCACGCCGGCGCGATCGTGTCGGGAAGCGCGGGAACCGCCGCCGCCAAGGCGCAGGCCCTGGAAGAGAAGGGCGTGAGAGTCGGGCGCACTCCAACCGAAGTGGCGCAGATCGCCGTCGAGATCCTCGGCGGGGTAGCGGCCGAGCGCTGAGCGGGCTGATCGCCTAGCAAGCCAAGCACTGTAAGCACTGAGCCGTCCGCTCAAAAACGGCGTTCCAAAAACAGGATCGGCGACACCTTCGCGGAAAGCCTCGCCAGATGTTGCGAGGCACACGTTCTGAGATCGGGTCGGCTTGCAGACACGCGCTAACCGGGCGACCGCTACGCTAAGAACCTGTGGACGAGGAGGTCGCAAAGACTCTGGGAGATCTCGAGCTGAAGCTGAGGGAGCTCGAGCAGGAGCTGGCTTCGATCGGCGGCTCGCGTCCGCACGCCGAGCAGGCCGGACGGGTGGTCGATGAGGCGATCGAGCCGTCCACAGACCCATCCCCCGGATTTATGCCGCCAGGTCCGCAGTCCCAGGCGCCGCCGTCCGGATTTGCCCCCGCCGGTCCCCCGCCTCCCGTCGCGCAGGCGCCAGTCCCACCATCGCCTCCGGGCCCGCCTGACGAGGCTCCGCCTTCCGCCCCGCCGCCCAGGGTCGCTCCACCGCCCCCGGCCGCTCCGACGTTCGAGCCGCGCGAGACGATCGAGCAGCGCTACAGCCTCCAGGCGCGCGAGACCATCTACGGAGAGATCCCGGCCACGAAGGACAGGCAACAGGAGATCGACCTGGACGAGCTCGTGCGCTTCGGGGAGACGCTGAAGCGTACGTTCGGGGACCTGATCGATCAGTACAGTCGCTTGCTCGCTGACGAGTCCTCGCAGACTAGGTCCCGCTCTCGCGAGAAACGCCGTCCTGCGCGCGGCGGCGATCGTGCTGGAGCACCGTGGCCGATCGCGCGTGCACCGCCCGGCCGCCTCCTCTACGCTTCGCGCTCCATGGCAGACACGATCTCCTTCGCAAGAGGCGCACCCTCGCTTGACATCATCGACGTGGAGGGCCTAAGGGAAGCGGCTGGGCGCGCGTTCGAAAGCGACCCGGCGGGCGCGACCGCGTACGGCACCTCGATCGGCTACCCGCGATTGAGGGAGTGGATCGCCGCCAAGCACGCGGTGGAGCCGGAGCGGGTGATCGTCACGAACGGCTCGATGCAGGCGGACGCATTCCTGTTCGAGCACCTCGTGAAAGCAGGCGACGAGGTGGTCGTCGAGCGCCCGACGTACGATCGCACGCTGCTGTCGCTGCGCGAGCGCGGGGCGAAGGTGCACGCCGTGGAGCTGCAGGAAGACGGGATCGACACCGACGCGCTCGCAGCCCTGCTGGGCGACGGCGCGAGACCGAAGCTCGCGCACATCATTCCGAACTTCCAGAACCCGGCGGGGTACACCCTCTCGGCCGCCAAGCGCGAGGCGTTGCTGGGGCTCGCACGCGAGCACGACTTCACAATCTTCGAGGACGACCCCTACGTGGAGCTGCGCTTCAGTGGGCAGAGGCTGCCGACGATGCTCTCGATGGATGGAGAGCGCGTCGTGTATGCATCGTCGTTCTCCAAGACCGTCTGCCCAGGCATCAGGGTCGGCTACTTGGTCGGGCCGGCCGAGGAGATCGCGAACGTGGCGAGGATCGCGACGAACACGTACATCTCGCCGAGCATGGTCTCACAGGCGATCGTGTACGAGTTCTGCGCATCCGGTGCGATCGAGCGCTCGATCGAGACGGTCAAGAACGCGCTGGCGCAGCGGGTGGACGCACTCGCGAACGCTCTGCACAGAGAGCTGCCGCAGGCCCGGTTCACCGTGCCCGACGGTGGATACTTCATGTGGGTGACTTTCCCGGAGGGGACGAGCGTGAGCGCCCTGTTCGACGCCGCCGCGCAGCGTGGTGTGGCGCTCGTGAAGGGGACGGACTTCTTGATGGACGGCGGCGAGAACACGATGCGCCTTGCCTACTCGGGCGTGACGGTCGAGCAGATCGACGAGGGCATCAGGCGCTTGGCCGAGGCCTACAGGTCAATTAGCTCCTGACGCGTTCGAGAGCCAAGCCGGTACCGACGGCGAAGCCGTTGGCGAAGGACGCAGCGAGCAAGACGCGGTATCGCGCCGGCTATCGAACGCGTCAGCGACCGTAGCGCTGGCCCAGGACCAATTGCTCGGGCAGCGCCGTGCGGGGCGGCGGCGAGGGATCGGCGGTGACCGACACGGTCTCGGCGACGCTCGGCGTAAGCGCGCAGCGCACCCCGTCTGCCGTCTCTACGACGACCTCCTGCTCGTCGTGGGCGACGAGTGTGCCCTCCATGCCCGGCTCGATTCCGGACTGCTTCAGATAACGCAACAGATCCTCGGCCTCGTTCTCGAAGCGCAGGATGCGCACGCGCGCACCGACCGCGACATCGGCCAGCGGAACCCCAGCGATGCGCGTTCCGGCCGCGATCGGATGGCCGTGAGGGCACGTCTTGGCGTCGCCGATCGCAGTGAGCATCCGCTCTTCGAGCGTCGGAGACATCGCGTGCTCGAGGCGCTCGGCCTCCTCGTGCACCTCGTCCCAGGGCACGCCGAGTACGTCGGTGAGGAAGCGCTCGATCAGCCTGTGCCTGCGCACTATTTCCTCGGCGTGGGACTCGCCGAGCGTGGTGAACTCGATAGCACGGTCCTGGCCGCGCGTGACGTAGCCGTCGCGTTCGAGACGCCCGATCATCTCGTGGACGGTGGGCGCGGACAGCTGCATCGCGCGCGCGACGTTCGCGCCGGTCATCGGCAGGCCGGCCTCGTGCAGCCAGAAGAGGCTCTGCAGGTACTCCTCCTCCGCGACCGTCGCCGTGCTCGATGCTCGCTCGCTCACTGACACCAGCGTATCCGGTTGATGTGGGGATGTAGCGGCGGCGCCCTCATCCAACCGTGCTGCGCTCGGAAACTGGAAGCCCCGGCCCCGCAGGCCGGCTACGGCTCGCGTTTCAAATTGCCAGCTGGTCGATCGTGCACTCGCGGGGGGGCTTGTCCTCGCGCCAGCGCCGCAGCTTGGCGCCGTGGCGGATTCGACCGGCGGAGACGTGGTCGAAGTCGATCTCGACGACCAGCTCGGGGCGAAGGGCGACCCACTCGAGATCCCTGTCCGCGCTCCAGCGACTCGGGTCGGCCGAGCCACGCTCGCCCGTCTCGTAGGGGCGCAAGAAGCCGACCAGGTCGCGCTTGGCCTGGGCGGTCAGGCCAGAGCAGTGACCGACAACGCGAAGCTGATCGCCGTCGTAGAGCGCAAGGATCAGGGCGCCGACGGTGTCGGGCTCCTTGCCCGGGCGCCAGCCGGTGACGACGGCATCGATCGTGCGCACGCGCTTGACCTTGACCATGCCGCGGCGTTGACCGGGCAGGTAGTGGGCGTCGCGCTGCTTGGCGATCGCCCCCTCGGCGTTTTGCAGCCACTGCTTGGCCCTGTGCGGATCGGCTGTCGACTCGATCAGCTCGACCGGGGCAGCGCCGAAGCGCGCGTCGCCCAGGAGCCGCTCGAGCGCGGAGCGGCGCTGTTCGAAGGGCTCGGCGAGCAGTGCCTTCTCGTCGAGTGCGAGTAGGTCGAACGCGACGTAGACGGCCGGCGTCTCTACCGACAGCCGCTCGATCCGCGACTGCGCCGGGTGCACCCGCTGGCCTAGCGCGTCGAAGTCCTCTCTGCCGTTCTCGCCGCGCACGACGATCTCCCCGTCGAGCACGTAGCGGCCGTCCGGGAAGCGCAGCTCGGGGAAGTAGCGGCTCAGCGGGCGCCCGTTGCGCGACTGCAGATACGCCTCCTCGCCATCGACGAACGCGACGGCGCGAAAGCCGTCGAGCTTTACCTCGTACACCCACTCTTCGCCTTCGGGCAGCTCCCGGCGTGAGAGCGCCAGCTCGGGCGAAAGCGGCGGGGATAGAGCCAGCGTCATTGAGCTTTCCCACGTGTCGTATCCGGATCGGAGGAGGACTTGCCGCCGGCGTCGCGCTTCCCCGAGGAGCGCCCGGCCTCCTCACCGCTCGATGCTTTTGCGCGAGTTGCTCTTCGGCGACTCGGCTGGGCTCGTGTCGGCTCGCCGGCCTGCTTGCGAAAGTGGGGAGGCCAGGGAGCGTCGCCGAGCCCGGCGTGCTCGTCGCGCTCGGAGAGCTCGAGCAGCCCCTCGAGCGACCCCGCCAGATCGTCGATCGTCTCACTCGGGTCGCCACGCTCGCGCAGGCGGTCGGGGACGGTGTCGAGTCGCAGCTGGTCGGGTTCGACGTCCGGGACCTCCTCCCAGTCGAGCGGGCAAGAGACACGCGCGTCGGGCACCGCCCTCACCGAGTAGGCGGAAGCGACAGTGCGGTCGCGGGCGTTCTGGTTGTAGTCGATGAAAACGCCTTCGCGCTCCTCCTTCCACCAGCGGCTCGTCGCCTTGCCCGGCATGCGCCGTTCGACCTCGCGGGCGAGAGCGAGCGCGGCACGACGGACCTGTCCGAACTCCCAGCTGGGCTCGATCCGCACGAGCACGTGGATGCCACGCGAGCCCGAGGTCTTGGGGTAGCCGTGCAGGCCGTTCTCCTCGAGCACCTCCTTCACGACAAGCGCCACCGAACGCGCCTGCGCGAACGGCACGTCGGGACCGGGGTCGAGGTCGATGCGCAGCTCGTCGGGATGGTCGAGATCCGAGCGGCGCACGGGCCAAGGGTTCCAGTCGATCACTCCGAGGTTCACGCCCCACGCGAGATGGGCCGCGTCGTTGGGGACGAGCTCGCGCGCGGAACGCCCGCTCGGGAACTTGACGACGGCGGTCTGCAGCCACTCGGGCGCGCCGTCGGGCACCCGCTTCTGAAAGAACGGCGTCCCCGCAACCCCGTCGACCCATCGCTTCATCACGGTCGGGCGCTCGCGCAGGTGGCGCACGACGGCAGCCTCGCACGCGACGTAGTAGCTGAGCAGGTCGAGCTTGGTGAAGCCGGCTTGCGGGAAGTAGAGCTTCTCGGGTTTGGACACGCGCAGCGTGTGGCCTGAGAGCTCGATCACGATCGCCTCCTCGTCGGCCATAGCCTGTAAGGATGCCAGCCGTGATCCCCGAGACGGTGCTCGTGCTCGCCGAGGACTTCCCGCGCCTGGGCGCAGAACGGGTGGCGAGCGCGTTGAGACGAGGCCTCGAGCCGAGGCCTGTAGACGTGCTCCCACTGGACGGCGCGGCCGTCGATGACGCAACTCTGCGATCGGCGCGCGCCGTCATCATCGCCGCGGCCCGCTTGGACGATCGCACGCTCGCCGGCAGCCCCGCTTTCGAGATCGCCACACGCGCGCGCCAGGCAGGCGTTCCTGCCTACGCCGTCACGGCCGAGAACGCTCTCGACCCTTTCGAGGCGCGGATCGTCGATCTGCAGGTCGTCTTGGAGGCGGGCACGACACGCGTCCTGAGCGCCGCGGGAAACAGGCTCGCCCAGCTCGTGTGAACAGTCGTCGCCGGTTGCGGGAAATTGCGTGGTTGACGGATCGCTGTTGGAGGCGCTAGCGTCGGCGCATGCACGACGTAGCCGTTGACGCTCCGGCGATCGCCACGGGGCACGCGTCGCCGGCTGGGGTCCCTTCCGGCGCGGACTTCGAAATCGTTCCGCGCGCCGGGCTGCCGCTCGTCGGGGCCGTTCTTGCGCTGCTGATCGCGGGGATCGCCACCAACACCCGCTGGCCGCTCGACTTCCTGCACGTGGTGGGCGGCGCCGCCTGGACGATCATCGACCTGTTCCTGGGCTTCGTGATCGGTCCGATCATGGGCAGGCTCTCGATCCCGGCGCGCGTGGAGTTCACGAAGAAGCTGATGCCGAAGATGGTGTTGCTGATGCCGACGGTCGTGACGGTCACGCTCGCGGCGGGCTGGCAGCTCGCGGTGCACCTCGGAACGGTCCAGTCGGGCTTTCATTTGCACGGGTGGGTCGTCGCGAGCTACGTAGTAGTCGGGGTGATGGCGATCATCGCGCTCGGGCTGCTCGAGCCGGCCAACATCGCGGTGCTCGTCGAGCTGAAGAAGCCCAAGCCGAACCCCGCGGTGATCGAGAAGCTGATGAAGCGCTTCATCTACTCGGCGGGAGCGACCGGGTTGATGCAGGTCGCAACGCTCGTGATCATGACCAAGCTGGCCTCGTCATGAGCGCCACCCGATCGGCGTTCGCGCCGCAAGAGGCCCATCGATGAGCGCCCTGGCCGAGCAGGCAAAAGCCGCACACACAGACATGGGCGAGCGGCAGCTCCCGCCGGTGACGCAGCTTGCGATGAGCTCGCTGGCGCTGATCGTGGCGGGCGGCATCTACCTGGCTTCGCATATCCCCAAACCAGTGCCGCTGGGCCCCGCGATAGCGCTGCTCGGCGCCTCGGCGCTGCTGCTCGCAGTCAACCTCTTCTTGCTGAGTCGCGTCGCCGACTTTCCGTGGCGGCGCTTCTTTGACGTGGCGAAGTGGGCGCTGCTCGCCTACTCGATCATCGCGGGGACGATCGAGTACGCGTTTCTGCGCAATCACCTCAAAGGCGGCGCGCTCGTCGTGCTGACGCTGTCGCTCGTAGTGTTCGCGATCCACGTGCCGACGCTGATCGGCTTCACGGTGGCGCGCTTCTACAACCCGCAAGCGGGATCTACGCCGGGCGCTGCTTGAAGGTTTTCCGCCTGTGTGATCGGGAAGCTCGCGCGGCCAGCGTAGGAGAGATCACGCTCACAGAAAGCACTTGCCCTCCCCGCGATAGGTGGGGAGCTCATCGACGATCCGATCACCTTCGATCAGGTGCAGCCTGTCGAAGCGCTCGCACAGCTCGCCCGCCTTGGCGTGCCGCATCCACACCCGGTCGCCGAGCCGCAGCCCGTGCGCCGCGGGTCCGAGCAGAGGTGTCTGCACCTCCCCGGCGCCCTCCTGGGAGTCGAAGCGCAGACCGGCGGGCGCAAACGGCGAAGGCAGGCGCGCCGCATCGCCGGGCCCGGACGCGAGATAGCCGCCGCCCAGCACCGTCGCGACGCCCTCGCTCGGCTTGCGCGTGACGGGCAACGCGAACAGCGCCGCGGGTCTCGGCCGGAAGGCGCGATATGAGTCGAACAGCGCTGGCCCGTAGAGCCCTGAGCCCGCCGCGATCTCCGTGATCGCCGGCTCGCGAGACGTGCTGTGAAGGCTGCCTGTGCCTCCGCCGTTGACGAGCTGCAGCGGCGGGCGCGAAGCGGTGCGAAGGACATCGTCGACGGCGGCCACTACCTCTGCACGGCGACCTTGGAGCTCGCGCGCCGAACGCTTCTGAAGCGCATGGATCGCGGCGGCGCGCAGGCGCCGTCCCGCAGGGGCGTCACCAACGCCGGCGATCTGCGACTCATACGCCATGATCCCGACGAGCTCCGCTCGCTCACGGGTCACGATCTCCCTTGCAAGCGCCGCCGCCTGCTCGAACGTGTGGACCGGCGAGCGCTTGGCCCCGATCTGGGCGCGCCCGCCGAGCGGCCGGTAGCCAGCGTCGACATCGATGCAAACGCGCACCGGTGAGGAGGCCGCCGTCCCGCTTGCGGACAGCGCCGAGTCGATCAGATCGAGCTGGGCGACGCTATCCACCATCACCGCTACACGCGCGCGCGGGAGGCGCTCGGGCAACGACACCAGCGCCGCCAACGCGTGACCGTCGGTCGTCGGATAGGCGACGACGATGTCCTCGAAGCCGAACTCGGCCAACCACAAGGCCTCGGGCAGCGTGAACGCGAGCGTGCCCTGGAAGCCGGGGCGCTCGAGGACCCGTTCCTGAAGGCCACGGCAGCGCACCGACTTGGAAGCGAGCCGGATCGGCTTGGGCGCGGCGCGACGCTCCATGTCAGTCGCGTTGTGCCAGAAGGCATCGAGATCCACGACGGCGAACGGCGCCTCCAGGTCGGCGGTGGCTCGTTCGAGCCGCGCGAGTAGCCCTTCGCTCATGCTCCCGGCGCGCCGGGGGGGCCGAGCACGCGATCGGTCCATTCGTTTGAGAACCGTCCCTTGGGATCCAGGCGCGCGCGAATTCCCTGGAACCGGTCCCACCCTGGATAGCGATCGCGCAGCGTGGCGGCCGTCTGGAAGTGGCGCTTGCCCCAGTGAGGGCGGCCACCGAGCTCGTCCATGATCTGCTCGACGGCTTGGAAGTAGGGGCGCCACTCCATCCCCTCGTACATGTGGACGGCGAGGAAGCCGCTGTCGCGCCCGGCGGCAGTGCTCAGGAGCGCGTCGTCGCCCGCAACGGTTCGGACCTCGATCGGGAAGGGCACGGCAAAGCCGCGCGCCGGCACCATCTCCATCACGCGACGTACCGCCTCGGGCGTGCGCTCGCGCGGCAGCGCATACTCCATCTCGGTGAAGCGCACGAGCCGCGGGCTCGCAAAGATGCGGTCGGAGCGGTCGATCCGCTTGGTTGTGCCGGCCAGCTTGGTGACGAGCCTGTTGATCCGCGGGATCTGGCTTGGGACGCGTCGACCGATCCGGCAGAAGAGGCCGAAGGCATGGTTGGTCAGCAGCACATCGTTGGCGTACGCCGCGACCCGGCCCCGTGGCCGCGCAGGCTCTTCGGTGCGGTTGTTCGTGCGCGTGAGCGCCGTAGTCGCGTGAGGGAACACGAAGAACTCGAAGTGGTCGTTGCGGAGCGCGAGCTCCTCGAAGCGCTCGAGCGTCTCATCGAGCGGCGCGGGGGCGTCGATGCCACGCAGCGTGAACGCGGGCACGCAGCGCAGCGTGACCTCGGCGATCACCCCGAGCGAGCCGAGGCCGACACGCGCGGCGGCAAATACCTCGGGTTCGCGCTCGGCCGAGCACTGGAGCGTCGCTCCATCGGCGAGCGCGAGCGTCAACTCGTGTACCTGCGAGGAGATGTTCCGCAGCAGCGCGCCCGTCCCGTGCGTCGCAGTCGAGATCGCCCCGGAGATGCTCTGCACGTCGATGTCGCCGAGGTTCTCCATCGCAAGCCCGTGCTTGGCAAGCTCGGCGCTCAGCCGCGCGATCGTAATGCCGCCCTGTACGCGCACGAGCCCGGACGATCGATCGACGTCGAGCACTTGGGCGCAACCATCAAGCGAGATCATCAGCCCATCTGTGCACGCGATTTCGCTGAAGGAGTGCCCGGCGCCCGCGACGCGCACATGGAGGTCTTCCCGCTCGGCGCGGTCCAGCTCGACGAGGATCTCCGCTGTCGAAGTCGGCCGGGCGGTCGCGGCAGGACGGCAGCTCTGATCGCCCGCCCAGTTGCGCCACTGCGCTGCGCCGCTCGACTGACCAGTAGGCTCGCGCATGATGACCGGCGATGAGCCTACCGCGAGCACGGACGGCTCGTCAGACGCAGGTCACTCGGGCGAAGCACAGACTTACTCCGACTCGACGTCCGCGCGTCCGAGTCGCTCCGCGCGCCCCCGTGGGCTCCCGAGCCCCGTCGCGCGCCGCGCAACCGTGATCGGCGCGGGTTCCTTTGGCACAGCTCTGTCGGTGCTGCTCGTGAGGGCCGGTCTTCGCACGACGCTCCAGGCCCGCACAAGCGAGCAGGCACAGACGCTCGAGTCCGATCGCGAGAACCACACTTACCTGCCGGGCGTGGCGCTGCCCGCGCAGCTTCGGATCGAGCCCGTCTCGGCGGGCGTGAGTCGCGCCGACTACGTTTTCTTGGCCGTCCCTTCGCGCGGACTGGCCCACGTGATCGCGGCGCTCGGCGCGGCCGGGCTTGGGCGGCGCACAGCGGTCGTGTCGGTCGCAAAGGGACTCGTATCACCTGACGGCATGGCGCCGACGCGGGTCCTGAGCGAGCTGTTCGGCGCGTCACGGGTGGCGTGCGTCGGCGGGCCGGCCCATGCTGTGGAGATGGTGCGCTCGGGGGCGGGTCTGGTCGCGGCATCCGCCGACGAGGAGCTGACTCGCTCGCTCGCTCTTCTGTTCACGCGCGCGGGGGTCGTCTGCGAGCAGTCCAACGACCCGATCGGCGTCGAGCTCGCAGGCGCGGCCAAGAACGCCGCCGCACTCGCGGCAGGCGCCACCGAGGGTCAGGGCCCGAACGCGGCCGGCGCCGCCGCCGGGCATATCTTCGCCGAGGTCTGGCGCTACGCCGTCATTCTTGGCGCGCGACCGGAGTCGATGATCGGGTTGGCCGGCGTGGGTGACCTCGTCGCGACCGCGCTCGCGCGCGAGAGTCGCAACCGCCGCGCCGGCGAACTGCTTGCCGCAGGTGTGCCCGCCGCCGACATTCCGGCGCGCATCGGCCAAGCCGTTGAGTCATTGGAGTGGGTGCCCCTGCTCGCGCGCACGCTCGAACGGGCGGGCGTCGACGCTCCCGTCACGGGAGCGCTCGGGCGGCTGATAGCGGGGGAGCTTCCACTCGAAGATTGGGTTGCGCTCGTGCGCACGACCGTGCCGCCGCCGGCGCGCTGGCGTCCGCGGCCGGGCTTCTGGCGGCGTGTGTGGCGGCGCCTGAAGGACTGAAGGCGCGGAAGCCTGCCGCTTTCTTACTTCGTCCGATCCATGAGCGCGCTGACTACGGCCTCGTGCACGCCCGCGCCATGCGCCGCCTCGGCAACCTGCACGTTCGGGAATGCCCCGATGGCCTCGCGCATTGAGGGGTCGCGCTCGACCGCGTTCGCCACCAGCCAGAACCGCCCGACGTGCTCGGCGCACGCCAGATCCTCGCGCGAATCACCGACGGCAAGCGTCTCCTCACGCGCATACCCGTGCGCGCGCATGTGGAACGCCACGGCGGCCGCCTTCGATACCCCGGCCGGGACGAGGTGATAGCCGCGCACATGCGGCAGTGACTCGAGCGCCGCAGAACGCCTGTGAACGACACCGTTGTCGACGAGTCGCAGCCGGCCGTGGCCGTGCTCGGCCAGTAGCGCATCCACCTCGACCGAATCGACCAGGCCTCTGAACAGGTGTGAGACTTCGCGGTCCCGGTGCCACGGCTCGTGGTACTCCAGTAGACCCTCATACCGTTCCAGCAGCAGCGCAGGGGCTCCTGAGCGCTCGATCTGCTGAGCGATCGTCAGCTCGCCCGGCTGCAACTCGCCTGTCAGCCAATGCTCCTCCCCGCCGCCGGGCACGCTCGCGGTCGCTGCCACGGCGGGATTGTCGGTCGGGGGAGAGAACGTCCCGGCTCCCAGCACCACGCACGCGCCGGCCTCGAAGATGTAGGCGCTCTGGCCGAACAAGCGCGCGTCCTCGGCTACTTGAGCGCGGCGCCTGCCGGACATCAACACGATCTCCACGCCCGCCCGCACACACGCCTGGATCGCGCGCATACCGTCGAACGAGGGGTCGCCCTCGGCGTCGTGTACCAGCGACGCACCACGGCCGAGCAGCGTGCCGTCGAGGTCGAGGTATAGACAGCGCAGACTCATCGCATATCCAGAGCGCAGCCGTACACGCAGCGGGTCCTCATCGCACCGTCAACTCGCCGATCGGAGGACGCTCAACCGGGGCGGGTCTCGATGCCGGCAACCCGAGCCGTCCGACGATCGTGGCGAGCACCGTCTCGGACATCTTCGTGAGCGCATCGATCGATTGGTGGCGGTTGTGGTGCATCTCCAGGTCGACTTGCGCGATCCCATCGAGCCCGACCTTGCGCCAAACGTCGATCAGCATTGCGATCTCGACGCCGTAGCCGGTCGCGAACGGGATGCTTTCGAGCAACTCGCGCCGCCCCGCGACCTCGCCGGCAAGCGGCTGACGCACCGCTGCCAGCTCGGGGTAGAAGACCGCCAGCGCGGGACGTGCCATCAGGTGGTTCACGCGCCCACCTCCGTCCGGCAGCGAAATGCCGCCGTGCTCGAAGGGCCGCCGGTAGAACGCCTTGACGAACGACACCCCCTGCTCGCACGCGAGCGGACCGAGCAACCCGACCGCGAAGTGCTCGGAGAAGCCTCGAGTGTCGGCGTCGATGTACACGACAAGCTCTCCCTCGAGGACCGTTAGCGCCCGCCACATGGCGTCGCCCTTGCCGAGCACGGGGCCGAACGAGCCGATCAGCTCTGCCTCCTGCAGTACACGTGCACCCGCGCGCTGCGCAACAGCCGCCGTGCCGTCCCGCGAGGAAGCGTCCACCACGACGATCTCGTCGATCGCACCCGCCTCGCGCAGACCGCACAGGACGCCCACGATCTCCCCAACCGTGTCCGCACACTCGCGCGCGGGCAGGCACACCGACACGCTCTGTTTGCGCTCGCTCGCGATCCGCGCGGTGGAGTACAGGGAATGGTGGAAGGTGCGCTCTTGCGCCCAGCGCTCGGCGATTGTGTTGGGCATTGCCGGTCTACTATCGCAAGGCATGGCCTCGAAGACCCCACCCGCTCGTAGTCGCTCCCGCACAGGCAGCCGCACGAGCGAACCCACTGGTATCAAGGAGCGCACGATCGAGCCATGGAGCGCCCTGCTGGACATCGGCCGCGCCGACGGCCGGCTCGTGCGCGAGGCGCGCGAAGGGCCTGGGCGCGCACGTCTCGTGGAGATACCTACTGAGCTTCACCCCGATGTGCTGGCGGGCCTCGCGCGCGTCGGGATCGAACGGCTCTACTCCCACCAGGCGGAAGCGATCGAGGCGGCCTGGCAGAAGACGACGATCGTCACGACGGGCACCGCGTCGGGTAAGTCGATGTGCTTCAACCTGCCGACGCTCGAGACGCTCTGCAGCGACCCGTTCGCGCGCGCTCTATACCTCTACCCCACCAAGGCGCTCGCCCAGGACCAGGCCCGCGCACTCAGCGCTTTCGGCCTCTCAAAGCAGGTACGCCCCGCAATCTACGACGGCGACACGCCTCGCGACGCGCGCGCGGACATCCGCCGCAACGCAAACATCGTCCTCACCAATCCCGACATGCTGCACGTCGGCATCCTCCCCCACCACGGCTCATGGGAGCGGCTGTTCAGTCACCTACGCGTCGTTGTCGTCGACGAGGCCCATGTCTATCGGGGCGTGTTTGGATCGCACGTCGCGAACGTGTTGCGGCGGCTACTTCGCATCGCGGCCGCCTACGGCAGTCAGGTGCGCGTGCTGCTCGCCTCCGCGACAATCGCCAACCCGATCGAGCTGGCGCAGCGGCTCACGGGTCTGGAGGACGCCGCGCTGATAGACCGTGACGGCTCGCCGACCCCGCGCCGGCAGATCGCGATGTGGAACCCGCCGCTCACCGACGAGGCGCTGGGGACGCGCCGCTCCCCACTTGGCGAGACAGCCGAGCTACTTGCCAAGCTCGTGTGCGACGGTGTGCGCGCGATCTGCTTTATGCGCTCGCGCAAGGGCGTCGAGCTGCTGGCACGCTTCGTGCGCGAAGACCTCGAGCGCACCGATCCCGATCTGGCGGAGCGCGTGGCTCCGTACCGCGCGGGCTACACCCCCCAGCAGCGTCGAGAGCTGGAGGCGCGCTTGATGGCGGGCGAGCTGCGCGCAGTGATAACGACCGACGCCCTGGAACTGGGGATCGACATCGGCGAGCTGGATGCGTGCGTCGTAGTGACGTTTCCCGGCACGGTGGCATCGCTGCGCCAGATGTGGGGGCGCGCGGGTCGGCGCGGCAAGGGACTCGCTGTCTATGTCGCCGGCGAGGACGCGCTCGACCAGTTCTTCTGTCGCCACCCCGACGAGTTCTTGGAGCGCCCCGTGGAGGCGGCGATCCTCGACCACGAGAATCCCCAGATCCACCAAGCGCACCTACTCTGCGCTGCGTACGAGGGACCGCTCAGCGCCGCCGACGCCGAGTTCTTCGGGCCGCGCTTCCAGGCGCACGCGGAGGCCCTCGTGAGCGCCGGCCTGCTGCGTAAGCGAGCAGGAGACAGCCACGAGGAGTACGTGCTACGCCGGGCCGACCGCTATCCGGCCGGCAGCGTGTCGCTGCGCTCGGCCTCCCCCGACAGCTTTGCGATCGTCGACGTTTCCTCCGGCGAGCTGCTCGGCCAGACCGAGGCGGCGCGCGCCTTCTCGACCGTCCACGAAGGCGCCGTCTACCTGCACCTCGGCCGCTCCTATGAGGTGCGTGCGCTCGACCTCGACGCTCGCCACGCCCTCGTGGAGCCGTTCGACGGCGACTGGTACACGCAACCCAAGCGCGAGACCGACACGCTGATCGAGCGGTTGCTCGACCGGCGCGAGTGCATGGGCGTGACGCTCTCCTTCGGCGATGTGTCCGTCACCGAGACGGTGCTCGCCTATCAGCGCAAGCGTCTCTCAGACCACGCGCAGGTGGACCTGATCGCGCTCGACATGCCTGAGACGACCTTTTCGACGCAGGCGCTGTGGTTCGAGCCGCACGAGGTCGAGCTTCCCCTCGACGCCCTTCTGGGGTCGCTGCATGCGACCGAGCACGCCCAGATCGCTGTGCTCCCGCTGCTCGCGATGTGCGACCGCTGGGACATAGGGGGACTGTCGACCAACGCGCATCCGCAGACGGGGGGGCCGACGATCTTCATCTACGACGGCCACCCCGGCGGCGTGGGCCTCACGCGCCAAGCCTATCTGCGCTTCGAGGAGCTGTGCCGCGACGCCCACCGCCTGATCGCGGAGTGCCCCTGCAAATCGGGCTGCCCTTCGTGCGTGCAGTCGCCGAAGTGCGGGAACCTGAACGAGCCGCTGTCGAAGGCGGGCGCGCGGACGTTGCTCGCGGCGATGCTTCAGGCCTGATTGCCCGCGGCGATCTTGCGCAGGTCGATCGTCGCGTCGTACAGCTTCGCGTCGACGCCCTCCTCGAGCGCGACCTCGCGCAGAGGTCGACCCGACTCCGTCGCCTTCTTGACGATCGCGGTCGCCTTGTCGTAGCCGATCGCGCCGTTCAGCGCGGTGGCTACGGCCAGCGTCGCGCCGGCCGAGGCTTCGCAGCCGGCCTTGTTGACCTTGATCCCGTCTACGCACTTCTCCGCGAACACGCGTGCGGTGGCTGACAGCAGGTGCAGCGACTGGAGCAGGTTGCGCGCGATCAGGGGGATGCGCACGTTCAGCTCGAACTGACCCTGCAGACCGCCGACCGTGATTGCGGTGTCGTTGCCGATCACCTGCGCGGATACCTGGAGCACGACCTCGGGAATGACCGGGTTGACCTTGCCCGGCATGATCGAGGAGCCCTTCTGCAGCTCGGGCAGGTAGATCTCGCCGACCCCGGCGCGCGGACCGGAGCCCATCAGCGCGAGGTCGCCCGCGATCTTCGTGAGCGAGACGGCGATCACCTTGAGCGCACCTGAGAGCTCGACGAGCGCGTCGCGGTTGGCCTGCGCCTCGAAGCGGTCGAGCGGCGGCGCGATTTGCTTGAGCCCCGATTCGCGCTTCAGCCGTGCGCGCACCTTCTCTGCGAACTTTGGATGCGTGTTCAGGCCGGTGCCGGTCGCGGTGCCGCCGAGCGGGATCTGGCCGACGTGCACGAGCGCGGCCTGCACGCGCTCCTGGCCGAGCGCGATCTGGGCTGCGTAGCCGGCGAACTCCTGGCCTAGCGTGACGGGGACGGCGTCCATCAGGTGGGTACGCCCCGACTTGACGACGCCGGCGAAGCTCTTGGCCTTGCGCGCAAACGAGCGCTCGAGCTGCTTTAGCGCAGGCAGCAGCTCGCCCGCGGCGACGTCGAGCGCCGCGAGGTGCACCGCGGAGGGGAACACATCGTTCGAGGACTGGCCCATGTTGACGTGGTCGTTGGGGTGCACGCTCTCGCCTGCGAGCGTCGCGATCACCTCGTTGGCGTTCATGTTCGTCGAGGTGCCCGAGCCGGTCTGGAAGACATCGATCGGAAACTGCGGGTCGTGCTTACCGGCGGCGATCTCGCTCGCCGCTTTCTCGATCCGGCCCGCACGGCGCTTGTCGAGCAGCCCCAGCTCGCAGTTGACAGCCGCCGCCGCGCCCTTTACGCGCGCGAGCCAGCGCACGACCGACACTGGCACGGTCTCACCCGAGATCGGGAAGTTCTCGACGGCCTTGGCGGTCTCCCCGCCCCACAGCTGCTTGTCGGTCATCTGCTCTCCTCGGCTTCGCGCATACGGGAGCCGTAAATCTATTCATCCGCAGAAGGCCACGAGCTCCCGCGCCAGCCCGACGGGGTCGTCATAGGCCATCAGAAAGCCGGTGCTCTCGAGCACGCGCAGCTGAGCATTCCCCAGCAGGCGCAGCGTTTCTTCCGCGCCCGCGAGCGAGTGCAGCGGATCGCGATCGGCCCACAGCAACAGCACCGGCATCTGAAGGCGCGGATAGAGATCGAGCAGGTAGGTCTGGGCGCCGCGCGGCCAGCGCCTGGCGCACTTCGCCCACGAGCGCGCGAGGCTCGGATTGCCGGGGACGTCCGCGAAGGCATGGCGCAGCAGATCGCCGGCGGCGGGCGTCTTGCGCTCGGACATGCGCTCGGCCAGCTTGGGGTTGAACACAAGCCTGGTCGCATGACTGAGCAGGCGGTCGAGTCCCGGGACAGAGCCCCCGAGCGTCGCCAGACGCCAGGCGCCCCGTAATGCGCGGTGCGCGACCGGGAGGTGCAGACGATTTGGCATCAGCACGAGCTTGCTCGGCTCGATCCGTTCGGTCATGACCGCACGTAGGAGGATCTCGGCGCCTGCGTCGTGCCCGCCCAGAAGCGGACGCGGACCCAAGACCTCGGCGGCGAATCCGGCCATCACGTCGGCGAACCAGTCGATCGTGTAAGGGTGGCGCGGGCGGTCCTCGGAGTCGCCGTGCAGCGGCAGGTCTGGGAGCACGAGCCGGTAGCGCTCGGCGAGCCGCTCGGCGACGGGCGCCCACTCTTGATGAGAGAGCAGCGCCGAGTGCAGCAGCGCGAGCGGTGGGCCCGAGCCCACCTCGCGGTAGGCGACGCGCGCCCCGTCGGAGTGGTGGTAGAGGCGCAGTCTCATCGAGCGAGTGTCACGCGGCTTGGCCACGCCGACCATCGTAAGCGCCGCCCCGATTCCTTCGCTTGCAAGCGATCTTCCAGGCTGCACGTCGGGTTGCGCCCATTGCGACCGCCTCGATCAAACCTCAACAATGCTCCGCATGAGCGCGATCCGCACGAACGCCGCCGCAGCGCTGCTCGGCGTTAGCCCGAACACGCTGCGCGGCTGGGAGAGCCGCTTCGGCTATCCGACGCCCCGCCGCACCGAGGGCGGCCACCGCCAGTTCGACCTCACTGAGATCGAGGCGCTCAAGCAGGCCTTCAACGAGACGAGCGACATCTCTTGCGCGATCTCGCTCGTAAAGGAGCGCGGCGAAGGCCCCTCCACCCCCGCGCGCCTGAGCCATGCGCTGAGCGAGTTCAGCACAGAGAAGGCAGACCGGCTGCTGGAGGAGAGCCTTGCGGTCCGCTCGGTCGAGCGTTCGGTCGAGTCGGTGCTGCTGGGCGCCGTCGAGACGCTCGCGCCCAATGCCGATGGCGCCGCTCCTTCGCCGGAGTACTGCTTCGCATGGCGCTATGCGACCGGCTGGCTATCCGCCGCCCAGCGTGTCGCCCCATCGGCGACGCGCGAGGACGGCGTGTTGATCTTCGACGGCAGCAGGCCCTTCGACGTCGACGCCCTGCATGTGCAGGCGCTCGAGCTGTTCCTCAGACGCGCCGGCATGCGCGTGCTTTGTTTGCCGGTGGACCTCGAGAGCACGCGGGTGGGCAACGCCATCCGCGCGCTGATACCGCGGGCGATCGTGCTCGGCGGCTCGGGCGCGTCGCTCGAGACGATCGGCCGGCTGATGTACGCGACGAGGCAGAGCGCCGGCCAGATCGACGTGCTCGACTTCAGGGGCGCGCTGCCCGATACGGGCGCGAGCACCGTCGAGCGCATCGGCCCCGAGCCGGGCGAGGCGACGCGGGCGCTGCTGGAGCGGTTCTCGAACCTACAATTGGCCGCCACATGGCGGTCGAGCGCAAGCATCCTCTGATTCCCGCTCGCGAGGTCGATCCTCGCCAGGAGCTGCCTGGGCTCGAGCAGGCCGTCCTGGAGCGCTGGCGTGAGCGTGACGTGTTCGCGGAGTCCGTGCGCACGCGCGAGGGGGCGCCACCGTGGGTGTTCTACGAGGGCCCGCCGACTGCGAACGGCAGGCCCGGGTCGCATCACGTGCTGGCGCGCGCGTTCAAGGACATCTACCCCCGCTACAAGACGATGCGCGGCTACAGGGTGCAGCGCAAGGGCGGCTGGGACTGCCACGGATTGCCTGTCGAGATCGGCGTCGAGCAGGCGCTCGGGCTGAAGTCGAAGGCGGACATCGAGGCGTATGGCATCGAGCGCTTCAACGCGAAGTGCAGGGAGTCGGTGTTCGAGTACCTGGAGGAGTGGAACCGGCTGACCGAGCGGATCGGGTTCTGGGTCGACCTCGACGACGCCTACAGGACTCTGGATGAGACCTACATCGAGTCGGTGTGGTGGGCGCTCGCGCAGATCAGCCGCAAGGGCCTGTTGTATGAGGGGCACAAGGTCGTTCCATACTGCCCACGCTGCGGGACGGCCCTTTCCTCGCACGAGGTGGCGCTCGGGTACGAGGACGTGGTCGATCCGAGCGTGTACGTGAAGGTCCGTCTCCTGGACAGCGACGAGAGCCTGCTGATCTGGACGACGACGCCCTGGACGCTGCCGGGCAACGTGGCGATCGCCGTGGGCCCGGAGATCGAGTACGCGCGGGTTAGGTACCGCGACGAGACGCTGATTCTGGCCGCTGGGTTGGTCGAGCGGGTGCTCGGCGACGAGGCGGAGGTAGTCGGTTCGATGAGCGGCGATGACCTGATCGACAGACGTTATGTCGGTCCGATCTTCAAGCTCAGAGGCGTCGGGCAGCAGACCTATCCGGTGATTGGCGGCACGTTCGTGACCACCGAGGACGGCACCGGCCTTGTGCACATCGCCCCGGCCTTCGGCGAGGACGACTTCGGCGCCGCGGCGGCCGTCGGACTGATCGACAGGAATGACGCAGCCACGCTGCTCAACCCGGTGAGACTGGACGGCACCTATGACGACGGCGTGGTGGGCTACGAGGGCCGCTTCGTCAAGGATCCCTCGCTGACAGAGGAGCTGATCTCAGACCTCGACGCTCGCGGATTGCTGCACAAGCGCGAGGACTACGAGCACTCCTATCCCCACTGCTGGCGGTGCGGAACTCCGCTGATCTACTACGCCAAGCCCTCCTGGTACATCGCCACATCGAAGCTGCGCGAGCGCATGATGGCGGCGAACGAGACGGTTGGCTGGCATCCCCCACACATCAAGCACGGCCGCTTCGGGGACTGGCTGCGGGGCAACGTCGATTGGGCGATCTCGAGGGAGCGCTACTGGGGCACGCCTCTGCCGGTGTGGCGCTGCGAGGCCGGTCACACCCACACGATCGGGTCGTTCGCGGAACTGGAGCGGCTGTCCGGACGCGCGCTCGATGACCACCATCGTCCATTCGTGGACGATGTCGAGCTTCCCTGCTCGCACGACGGTTGTCATGCGCGGATGCATCGCGTGCCCGAGGTCATCGACGTGTGGTTCGACTCCGGCGCGATGCCGTTCGCCCAGCACCACGTCCCATTCGCCGACGCAAAGACCGGAGAGGACCTGAGCCCGGCTGCCGAGAGCTTCACGACCGACGCGGCCCGCTTCCCCGCCGACTTCATCTGCGAGGCGCTCGACCAGACGAGGGGCTGGTTCTACTCGCTGCTGGCCGTCTCGACGCTTCTGTTCGAGCAGGCCCCCTACCGCAACGTGGTCTGCCTCGGCCTGATCACAGACGCCGAGGGCCAGAAGATGAGCAAGTCGAAGGGCAACGTGGTCGAGCCGTGGCAGGTGATCGACAAGTTCGGCGCGGACGCCTTCCGGTGGTACTTCTTCACGTCCAAGCAACCGTGGGACGGCTACCGCTTCTCCGAGGAGGCGATCGGCGAGGGCGTGCGCCTGTTCCTCAAGCAGCTGTGGAGCACCTACTTCTTCTATGTGCTCTACGCCGGCGCCAACCAGGACGTGCTGCAAGCGCCGGCCGACGCGCTGCCGGCCGACCTGGACCGCTGGGCGCGCTCGCGCACGGCGGCGGTCGCCGAGCTGGTGGCCGAGCGCCTGGACGCCTACGACGCGACCACCGCCGGCCGCGCCATTGCGGAGCTGGTCGATGACCTCTCCAACTGGTACGTGCGCCGGTCGCGCAGGCGCTTCTGGGATGGCGACCCGGCAGCGTTTCAGACGCTGCGCGAGTGTCTTATAAATGTTTCCAAGCTGCTAGCCCCGTTCTGCCCATTCATCGCCGATGAGATCTACGACAACCTCGAGGGCAGCCTCGCGAGCGTCCATCTGTGCGACTTCCCGGCAGGCGAGGCGCTGACCGAGCGCGACGAGCAGCTGGAGGAGGCCATGGCGATCGCCCGAGAGACGGTTCGCCTCGGCTTGGGCGCGAGGGCGCAGGCAAAGATCAAGATTCGCCAGCCGCTCGCCGAGGCCATCGTCGTCGCGGACGGGCAGGAGCGGGCAGCGATCGAGCGGCTGTCGGAGGTGGTGCGCGAAGAGCTGAACGTGCGCAGGGTGCGCTTCGTGGAGGCAGCGGATGAGCTGGGCGAGTACGAGGCGAAGGCCAACTACCGCACGCTGGGGCCGCTGTTCGGCAAAGAGATGCCGCTCGCCGCGGAGGCTATCGCCGCGCTCGATCCCACAAGGGTGGCGGCGGCGGTCCGCAACGGCGAGGGCATCGGCATCTCCGTGGGCGGTCGCGAGCACACGCTAACCGCCGACGATGTGATCCTCACGATGAAGGCCCCTGACGGCTACAGCGTGGAGCGCGAAGGAGCGCACGCCGTGGCGCTCGACCTTCACATCGACGATGACCTCCTGCGCGAGGGCCGGGCGCGCGAGATCGTCCACGCCGTCCAGAACGCCCGCAAGAACGCGGGGCTAGCCGTCGAGGACCGCATCGAGCTATGGCTCGACGGCGATGAGGCGCTGACCGACGCCGCGCAAGCCCACGGCGACTACCTCGCAGGCGAGACGCTCGCTGTGTCGCTGAAGGCGCAGCACGCCGAGGGCGCCATCCCCTATCCCTCCCGTTACAGCGAGCAGACGGAGATCGAAGGCCTGCGCCTTCAGATCGCCCTACGCAAGCACGGGGTCTAGCTCGGCCTCGATCTTGCGCTTCGGGTAGGCCCCGATCACCGTCTTGACGGCCTGACCGCCCTTGAAGAGGATCATCGTCGGGATCGACAGCACCTGAAACGCTGCGGCCGTCTGCTGGTTCTCGTCGACGTTGAGCTTCACGATACGCAGATCCTGGCGCTCGGAGGCGATCTCCTCGAGCACGGGCCCGACGACGCGGCACGGTCCGCACCAGGGCGCCCAGAAGTCGACGAGGACGGGCTTCTCGGACTCGATGACCTCGGACTGGAAGTTGGCGTCAGTTACTTCGCTCAGGGTGCCTGCCATTGGAATCTCCTATCGGGTGACTGCCTGCTCCTATCACTATACAAAGTAAAGCAACCTGCGATCAATGCGGCCTGACGTAGACCGTCCACCCCTCCCAATGCCCGACGATCGGCGAGTGGATACCCGTGAGAGCCGTAAACAGATGCGGCGATACATACGCCTCGATCAGCGCGGAGACAACCAGCACGGGCAGCGCGATCGCCACGGTGACGACCGTTGCGGCGAGCAGCTGATCCCACTCGCCGCGCCTGCTCGCGATGATCCAGGCGGCCAAAGGCAGGAACAGCGCGATCAGCTCCGGCACGGCGTGGGGGAGCACGCCGACGAGTAGCAGCGCAGGGGACGTTTTCAGGAAATGCGCCACGCCCGCAAGCGTGTGGCCGAGCAGGTATGCCTGGGCGGACAGCGAGAACGCCGTCGCGCAGGCGACGAACGCGATCGCGATGCGCCCGCCGTGAGCGTGAACCCAGCGTGACAGTCCGGTCTTGCTCTGCGCCTGCAGCGGCAGCGAGCTGCCCGCGATGAAGCCGGCGACGCACGCCATCGCGTGAAGGGCGAGCACGAGCAGGTTGTGGCCCAAGACGTTGGCGATGTCGCCGAGGTCTCCGGTGGCGAAGGGGGCGCGCAGCTGCAGTATCTGGACATAGCCGCCCGAGAGCTCTGAGATGACGAGCACCGCCACGAGCAGTCCCGCCGACGCGAGCGCCGAGCCTGCTACCCATGCGCCGACTACCGGGAGGGGCCGGCGCTGCCAGGCCCGCAGCGTGCTGCGCGTGCGGCGTACACCGTGGTAGAGCGCATATGAGGAGGCGTCCACCTCCCCTCTATCGGCGTGCCGGCATCTCTGCCTGAGCGAATCGGCAAAGACCACTCACCCGCCCGGCTTTGCTCGCTGCCGCCGGCCCTCGCCGCTACCGCCCGCTACCCTCCGGCAGGAACCTTTGCGTCCTGGAGCGCGGGCGCGGGCGGCTGGCGCCCGAAACGCAGCTTGGGCACGAGCCACATCGCCTCGGCGGCGATCCGCCACGACATCTTGCTCTGGCCGCGCTCGCGGTCCTTGAACACGATCGGGACCTCGACGACGCGAAAGCCGGCGCGCACGGCACGATAGGTGAGCTCGACCTGGAAAGCATAGCCCTGGGAGCGCACGCCGTCGAAGTGGATCGCCTCGAGCACCTCGCGCTTGAAGCACTTGAACCCGCCCGTGAGGTCCTTGACCTTCAAGCCGAGCACCCAGCGCGCGTACGTGGACCCGCCCTCGCTGATGAAGCGCCGTAGAAGGCCCCAGTCGACGACGCCGCCGCCGGGAACATAGCGCGAGCCGAGCGCAAGGTCTGCGCCCGAGCGCACCGCCTGCAGCAGCCGTGCGAGATCGGCGGGATCGTGGGAGAAGTCCGAGTCCATCTCCATGACGTAGTCGGCGCCGTGGTCGAGCGCGTAACGAAAGCCAGCCAGGTAGGCCGGGCCGATCCCGTTCTTCTCGCTGCGGTGCAACACTTGCACCTGCTCGCGCTCGCGCGAGAGGCGATCCGCTATCTCCCCCGTCCCATCGGGCGAGCCGTCGTCGACGATCAGGATCTTGTAGGCGCCGGCGGTCGCGCCCGCGAGCACCTCGCCTGCGGCGGCCACGATCGCCTCGATGTTCTCCGCCTCGTTGTACGTCGGCAGCACGAGCCACGGGACCCCGCGCGCCGGCTCCTGGATCGTTGAGTCCACGACTTCGGAGAACATGGTCGAGGAACCCTAGAGCACCGTGGCGAGCGCGGGCGCAGCCCTCGAGCCATACCCCTCGCTTCGGCCGGGCCATACCCTTCAACTGTGCCCGACCTACCCAACTCGGCCATCGCCGACGCACTCGAAGAGCTGGGAGATCTGTACGAGCTCGACGGGGCGATCACCTATCGCGTGCTCGCCTATCGTGCGGCGGCCCGCTCGGTGCGCGAGACCTCCGTGTCGGTCGCGGCGCTTGCGCGCGAAGGGCGCGCGACCGAGCTGGCGGGGGTCGGAGATACGTTGCAGGAAAAGATCCTCGCGCTGCTCGATACGGGCACGATCCCGGCCGCCGAGAAGCTGCGCGCGAAGATCCCGCCCGGACTGATCGCGATCACGCGACTGCCGGGCCTGGGTCCCAAGCGCGCCAGGCTGCTGCATGCAGAGCTCGGTATCGATTCCCTGGAGGCGCTGCGTGAGGCGGCGCTTGCACAGCGGCTGCGCACGGTGCGTGGTTTGGGCGCGAAGTTCGAGACGAGTGTGCTGGCGGCGCTCGATCGGGGCGTCGCGGAGCGCCCGGCCGCGCGCCTGCTGTTGCCGAGCGCGATCGAGCTGGGCCAAGCGCTGGCGGAGGGCCTGCTCGAAGACGCTGCGCCCGGCACCCAGGTGATGCTCGCGGGCTCGGCGCGGAGAATGGCCGACAGCGTCAAGGACATCGACCTCGTCGCGGTTACGCGCGCGCCGCTCGCGCTGGCCAGGCGCCTTGGCAGGCTCCCGCAGATCGAGCGCGCAGGCACGCCAAGCAAGGCGGGCACGAAGGCGATCACGCACTCGGGCGTAGGGGTCGATCTGCGTATCGCAAAGCCCTCCCAGCTCGGCAATCTGCTCCAGCACTTCACCGGCTCGGGCAGGCACAACGCAGCGTTGCGCGAAGACACCGTGCGCAGGGGTCTGCACGTATCCGAGTACGGCGTGCTCGACGACGCGACCGGCTCGACTCGCAGCTGCGCGCGCGAGGCCGAGGTGTATGAGCTGCTCGACCTCGCGTTCATCGAGCCGGAGCTGCGCGAGAACAGAGGCGAGCTCGAGGCGGCAAGACTCAGCGGCGGCGCGGGCCTGCCGAAGCTCATCGAGCTCGACGACGTCAAGGGCGACCTGCACTGCCATACGGTCGCTTCCGACGGGCGCAACACGATCGAGGAGATGGCGCTCGCCGCGCGCGAGCGCGGCTACGAGTACCTCGCGATCACCGACCACTCGGCATCGCACGGCTTCGGCGATGACGTCTCACCGGATCAGCTGCGCCGCCAGATCGAGCGGATACACGAGGCGGGCGAAGCGACCGAGGGGATCGAGTTGCTCGCGGGCAGCGAGGTCAACATCCTGCCCGACGGCTCGCTCGACTACGAGGACGAGCTGCTCGCGAGGCTCGACTGGGTCATCGCGAGCGTGCATACGGCCTTCGGCATGAGCGAGCAGGCGATGACGGAGCGCATGATCGCCGCAATCGAACATCCGTTTGTCGATGCGATCGGCCATCCGACCGGCCGGCTGCTCGAGCGCCGCGAGCCTTATGCGCTCGATATTCAGGCGGTGACCTGCGCGGCCGCGAGGACCGGCACGATGCTCGAGATCAACGCCAACCCGAACAGGCGCGACCTGAGCGACCTACACGCGCGCGCCGCGGCGCAAGCGGGGGCGATGATCGTTATCGACTCCGACGCGCATGGCGTAGAGCGGCTGGACGTGATGCGCTGGGGCCTCGCCACCGCGCGCAGGGCGTGGCTTACGGCCGAGCACGTCGCCAACACGCGCCCGTGGAAGCAGTTCGCGAAACTGCGAAAGCGAGAGCGCGTCGCTCCTTCGGCGAGCGTCGACCGGTTCAGGTAGCCGCCCTGCGGATGCCGTTGGGGCGCAACGTCTTGAAGCCGGGCGTGCGTACGAGCGCGATCGAGCGAAACGGCGAGCTGTGAAGGACATGGAAGCGCACGCCGTCACGCTCCTCGATAGCCGCCACCGCGGCGTCCTGATGGCGCCACCAGAGGGCGAGCACGATCGCAAAGCCCGCGCCGATCCCGGGCACCTGTGGGTCGATGAACCCGGCGCCGCCGGCAGCCAGAGTGAACAGCAACAAGGGCCACAACCTGTTCCACAGCGTCGCCCCGGGCCTGTGCTCGGGGAGCGCCGTGCTCGCTCTCGCCTCGCCGAGCAGGCGCGCGATCGAGCTATTCGCCTGCGAGCCGCGGCCGAGGCGCAGCCCGATCGCGGCGCAGAGCAGCCACCAGCCGGCGGCGATGGGCACGATGAGCGGATGGGAGCCGGGAACGCCGGATAGGACGGTCACGATCGCGAGCGCCGTGGCCGCCGCCGCGCTGAGCAGGACGGTCGCCCTGAGAAAGTCGACGAAGTGCACTGCGGCCTACACGACTAGAGCAGCGCCTCGAGCAGCCCTCGCACGCCGCTCTGGCCGTCGACGATCAGGTCGGCCTCCTCGGCCAGCTCGGGAGGAGTCTCTTCGGAGCTTACGGCGACGCATACGGCTCGCTCCAGCGTGCCGGCCTGCACGAGCGCGCGCAGGCTGCGGAAGGCATCGAGGTCGGTCGTGTCGTCTCCGACGTAGACCGCGCAGCGGATCGCCGAGCCGTCGCCGTTGTGGGCGCCTGCGAGCAGAGCGCCGACACCGAGCCCCTTGTCGAGCGCGACCGGTGGCCGCACCTCTAGCACCTTGCGCCCCCAGTGAACGGCAAAGCCCTCCTGCTCGGCGCGCTCCGCGACGCCCTGCGCCAGCAGGGTCGCCGCCCGCTCGTCGGGGGCGCCCCGCCAATGGAAGGCGGCGATCGCGTCCTTGTCCTCGCTGCGCACGCGCGAGCGCTGGAGCTCGGGGGTGTAGACGCGCAGCGCGAACTCGCGCACGCGCTCAGACCAGGCCTCGACGTCGGGGTCGAGCTCGGGGCGCGTCGCTCCGGGGCGTAGCAGCTCGCCGCCGTGGTTGCCTACGTAGGCGATCGAGCCGATCGCGACGATCTGACGGGCGGTGGCCGCGCGCCGGCCGCTGATGCAGGCGACGAGCCGGTAGCGCTTTGAGATCTCGATCAGCAGCGCCCTCGTCGACTCGGGCACCTGCGCATCTGCGGCGTGACGCACGATCGGAGCGAGCGTGCCGTCTATGTCGAGCAGGACGGCGGAGCTGTCGGGATCGGCGCGCAGGGACTCCAGAGCGTCCACGAGGATGGTGGCTGGGGACACGATCTCTAGTATGCCCGCATCGTGGCCCGGCGGCGAGATCTCGTGCGATGAGCGCCATTTTGGCGGCATCTGGCAACTCGCGCGAGCGCATGCTCCAGCTCGCCGCGATCGGCACCGCGGCAGGCGTGTTCAGTGGTCTGTTCGGCGTGGGCGGCGGCTCGGTGATCGTGCCGTTGCTCGTGCTGTGGCTCGGCTATGACAGCCGAGCGGCGACCGCAACCTCGCTTGCGGCGATCATCGTGATCGCGACGTTTGCGACGGTCGTGCAGGGCACCTACGGCAACGTACACGTGCTCGACGGCATAGAGATCGGCATCCCTGCGGTCGGCGGAGTGCTGTTCGGGACATGGGTCCAGCAGCGTATCCAGACGCGCGTTATCTCGCTGCTGTTCGCGGCGCTGCTTGTGGCCACAGCCGTCGATCTGCTCCTCAGATGACCGGTTCGAGCCCGACCGAGGTCGACTGTGCAAGAGCTACCACGACCGGCGTGATCGCGATCCGGAGCGTCATCGGCCGGCCCAAGAGCCGTTCGAAGGCCCCGCGATGATCGGCGTCATCGCGATAGGGATCGCGGGCGGGGTGATCGCGGGTCTGCTTGGGGTCGGCGGCGGCGTGCTGTTCGTGCCGGGCCTCGTTCTTTTCCTCGGTCTCGGCCAGCACCAGGCGGAGGCGACATCGCTGCTTGCGATCGTGCCTGTGGCGATCGTGGGGACCTTCAGGCAGGACCGCTATGGCAACGTGCGCCGCAAGGACGCGATCGTGATCGGCGTGCTCTCGCTCGCGGGCGCAAGCGCAGGGGTCGCGCTTGCGAATGCCCTGTCGGGCGCGGCGCTGAGAGCCGCCTTCGCCGTTTTGATCCTGATCGTCGCGGCCCAGCTCGTGCACACCACGCTGCGGGAAGGGTCGGCTGAGAGCTCGTCCAGCGATTGATGTAACGGACCCTCGGCAAAATATCTGCCGGGTTGGATGCACCCCAAAACCATCATCTGTTTTGGCGAGGGTCCATACGGCGTACACTGAGCGGATGGGACTCGATAACCCACTGCACATCGCGTTCCTCGTCGTGATGCTGCTGCTCGTGTTCGGAGCGCGCAGACTGCCCGAGATAGGTCGTTCGCTGGGCAGCGGCATGAGGGAGTTCAAGCAGTCGATCACTGGCGAGGCATCGCAGCAGCCGCCTCTGCCACCACCGGCGCAGCAGGCGCAGACGGCGCACGAGCAGGCTCCCGAGCAAGCGACCGTCACACGCGAGACCGCCGAGCGGGTCCACGTCGCTCCCGGCGGCGACCAGTCCGGCGACATCGACATCGGTTAGGGTCCCGGCGGCGCGCTAGAGCAGGCTCGTCGTCATGCGCTCGATCTCCGCGATCGAGGTCTGCCCGGCCCGCACCTTGGCGATGCCGTCCTCGCGAAGGCGGCGCATCCCCTGGCGCTCGGCGACGGCGGCGATCTCATCGACGGGCGCGCTGTCGAGCACGAGCGCGCGGATCTCCTCCGTTACGGGCATCACCTCGTAGATGCCGATACGCCCGCGGTAGCCGGCCGAGCAACGAGCGCAGCCGACCGCCTCGAAGGCCTCCGACCCGTAAAGCCCGTACTCGGCCAGCAGCGACTCGGGCGCTTTGCTCGGTTGCTTGCAGTGCGGGCAGAGCAGGCGTACGAGGCGCTGGGCGACGACGCAGGTGATCGCGGAGGAGACGAGGAACGGCTCGGTTCCCATGTCGACGAGCCGCCCCAGCGCGCTGGGAGCGTCGCGGGTGTGTAGCGTGGAGAGCACGAGGTGGCCCGTGAGCGCCGCCTCGACGGCGATGCGGGCGGTCTCTCTGTCGCGAATCTCCCCGACCATGATCACGTCGGGGTCCGCGCGCAGCATCGAGCGAAGGCCGCTCGAGAACGTGACGCCCGCCTTCGGCGCGACCTGCATCTGCTTGACGGCGGCCAGCCGTGTCTCGACGGGATCCTCGATCGTGAGAATCGAGCGCGCGCCGTCGTTGATCGCCGACAGCGCCGCGTACAGCGTCGTGGACTTGCCGGTGCCTGTGGGGCCCGTGACGAGCACGGCGCCGTTAGGGCGCGATATCGCGTAGCCGAAGCGGTCGTGCTCTGTGCGCTGCATCCCGAGAGACTCGAGGTCGCGCACGGCGATCGAGCGGTCGAGGATGCGCAGGAAGGCGCCCTCGCCGTGGACGAGCGGCAGGGTGACGATGCGGATGTCGACGCGCCGGCCGTCGATCGTCAGCGCGAAGCGCCCATCCTGGGGGGCGCGGCGCTCGGAGATGTCCATGTCGCCCATGATCTTCACGCGTGAGATCACGTTCGCGGCCATGCCGCGCGCGAGCGTCGCGGCGGGCGAGAGCACGCCGTCGACCCTGAAGAGCACGCGCATGTCGCGCTCGCCGGGGTCGATGTGAATGTCAGAGGCGCCCTGTTCGATCGCGTCGGCGATCAGGGAGTGGACGAGCTTGATGACCGGCGAGTCGGCGTCGGTCTCCTCCACAAGCAGCGGGGCGGGTTCTGCCTCGGGTGCCGCTTCGTCCTCGATGATCTCCTCGACCGCCTGCTCGACGCGCGAAAGGCGCGTGATCAGGATCTGAACGTCCTCTACGGATGCGCACGCCGCCCTGACCTTGCGACCGGTGATCATCGCGACGTCGTCGATCGTCAGCACGTTCGTCGGGTCGGCCATCGCGAGCAGGAGCGTGCCGTCGTCGAGGAAGCCGACGGGGACCGCCTGGTAGCGGCGGATCGCGTCCATGTCGAGCAGGTTGACGGCACCCATGTCGAGCTCGTACGTGGAGAGGTCGATGTAGTCGAGGTCGTAGCGCTCGGCGACGACGCGAGCGAGCTGGTCGTGGCGTAGGACGCCTTGCTCGACGAGCAGTTGCCCTGTGAGCTTGCCTTTGGCGCGGGCGGCCTCGACCGCCTGCTCGACGCGCTCGCGCGACGCGAAGCCGAGCTCGACGATCACGTCTCCGATCAGCCGGCCTGGGCGTTTCTCGCGCGGGGACCCGCTGCCGGCGCCGGACTCCTCAGGAGTGGACGTTCCATGGGCGGGCCGCACGAGCGACAGCTCACCGGGAGGCATCGGGCTCGACTTGAATGGTTCGGCCACGTATCAATCATCGGCATTTGTAGGACCCGACTTGACAGACGCGGCGCGAGGCTATCTGCCGAGCCCGTGCTCGAATGCGCCCTTCAGGGAGGCGTCGAGCGCGTTGAGTCGGTAGAGGGCGAGCGCCTCGGGCGAGGCGAAGCGCCCGAGCGGGAGCCCGTCGAGGCCGTGGTGGGCGAGGATGCAGTGCTCGAGCGCAAGTCGGCGCTCGTCGAGAAGGACGGACGGGGTGGCGGCGGAGACGATGCGAAGGCCGAGCTCGATGTGGCCGAGCAGGCGGCCCTCATCGGTGCGGGCTATCTCGGCGCCGTAGCTGTACTCGCGTGTCTTGCCGATGTCGTGGACGATCGCGGCGCAGAGCAGCAGGTCGCGATCGAGGCGGGGGTGCACCGTGCAAAGCTCGAGCGCCAGCGTCGCGACAGCGACGGTGTGCTCGATGAGGCCTCCCAGGAACGCGTGATGGCCGCTGGGACGCCCCTGGGGGGTGCAAGGAAGCGAGCAGGGGGCGCGACGCAGCTCGGCGCGAAGAGCGCCGTCTGAGAGCAGGCGGTCGAGCAGCGCCCCCAGAGCCGGGTCGTAGATCTCGCCCGCGATGTGCTCGAGGAAGCCGTCGAGCTCGTCGATGTCGCGATGGGAGACCGGCAGAAAGAGGGCTGCCTCTGAGTCGCTTGCCGTCACTCGCTCGATCTGTTCGATCGCGATCTGGAGCTCATCTCGGAAGCATTCGACGTGCCCGCGCACGCGCACGAGATCGCCCCGCTCGAAGCGGCCTGAGTGAAGGTCGGCGTCGCGAAAGACGCGACCTGAGAGCGTGCCGGTGCGGTCGCGAAGCTCGACGGCGAGGTAGGGCTGGCCGGTGCGAGTGAGCAGCCGCTCCTTGCGCGTGCACGCGAACGTCGCGTCGACGCTTTCGCCGGCACGCAGCGTGACGAGCGTCCCTTGTGGGGAGTGCTCGACGAGGGAGGGCTCAGCAGTTGTCGGCGTCGGTCCGGGAATGGTGCAGCCATGATGTACGGTGGATCGGATGCAGCCGCTCATCTGGGATCGCCGTCCAGACGGCCTGAGGGCTCCGGCGATGGTGTGCTCCTTTCAGGGCTGGAACGACGCGGGCGACGCGGCGTCGACGGCGACCTCGTTTCTCGCGCGCTCGCTCGAGGCGGAGCGCTTCGCGCAGATCGACACGGAGGAGTTCTACGACTTCCAGGCCAACAGACCGCACGTGAAGATCGACGAGACCAGCGCACGGGTGATCTCGTGGCCGTCGGTGGAGATGCTCGAGGCGCGCGCCCCGCGCGCACACAGGGATCTCGTGATCGTGCAGGGCAACGAGCCGTCTATGCGCTGGCGCTCGTTCAGCGCCCTGATCGTGGATCTCGCGGAAGCGCTTGACGTGCAGTTCGTCGTGACTCTGGGCGCGCTGCTGGCGGATGTGCCCCACTCGCATCCGGTGGCGATGACGGGCTTCGCCTCTGACCCCGCGATGATGGAGAGGCTGGGCTTGAAAGCGAGCGCTTATGAGGGCCCGACGGGGATCGTCGGCGTCCTGCACGCCGCGTGCGCCCAGGCGGGTCTGCCGTCGGCGAGCGTGTGGGCGAGCGTGCCTCACTACGTCGCGGCGGCGTCCAGCCCGAAGGCCGCGCTTGCGTTGCTGCGCAAGCTCGAGCTGATGGTGGGCGTCTCCGTCGATGTCTCCGAGCTCGAGGAGGCGGCCGGGGAGTACGAGCACCAGGTCGAGTTGGCGGTCCAGTCCGACCCTGACATCCAGGCGTTCGTGGAGCGCTTGGAGCGACGCGCGAAGGAGAGCGATGAGGAGCAGTTGGGAGCGCAGGAGCTGCCATCGGGCGACCTGCTGGCGCGGGAATTCCAGCGCTTCTTGCGCCAGCGCGGGATCGAGAGCTAGCGGGTCGCGACGCCGTAGTTGACGGCTGCCTGGCCGAGGATCAGTTTGCCCTGGCCGTACTGGGACTCGGCGGTGCTGGGCTGAAAGCCGGGCGAGACGTTGATCTTCTTCTTCAGCGCGTACATCACGAACTCGATCGTGTCGCTCTTGCCCTTGGCGGGGCAGATAGGGCTGTAGGAGGCCTTGCCGGCGGTGTTCGTGCCGATTACGCCACCGGAAGGAGTCTGGCCGGCGGCGACGCCCTTTGAGGAGGGGTCTATCCCTGCGACGATCCAGCGGATGCCTCCGCTCGAGCCTCTGGAAGTGTCGTCGATCAAGAACAGCACGAGCTCCGCGGCGCCTGAGGGCACTTTTTCCCAGGACAGCGCCGGGGAGATGCCCTTGCCTGTGCACGTGTATTCGGCGGGGATCGCGCCGTTGCGTTCGAAGGATGGGCTCGAGATCGAAAAGGCGCCCGGGGCCGTGTAGACCTCGCCGCTGGAGCTCGAGGCGCTCGATGAGCTGCTCGAGGAGCCGTGGGAGCCGCTGGAGGACCTGGAGGACCCGCTGGACGCGGCGCCGGTCGTGGTGGCGGTGAGGTTTTCGCCGTGGCCTCTGTACTGCTTGCAGTCTTCCATCACGTACGCGGCCTGGCACGTGGTGTACGCCTTCCAGTGGTTGTGGAAGCTCTTCTCGAACTGGTCGAGCAGGGCGCTGTGCTGCGAGCTGCTCTTGCCGGCGGTTACCTGCGAGCCGATGCGCGAGGCGAGCTGTTCGACGCGGATGCGCGCGAGCATGTCGGCTTCGGTCTCACCGGAGGTGGAGAAGTACTTTGCAAGCGCCCCCGCCTTTGGGAAGCTCTGGTGGACGAGCTGGGTGTAGCGCTGCTTGACTTCGCTTTCGGAGATGCTGATGTGGCGCGCCGCCGCCTCGCCGACCACCCACTGCGAGGTGATGAGGAAGCCGAGCGCGCGATGGGAGGCGTTGGAGGAGCCGCCGAGCTTCGTCTCGACGGTGAGCCAGTGCTGATAGCTCGGCTTGGTGATCGCCGTGCCGGCGACGGACGCCACCGCTTCGGCGTTCGACGTGGAGCCCTGCGTGGAGGCGGCGGGCGAGTTGGGCACGGCTGAGGGGGTCGAGGAAGAGCTCCCGCCGCAGCCGGCGAGCACGATCGACCCGACCGCGAGCAGTGCTAACGCTCCTGTCCTTCCCTTCATCCCGCGCAGAAAGGTAGCCGAAGAGGCTAAAGCGCAGCGAAAGAGCCCGCGACTCGCGGCTTGATCAGCACGGTGTGTCAACCGTCTACAGATCCCCCGCGGGGCAGGCGATCCGGTAGTCGCACATCGCGCATACGTTTGGCGAGGGCGTCGGATCGAAGCGTTCGGCGAGGATCGCCGCGCCGACCTCGGCGACAACGGCTGTGATCCAGTCCGGGTCGATGCGCTCGCTTGGGACGGGGACCTTCTTGTCGTCGAGCACGTAGTAGTAGGACAGGCGAACGGGCTTTACGTCCTCCCACGAGCAGATCGCCGCAAGCGCGTATAGCGCCAGCTGCACGTCCCCGCGCAGCTGCTCCTCGCTCTTGGGACGCGAAGTCTTGTAGTCGATCAGCTCGTGGCCGCCGTCGGGCAGCTCATCGACGCGGTCAACCCTGCCGCGCACGTGGTGTGGGCCGAGCGTGCATGCGAACGAGCGCTCGAAGAAGATCGGCTTTGCCTCATGCGCCGCAAGATGCTCGTGGTAGCGGCCGAGCGCGGATCTCGCCTTGGCGTGGAGTTCGCGCTCGACGTCGGAATCGCCGAAGCCTCCCCTCCGCCAGCAGGCCTCCAGCAAGCCCATCATGTCGATGAGCGTCTCGTGCCCTGCAGTGTGGTAGCGCTCGAGGACCTGGTGCACGGCGATCCCGAAGCGCTGATAGAGCGTCTGCTCGGTCGGCACCCGCAGCACGCGCCCGAGCTTGTAGCGAAGGGGACAGGATCTGTACGTGTCGATATCCGACGCCGACAGCACGAGACCCTGACCCTTGGTGGGCAGGAACGCCTTCAGCGACGGTTCCTCACGACCGGCGAGGCTTGCGCTCGTGGGTGTCCGAAGGGCGGGCGCGGCACCGTCACGGGAGCCCTCCTCACCTGCGCGCGCAGCGCCATCGCCCGAAACACCGGCGAGCAGGACCTCGTCGAGCGTGGATGTTTCGAAGATCTCGCGCTGCATCGGGGTGCACGCCGCGAGCAGACGCTGGTTGATGTCCTGCAGCGCCTCCTTCAGGCTCTGGCCGGACGGACGATCCTCGAGAGCAGCGAGCTTGACGAGCTCCAGGTAGCGAACGACCCCATGCGATATGTCGAAGTCGGTGTCGAGCCGCATCTCGCCGAGCCGCCCCGCGATCCGCTCAGCGCCTGTAAGCACCTCTTCGCGCATAGCCGCAAGTGTTTGCGCGAGCGCGTCCGTGCCTGTGTCGCTCGCGCCAGAGGCGTCGCCTCCCAGCAGGCGCGCGTCCGCGGCCCTGCTCAGCTCGCGCGCCAGCTCGCTGAGATCGGCACTCAGGCGGCTCTGCCACTGCTCGAGCGCAGCCTTCGCTTCGCTGTGCAGGGCGACGAAGCGCTCGATCCGCTCACGCGACTCGGGCGGCATGCTCGGCGACTCGACTGCCGGCCCCAGCGCCGCGATCAGGTCGAGGTTGCGCCGGCGCGCGAGCTTGACCAGGCGCGCGATGTCGATCCTTCGCAGCTCGATCGGCGGGCGACCCAGCACCCGTACGACCGCGGGCGCGTCGGCCGGATCGATCAGCAGCCGAAGCCAGGCGACGGCGTCCCGTGCCGCCGCCCGCTCGAACAGCTCGATCCGGGAAGCGGTCACGGACCAAGCATACGAGCGCCTACGCTCTTGGTGTGGACACGATCGACTGGAAGCTCGCTCAACGCGTCGGCGAGCTGCTCGCGGGTCAAGGCCCTTATCTCGCTGGGCGCTCGGCCGGCATGCAGCCCCTCGCCGAGGACTTCGCGGCGCGCGTCTGTGCTTACACCGGCCTCGAGCTCAAAGACCCGCTGCCGCAGGTCGAGCTGATTGACCGTCGAGGGTGGATCGAGGCGAACATCGCCACGATGCGTCCTCTGCTCGATCCCGTCTCATCGCGCCTCGGCAATGGCACGGGGCCGTTGGCAGGGGCGATGAGGTCGATCTCGGGGTCGCTGCTCGGGGCCCAGGTCGGCGCCGTCACGGGGATCCTCTCCCAGCGCGTGCTCGGCCAGTACGACATCGCGTTGCTGGACGCCGAGCCTGAGCCCCGCCTGCTGCTGCTCGCGCCCAACCTCGCGCAGGCGGCGCGCAATCTGGGGGTCGATCGCGAAGAGCTCACCTCTTGGGTTGCGATCCACGAGGTGACCCACGCCGTCCAGTTCGGCGCTGTGCCCTGGCTGCGAGGCCATCTCGCCGGGATGCTCTCCGAGTTGATCGAAGGGCTCGAGCTGAACGTCGCGGCAAGTCGCTCGTTTCGGATGCCCGACGCCGAGGAGCTGCGCTCGCTCGTGCGGCGGCTGCAGGCCGGAGAGCTCATGCGTCTCACCCTTGGCGAGGAGCGCTGGGCGCTCCTCGAGCGCATGCAGGCGACCATGTCGCTGATCGAGGGTCACGCCGAGCACGTCATGGACGCCGTCGGCGCAGAGGTGCTGCCGACGCTGCAGCGCCTTCGGGCAGCGATGACCCGCCGCAGGCACGAGCGCGCATGGCCGTGGCGGATCCTCGAGCGGCTGCTTGGCATGGAGATGAAGCTGCGCCAGTACGAGCTGGGACGGCGCTTCTGCGACGAGGTGGTCGCCCAGGCGGGCCCCGCCGCGCTGACGGTGGCGTGGAGCTCACCCGATCTGCTCCCCAGCTCAGCAGAGCTCGACGATCCAGCGTCCTGGCTTGCGCGAGCGACCTGAAACGGCCCTACGCCCGGAACGATCTGCGCACTGGGCGATCTGAAGCCCCTTGCGACAGACGAGGTATTTACAGGTCCTTCACCCGATCTTGAGATACGTGTGTAACGCTCCCTACATAACGGGTTAGGAACACGTGTTCGGTGCTAAGCTCAGCACCGGACCGGAACAAGTGTACCCCCGCAAGAGGAGACGCATCTCAGATGCCAGACCCGAAGACAGCCTCCCCAATCAGAGCCACCAAGAGCCGCGCTACGTCCACCAAGCGCACCGCGGCGACCAAGCGCCCAGCCCAAGCCGAGCGCGCCGCGGCGACGGCGCGACGGACGGCGAGCGCGTCGGCGCAGTCCCGCAGCGCCCATCCCGCCGAGCGCCTCGTGCTCGTCCCGCTTGGCGCCGCTCTGATCGCGCGCGAGCGCGTGATCTCGAGAGTCAACGACGCGATCGACCACTACTCGAGTCCGTCGAAGGCGAGCGCCCAGCTGCGCCGCTTCGAACGGCGTGGGACGAGCGCTCGCAAGCAGCTCGAGCGCGAGGTGCGCAAGACGCGCGTGCGCGTTGAGCGGGAGCTGCGTCACAACCGCACCCGTCTGGAGCGCGAGCTGCGCCGCCGCCGCCGTGACGGAGAAGAGCTCGCCGACCGCGCCCGAGACCGCGTTTCGAGCCTGCTCTAGTTCCAGTGGCAAGCTTCCCCCGCCCCGGACGGAGAGGCCGGGAGCGGGAGGGTCTGCCGGCCTCATATACCGCCGGCAGATGCAGGACCCTCTCCTCCCTCGCCGCCGGGACGGCCCCCTCCGTCCCGGCGGCACTGTATACGACTGCGACTGCGGCCGTTCCAGGTGCGCCAACGGCGTTTGTAAGAATGCGATGCACATGACCAAAGAGCAAGTCCTGAAGGCGCTGCAGTCCGTCATCGACCCGGAGCTGCGTCGCTCGATCGTCGAGCTCGAGATGGTGCGCTCCATCGACATCTCCGAGAACGGAGTGGTGGACGTGACCGTCTCGCTCACCACGGCCGGCTGCCCGATCCGCGGGCACTTCCAGACGTCGGTCGCCCAGGCCGTGTCCGCATTGGAGGGTGTCACGCACGTAAACGTTTATTTCGACGTGCTCTCGGACTCCGAGAAGGCGGCGCTTCAGCAGAAGCTCGGTCGCGCGAGCCTGCCCGCCGGATCGCTCGCTGAAGTGTCGAACGTGATCTGCGTCGGCTCGGGCAAGGGCGGCGTCGGCAAGTCCACGCTCACCGCCAACCTCGGCGCCGCGCTGACTGCGGAGGGCAAGCGCGTCGGCATCCTCGACGCCGACGTGTGGGGCTATTCGATCCCGCGCATGTACGGGCTCGGCGCGACTCGCCCGGCCGTCTCGCCCCAACGCAAGATCATCCCCCTGCAGGCTCACGGCGTGAAGGTCATGTCGATCGGCTTCTTCTTAGAGGAGGATTCCGCGGTGGTGTGGCGCGGGCCGATGCTCCACAAGGCGCTCACCCAGTTCTTGCGGGATGTCGAATGGGGCGCGCTCGACTATCTCTTGATCGATCTTCCGCCCGGCACGGGCGACGTTTCGATGACGCTGGCCCAGCTGTTGCCGCAGGCGCAGTTCGTGATCGTCACGACCCCCCAGCCGACCGCGCGGAAGGTCGCGCGCCGCTCCGCGGAGATGGCGCATAAGGTAGATCTTGAGATCTGCGGCGTGATCGAGAACATGTCCGGGTTCGTGACGCCCGCCGGCGAGCGCTTCCAGATCTTCGGCGAGGGCGGCGGTCAGGAGCTGGCTGATGAGCTGGGCGTGCCCCTGCTCGGCAAGGTCCCGCTTACGATGCCATTGCGCGAGCACTCCGACAGCGGCAAGCCGCTTGCGACCGAGAACCCTGACGATCCTGCCTCCCAGGCGATCGGTCACGCCGCGCGCGGGTTGATCGCGATGGCCCCGCTAGAGCTGAGGACGCTGCCGCTCGCGACCGCGGCTCCGGGCACACCGACTCCTCCGTCGAGCCCGAAGCCCGCGGGCATGTCGCTACCTATGGCCTGAGTCTGCGTAAGGCCTGAGACGGTCGAGGGCCAAGCATGGCGCGGACGCAGGCGCGAAGGCTTGGTGGAGGTGGACCCAAGTCGAGCGCCGAGGACAAAGCCAGGCGCCGGCCATCGGCCGTCTCAGCGCGCGCTCGCGAAGTAGTCGGCGTTGATCTGCGCGTACCTCTGCCACTCCTCGGGGAGCTGGTCCTCGGCGAAGCAGGCGTCCACGGGGCAGGCCTCGACGCAGGCGTCGCAGTCGATGCACTCCTCGGGGTCGATGTGGAGCATTTCGGCCTCGTCGTATCCGGGCTCGTCCGGCGTCGGGTGGATGCAGTCGACGGGGCACACCTCGACGCACGAGTTGTCCTTGGTTCCGATGCACGGCTCAGCGATTACGTAGGCCATTCGCTTCCTTCTCGGTCGTGTGAGGGCAGGGTGGGGAAGCACGCATATTAGTAGTCTGATCGCAAAATCCGGGGCGAAGACGAAGCGCCCGTAGGGGGGTTCGATAGCTTTGACCGATGCTCCTGCTCACCGGCGCGACAGGCTCCGTCGGCTCAGCGCTATTGCGCCGGCTGGTCGCGAATGGGCGCACTGTGCGCTGCCTGGTCCGCGATCCACGCCGGCTCGGGCCGCATCGCGTCCGCGTGCAGATAGCACTCGGCGATCTTGGCGATCCGCGCTCGTTCCGCAACGCGATGCGCGGCGTCGACACCGTCGTGCACTTGGCGACCGCCACCCGCGACCAGCCGCCCGCCTCGATCGAGGAGCTGACGGTGATGTCCACCTGGCAGATGCTGCAGGCGGCGCAGCGTGCCGGCGTTGGTCGCTTTGTGCTGCTGTGCGGGCTCGGCGCCCGGGCAGATCACTCCGCTCGTTTGCTGCGGGCTCAGGCGATCGCCGAGCAGGTGGTCCGCGAGGCGGAGATACCCTCGACGGTGATCGCGACCTCACTCGTGTACGCCCCTGGCGACCGCTGGCTCTCTCTGATCGAGCGCCTCTCGCTGTTGCCGGTCCTGCTCGTCCCCGGCTCAGGCCGCGCGCGCTGCCAGCCAATCTGGGTCGAGGACTTGGCCGACTGCATCGTCTCTCTGCTCGGTCGTCCGCAAGGGGGCCCCGATGAGCGCTACGAGCTCGTCGGACCTCAGACGGCCAGCTATGACGAGGTGATCCGCGCGGTGTTGCGTTCGGTGGGGCGCGAGCGCCCCCTGCTGCACGTCCCTGTGCCGCTCGCCTCGCGCGCGCTGCGCCTGATCGAGCGTATCCGCGACGAGGATGCGCCGGTCACTTGGGACGAGGCGCAGCTACTGCGCGCAGACTCGACTTCAGCGCGCGGCCCGGCCGACTCCGAAGCGCTCGGTGTAAAGCCGCTGCCGATGAGCGTGGTGCTGGGCGGCTGATCACGAGACCGCAGGACGGCGATCGGCCCACGGCACGGCCTCCTCGACCTGCGCCGCAAGCGCCAGCAGCGTTGCCTCGCCCGCGGGCCGACCGACGATCTGCACGCCGAGCGGAAGACCGTCCTCGCCCTGATACAGCGGCAATGAGATCCCCGGCTGGCCCGACGCGTTGAGGATCGGCGTGAAGGGCGTGAACAGGCCGGAGCGCGTGAACGTCGACATCGGTTCTGGCGCGGAAGTGTCGAGCGTTCCCAGCGGCAGCGGCCGCTCCGCGAGCGCCGGCGTCAGCAGTGCGTCGTAGGGCTCTAAGAAGACGACGAGCTGACGCGTGAGCGCCTGCAGCTGCACCTCGAGCGCAAGACCTTGCACCGAGTCGATGTTCTTGACCATCTGGAAGATCGCCCAGCTCATCGGCTCCATGTCGTCGGCGGTCGGCTCGCGCCCCGCGACGATGCCTGAGTAGAGGATCTCGAGACCTATATGGATCGAGAAGAGCCCGCCGAACAGCTCTGAGAGGCCGGGTATCTGCCATGGGGGATCGACCTCCTGCACGTCGTGGCCGAGCGAGCGCAGCAGCTCGGCGGCGTCGGAGACCGCCTTCGCGCAGAGCTCCTCTACGCTCGCGTCGGGGAGCGGCGGCAGCGTGGTCGCGGCGATTCGGAGCTTGCCCGAGCCGTCCACCGCGGAGACGGGGGCACGCGCGGAGGTCGCGGCGAAAGGCTCGGCAGGCGGCGGCGCCCAGGTCGCGTCTCCCGGCTCGTAGCCTGCTAGCACGTCGAGAATCGCGGCGGTGTCCGCCACCGTGCGCGTCAGCACCCCGTCGCACACCAGAGGCGAGTCGCCGAATACGGGCGCGCCGGAGATGCGCCCGCGCGCGACCTTCAGCCCCACGAGTCCGCAGCAGGCGGCGGGGATCCTGATCGAGCCGCCGCCGTCGTTCCCATGAGCGACGGGCACCATGCCGGAGGCGACCGCCGCGGCCGACCCGCCCGAGGAGCCGCCGGGCGTGCGATTCAGATCCCAGGGGTTGCGCGTCGGTCCGAACAGGCGCGCCTCGCTGACGGGCAGGATCCCGTACTCGGGCAGTGTCGTGGTGCCGACGACTATGAATCCGGCGTCCTTGAGGCGCCGCGTGACGTTGTGGTCGGAGTCCGCGACATAGTCGGCCATCAGCGAGCAGCCGAGCGTCACCCGAAGCCCGCTGACGGGCACGTTGTTCTTGATCGCGATCGGCACACCCGCGAATGGGCGCTGATCGCCGGGCCTCACCTGATCGGCCGCCTGCAGCGCTCGCTCGGAGTCGATGTCGACGAAGGCGTTCAGCTCCGGATTGAGCTCCTCGATGCGTGCTAGCGAGATCTCGACCAGCTCGCGTGAGCTGACCTCGCCGGAGCGCACCATCCGCGCAAGCTCGGTCGCTCCCTTGAACATCAAATCGTTGTCGGGCACCGCTCCTCCTCGATCGGGTTGAGTCATCATATGGCCGCGCCCAAAAGGCGCCGTCCCCGTCAAGCCCCATGCCCAGAAAGGCATCGCCATGAGCGAGGTATCCACACAATCAGAGGTCCAGTCGGGTCTCGAGGGAGTCGTCGCCTTCGCGACCGAGATCGCCGAGCCCGACAAGGCCGGCGGATCGTTGCGCTATCGCGGCGTAGACATCGAGGATCTCGTCGGCGCGATTCCGTACGAGCAGGTCTGGGGCCTGCTCGTCGACGACCGCTTCGAGCCAGGGCTGCCGCCCGCCGAACCGCACATGCTGACGGTGCGCTCGGGAGACCACCGCGTCGATGTGCAGTCGGCGCTTGCCATGCTCGCCCCCGAGTGGGGCTTCGGCCAGCTGATCGACATCTCCGACGAGCAGGCTCGCGACAATCTGGCCCGAGCATCGGTGATGGCGCTGTCGTTCGTCGCCCAGTCCGCCCGCGGCGCCGGACAGCCGCCCGTGCCCCAGGCGCAGGTCGACGAGGGCCGCTCGATCCCCGAGCGCTTCTTGATCCGCTGGCGGGGCGAGGCCGATCCCGACCACGCCAAGGCGATCGACGCCTACTGGATCTCGGCGGCGGAGCACGGGATGAACGCCTCGACGTTCACCGCGCGCATCGTCGCCTCCACCGGCGCCGATGTCGCAGCGGCGCTCTCCTCGGCCGTCGGCGCGCTGTCAGGGCCCCTGCACGGCGGCGCTCCCTCACGCGTGCTGAAGATGCTCGAGGAAGTCGAACGCTCGGGCGACGCGGACGCGTGGGTGAAGGCCGCGCTCGATCGTGGGGAGCGGCTGATGGGCTTCGGCCACAGGGTCTACCGCGCCGAGGACCCCCGCGCGCGCGTGCTGAGGCGCACGTGCCGCGAGCTGGGCTCGCCAAGGTTCGAGGCGGCCGAGGCTCTGGAGAAGGCGGCGCTCGAGGAGCTGACCGCACGCAAGCCAGACCGCGTGCTCGCCACGAACGTCGAGTTCTGGTCGGCTGTGATCCTCGACCTTGCGCGGGTTCCGCCGGACCTGTTCACGCCTATGTTCACGTGCGCGCGCGTCGCCGGCTGGTCCGCCCACATTCTCGAGCAGAAGCGCGAGGGCAAGCTGGTGCGCCCGACCGCGAAGTACGTCGGCCACGGGCCGCGGCCGGTGTCGGCGGTGGGGTAGCGGCCGATTTCTCGTGGAGTCGCTTTCGCGCTTAACGATCTCGGCCCGCCAGACTGGCGGGCCGATGGGTGACGGGGGAGCACCCCCCAGGCGGCTGATACCGCCATTAAGCGTAGCAAGTTGGCTCGACGGTGGCCGAGAGGCGAGGCGGTCGCAACCCGCCGGCGCACTGAACCTTACGCCTGCCCCTCTCACTGACCACCAGCCGAGTCAACTATTGGCGGAGGGCGGGAGAATCGAACTCCATCCGGAGCGACCCGGACTCGCGGGTATCAGCCGTCTGTGGTCCCAGACCACGTCCCCCTCCACACAGACAATTGTACTTGCCCGTGTGGATGGAACGTCGCATGGATAGCGCCGAATAAGAGAGGGCCCGGCATCCTGCCGGGCCCTCTCATAAGCCATC
>DAHUYZ010000004.1:0-22254 GCA_027306855.1 Solirubrobacterales bacterium | reverse complement strand
GGGAAGCCTCGCACGACCGTCCCTTCCGACCTGCGCGCACTGGGCGATCGCGAAATCGAATGGGACGGTCGTGGGCGGACGTTCTTGGGCTACATCATCCCGCTCATGTCGGGCATCCCGCCGCCCGGCATTCCGGCCCCTTCCTTCTCTGGGACCTCGGCCACGATCGCCTCGGTCGTGAGGATGTTCTTGGCGATCGACGCGGCGTTCTGGAGCGCCGAGCGCGTGACCATCGCCGGGTCGATGACCCCGACGGCTACGAGATCGACGATCTCGTTCGTGGCCGCGTTCAGGCCTTCGCCGGCCTTGGCCTTGCGGACGTCGTTGACGACGACCGAGCCCTCAAGGCCCGCGTTCTCGGCGATCTGGCGCAGCGGCTCCTCGAGAGCGCGCAGCACGATCCGGGCGCCGGTCTTCTCGTCGTCGTCATTGTCGCCGTCGAGCGAGATGGCCGAGGAGGCCTGCAGCAGCGCGACGCCACCGCCGGGCACGATGCCCTCCTCCAGGGCTGCCCTGGTCGCCTGAAGAGCGTCCTCGACGCGGTGCTTCTTCTCCTTCATCTCCGTCTCGGTGGCGGCGCCGACCTTCACGACCGCGACGCCGCCGGAGAGCTTGGCAAGGCGCTCCTGGAGCTTCTCGCGGTCGAAGTCCGAGTCGGTGTTCTCGATCTCGGTCTTGATCTGGTTGATGCGGCCCTTGATCGCCTCGGCGTCACCGGCGCCGTCCACGATCGTCGTCGTGTCCTTGGCGACGACCACCCTGCGAGCGCGCCCGAGCTGCGAGAGCTGAGTGTTCTCGAGCTTCAGGCCCATCTCCTCGGTGATCACCTCGGCTTTGGTGAGGATCGCGATGTCCTCGAGCATGCGCTTGCGACGGTCGCCGAAGCCGGGGGCCTTGACCGCGACGCCGGTGAACGTGCCGCGCAGCTTGTTGACGACGAGCGTCGCGAGCGACTCGCCCTCGACGTCCTCGGCGATGATCAGGATCGGCTTGCCGCTCTGGATGACCTGCTCCAGGACGGGCAGCACGTCGCGGACGGAGCCGATCTTCTGGTTGGCGATCAGGATGTAGGGGTCCTCGAGGGTCGCCTCCATACGGTCCTGGTCGGTGACCATGTAGGGGGAGATGTAGCCCTTGTCGAACTGCATGCCCTCGGTGAACTCGAGGTCCATGCCGAACGTCTGGCCCTCCTCGACGTTGACGACGCCGTCCTTGCCGACCTTCTCGATCGCGTCGGCGATCACGTCGCCGATCTCCTCGTCGCCGGCGGAGATCGTCGCGACGCGCGCGATCTGGTCCTTGCCGGAGACCTCCTTGGACTGCTTGCCGATCGACTCGACGACCTGGTCCACAGCCTTCTCGATGCCGCGCTTGAGCGCCAGCGGGTTGGCGCCGGCCGCGACGTTCTTCAGGCCCTGACGAACGATCGCCTGGGCAAGCACCGTGGCGGTCGTGGTCCCATCGCCGGCGACGTCGTTGGTGGCGGTGGCCACCTCGCGCACCAGCTGGGCGCCCTGGTTCTGGAAGACGTCCTCCACTTCGATCTCACGCGCGATCGTGACGCCGTCGTTGGTGATCGTGGGCGCGCCGAACTTCTTGTCGAGCACCACGTAGCGGCCCTTGGGGCCGAGCGTGACCTTCACAGCGTTGGCGACCGCGTCGACGCCGGCCTCCAGGGCCTTGCGCGCTTCCGCGTCGTACTTGAGCTCCTTGTGTGCCATCAGTCTTCTTCTCCTTATGCGACCTTGGCGAGGACGTCGGACTCGCGCAGCACGAGCAGGTCCTCCCCGTCGATCTTGATCTCGGTGCCCCCGTACTTGCTGTAGAGGACCTCATCGCCCTCTGACACGTCGAGCGGGACACGCTTGCCGTTATCGTCGAGCTTGCCGTCGCCGACAGCGAGCACCTTGCCCTTCTGCGGCTTTTCCTTGGCGGTGTCGGGCAGGACGAGGCCGCTGGCGGTCGTCTCCTCCTCCTCGATGGCCCGCACGATCAGACGATCGCCCAGGGGCTTCAGTTTCATGCGTAAAACCTCCGTTGAGAATGTCCTTCGGGGCGGGCTGTCAGGCTGCCTAATTGGGCCTTCCACCCGGCTAGCACTCTAGCGAGAGAGTGCCAACGCCCCGCAATATATAGCGCTTTTTAGTTCTGGGCGCCGCCGAAGCCCTTGATCGCTTCGGTCATGCCGGGCGGCTTATCGAGGATCTGGGAGAAGCGCACGACCGTCACCGTGTCGTCCATCGATACTTTGCGCCCGTAGATCTGCTCGAGGAAGTTGACGAGCTCCTCGTGGCGGCGGAACTCGGGATTGTCGTGCTTGATGTCTCGGGGGGAGAGCTCTGAAACCTTCATCACCTCGACCTGGTCGATCACGGCTTCGAAGATCCGCTCACGCGGCGAGTGCTGGTAGCCGATCGTGACCAGCACGAGCTGGTTCTTGCGGTACTTGCTCGACTTGTCGCCGAGCCTGATAGTGGCCGTCTTGCGGCCCTTCTTCAGCTCGTCAGCGAAGATCGTCGAATAGAAGTTGAGCACCTGCACGACAGCTCAGGCTATCGGTCTTTTACGGATATCGCCAGCGCTCGCCCCACCATTTCGCGCTCGCCGGGGTAGCTGAGCGCCCCCTGAGCCTCCTCGATCCCCATCCAGCGGGCTTCGATCACCTCCTCGTCGTGATCGGCCGGATCGCCGTCTATGTAGCGAAACAAGAAGAAGAGGACCGCCTTTCGTACGCGCCGCCCTTTGTGGGTGTACCAATAGCGGGTCTCGCCCAGCTCGGCGACCGGCTCAGCGGTGACGCCCGTCTCCTCGCGCACCTCGCGCGTGGCGGCCTGCTCCATCGTCTCGCCCGCGTCGATGTGGCCCTTCGGCAGGCCGAGCACGAGCGAGCCGTCGGCGGCGCGCCTGGTGGGCACGATCACGAGCACCTCGCCGTCGCGCACGACCACGCCGCCGGCTGAGACCTCGCGCTCAGAAGACATACCCGTCCAGCGCCGCGGGGTCGTGCACGATCAGCTTGCCCCGCCCTTGGGAGATCACCCCGGCGCGCTCGAGCACGGCGAGGAAGCGGGACGCCGACTCGCGCGAGGAGCCCGCCAGCTTCGCGAGGTCGGCCTGGGTGGCGGTGAGGAGCACCTCCTCGCCGGGCGCGCCCTCCTCGACGGCCTGGGCGACGAGATCGCGCAGCACGACCGCGACGCGGCTCTGGACGGTCTGAAACGACTGTTTTGCGAGGCGCTCGTTGGTTTCGCGCAAGCGCCTGCCGAGCGCGACGACCAGGCGGATCGAGATCTCCGGATGTTCGCCCATCAACCTGCGCATGTCGCGACCGAGGATCGCGACGACCTCCGTCGGGTGCACCGCTTCGACCGTCGCCGAGCGGAGCTCGTCCTCGAACATCGCAAGCTCCCCGAATATGTCGCCGGGACCAAACGTCGCAAGCGTGATCGTGCGACCGTCCGGGTGCTCGCGCACCGCTCGCGCGTGGCCGGCGCGCACCACATAGCACGTGTCGCTGGAGTCGCCCTTGCGGAACACGACCTGGCCCGAGTCGAACGTACGCGGCACAGCCAGCTCCGCGACCCGCTCGAGATCTTCGCGCTCGAGCGTCGAGAAGACCGGCACGCGCACGAGCAGGTCGACTATGTCCGCGGATTTGACGGGCGGAGCCATGCACAGGAGTATCACAGCGGCGGTGCGCAACCGTGGCCGTCCCGCGGCGTTATGGTCAGCACATGGTTGCTGTCAACCGGCCCCTGTCCCAGGCGCTGCTCGCCTCACTCGCCGCGATCGCGCTTGCGGTCACGGGGCTGTCGAGCGCCATGGCGGCTCCCGTGCCGCGCAGCGGCGCAGGGCTGGGCGCGGCGGCCATTCGCTCGCTGCTCTCCTCACGTGAACTGTGGGCCACCGTCGATGCCTGCGGTCCCAAGGATCAACCCAACACAATCGGCGTCCGCGGATCGATGCCCGGCGACGGAAGCGCCAAGGACGTCATGTACATGCGCTTCACCGTCCAGTACTACGACCTCACCGAAAAGCGTTGGACCAATCTCGGCAAGGGCGCCGATTCCGGCTTCGTCAAGGTCGGCTCCGCGGATGTCGTGCGCCAGGCGGGCCGCAACTTCCAATTCGCGCGGACGCCCGGCAAGCCCTCCTTCAGGCTGCGCGGCGTCGTCTTCTTCCAGTGGCGCCATGCGGCGAGGGTGCTGGCAGAAGCCACGAGGCCGACGACCGCGAGACACAAGAGCCTCGCCGGCGCCGACCCCCGCGGTTACAGCGCGGGCACCTGCAAGCTGGAATAGCGGTTTGGCGCGCTACGCGAACCGGGGCGCCGGCGCGGCGGCCCCTGGCGCCAAGATCTCTGCGAACAGGCGGGGATCGTTGCTGATGATGCCGCTCACTTTCAGCTCCACGAGCTTGGCGATCCGCTGGGCGTCGTCGACAGTCCATACGTACAGCTCACCCGCCGCCTCGCGCACGGCAGAAACGAGCGCCGGCGTGACGACTCGCCAGTGGGCCATGATCGCGTCGACGAGCCCGGCCTTCAGAGCGGCGCGCGCGCGCCTGGGCAGCAGCATGCGATAGGCGTTCAGCGCCGCAAGCGCGGGGATCGCGGTGAGCATGCTCGTCGTGTAGTCGCGCCTGACCCGGGGAACCGACCACCCGAGCCGAAGCGTTGGCTCGGCGTCGCGTACGCGCGCGAGCGAGGCAGGAAACATGCCGCTGAGCAGCGTGCGGCTCGCCAGCCCCGACTCATGCAGCGCGTCGAGCACCCGAAGCTCGTAGCCGGGCAGCTTCACGTCGAGATCGAATTCCACGTCTGAGAAGCGCTCTCCCGATAAGTGGTCGAGCGCCTGCTCGATCGTCAGGGGGGTGCGCGAGCGCATGTCGTGGTAGTCGTGCGCGACGAAGAGGCGCCCGCTTCCGTCGATGTTCTCGCTGAGGACGTCGAGCTCGATCATGTCGACGCCGTGCGCGAGGGCGGCGTCGAAGCTGGCAAGCGTGTTGCCCTGCTCCAGGTGCGCAGCTCCCTTGTGCCCCACGCACAGGGGTCGCCTTATCGATCCAATAAGAGCATCCCCCTTGGTCATGATGATTTCCAGGATAGTCACGCTCCCAGGGTGAGCCGGCGTGGGCCGCAGCGAAAGCCCAGCTCGACGAGCAACGACTCGAGGGGCGACCCGATCGCGGGCTCCCCGTCGACGCGCTCTAGCGCTATGCGGCCGACGACCCCGCGGCGCGCCGCCTCGGCAAGAGCTCCCAGCGCGATCTCGAGCGGAGCATCGTTGCCGGCGAGCGTCAACAGCGCGCGGCCACCCCGCTCCAGATACAGGACGGGCTCGCAGTCGACGAGCACGACGTATGCGCCCGCAATCCGTGCAGGTCCCCTCCTCCCGCGCGCGCGAGGCGGCCACGCAAGGACGGCGCCGTAGGGTTGCGCGGGATCGACGGCCGAGAGCACGAGCGTACGTGCACCCTCAGAGTGGGCGTCCTGCGAGATGGTGCTCGTACCGGCGGCGATATTGAGGTGGCCCGCGCCTGGGGGACGCGCGGCGCGAAGGCGCTCCACAGCGCCCGGCAGCGCGAACTGCGCGCCGCCGAGCCCCTCGACGAAGTAGCCGCGGCGGCAGACGCCCAGCACCTCGAGCTCACAGAGCGCGCCGTAGAGCATCGCGAAGCCGCCTGGCACTCCCTCGGCTATGACCTGCTCGCGCGTGAGCACGCCGTAGCGCTCGAGCAGTTGCTCGGCCTGGGCGCGCCTGTGTCTGTTGGGGTCGACCTGCTCGCCAAAGATCGAGCGGGTCAGCGACCAGCGTCCTGAAAGGCTCGCGTGCATCGCGCCCGCCCCGGCCCGCAGCGAGCGGCCTTGCGCTCGCCCGCGACGGACCGGCATTCGGGGCGCGCCCAAGCGAGGCGTACCCGATGACCGGCCCCTTGACGGCGCGATCCCCTCCACCAACGGCGCTCGCGCGGCCCGCAGCGGCGCCCATGCGTCGTTGGTGACCGTCCCCGACCACACCAGATCCCACAGCGCCGCCGCAAGCGTGCGCGCGTCGAGCTCGAGCTCGGTGAGCAGGTCGGAGAAGAAGCAGGGACCGCGCTCTAGGCGCTCGCGCAGCAAGGCGTGCTCCTGCTCGTCTGGGGACTCGACGCGCGCGGTTGGCGGAGGACCGAGCAGCGGAGCGTCGTCGCGGAAGTAGAGCGCCACGCGTCCGGAGCCCCTGCCGAGCGACCCGGCCCCTACCCACACGAGCTCGCCGCTTGCGCAGAGGCTGTCGAGCCATGCCGGCGAGTAGCCGCCGGTGCGCCGCGGCAGCACGTCGCGCTCCCACGCGGACACGGGCAGGACAAGGCCCTGAAGCGGGGCGAGCGCTTCGCGCAGACGTTCAGGACCATCCTTGACTTCTGACCCGGCCCGCCAGCGGTCGACGCCCTGCCAGGAGGGCATGAAGGCTACGAGCGCGCGCCGGTCGACAGCCTCGATCTCTTTGCGCAGCGTCGCCAGCGACGCTCGGCGCAGACGGCGCAGCACGTCGACGTCACACCACTCGCGCCCGTCGCCCTGCGCGGATGCCACGGGCGCGCGATCCGGGGGATCGGCCGAAGCAGGCGTGGGGCGCAGCTCGCCGCGCACAATCTCGCCGGCCCGCTCCAGCTCGCGCAGCACGGATGAGGCGTCGACGCGATAGCGCTCGTGAAGCTCGGCCGCCGTGAAGGGTCCATGGGTGCGCGCATAGCGGGCGACGAGCGCTCGCAGCGCGTCGGGGACATCGACGAGAAAGGCGCTCGGCAGTCCGCCGGGCGGCACGACACCGAGTGCGTCGCGATAGAGGCCGGCGTCGTCGGCGGCGATCAGCCGCTCCTCGCCGGCGATCCTGACGCGCACGACCCGTCGCTGCTCGATCAGCTTGGAGAGGAGCGCGTCGGCGTCGACCCCCTCGAGAACGCGTTCGACAAGCTCGAGCCCGCGCAGGTCGCCGATCCGCCGTAGCGTCTCACAGAGGTCATCGCTCGTGGCCGCTCTCGTGCGCGGCGAGCGGTGCTGGAGGTCGTCTTCGACCGTGGCAAGCGCGTCCGCGTCGATCAGCTCGCGCAGCTCGTCTGAGCCGAGCAGCTCGGCAAGCAGGTCGCGATCGAGGGACAGCGCGGCTGCGCGCCGCTCGGCATTCGGGGTGTCCCCCTCGTACATGTAGCGCGCGATGTAGTCGAACAGCAGCGAGCCGGCGAACGGGGAGGCGCTCTGAGTTTCGACTTCCACGAGTGAGAGCTCGCGCCGCTGCAGCGCCCTGAGCAGCTCGATGAGGCCGGGGACGTCGAGCACGTCGCGCAGGCACTCCCTATAGGTCTCGAGCACGATCGGGAAGTCGGGATAGCGCCGCGCGACCTCCAGCAGACTCTGGGCCTTCAGGCGCTGCTGCCACAGTGGGGTGCGGCGGCCCGGCCAGGCGCGTGGGATCAGAAGCGCGCGGGCGGCGTTCTCCCTGAAGCGCGCCCCGAACAGCGCCGAGCCGCCCAGCTCGGCAACGATCGCTTCTTCTACGTCCTGCGGCTCGAACACGACCAGCTCGGTGTCGCTGAGCGCGCCCTGGCGCTCGAACTCAGAGGGCCGATCCGTGTCCGGCCGGGTGCCGCCGTCGCCGGCCTGGTCGGTGTCGTACGCGGCGTCGAGATCGACGTCCGGGAGCCGGACGATGACTCCGTCGTCCGACCACATCGCCTCCCCGTCGACGCCGAAGCGCTTGCGGATACGCGCCGAGATCGCCAGGCCCCACGCGGCGTGGACGCGCGCCCCGTAAGGCGAGAGCAGGCACAGCCGGAAGTCGCCGATCTCGTCTCGGAAGCGCTCGAGCACGATCGTTCGGTCGCTCGGCAGCACGCGTGTGGCGGTGAGCTGCTCGCGCAGGTAGTCGAGCAGGTTGGCTGCGGCGCGATCGTCGAGGTCGTACTCGTGGGCGAGCGTCTGCTCGTCCTGGTCGACCGCCCAGCGCGCGAACCGGCCGATCGCCATACCCAGTTCCTTGGGGCGCCCGACGCCGTCACCCTTCCAGAACGGCACGGCGCCTGGAACGCCGGGCGCGGGCGTGACGATTACGCGGTCGCGCTGTATCTCCTCGATCCGCCAAGACGACGCTCCGAGCAGGATGACCTGGCCGGGCCGGGCCTCATAGACCATCTCCTCATCCAGCTCCCCCACGCGACGACCATCGGGCAACGTCACCGCATATAGACCCCTATCGGGGATCGTGCCCGCGTTCGCGATCGCGAGCTGCCGCGCTCCCCTTCGCGCGCGTATGCGACCGTTCACCCGATCCCACACGATCCGCGGGCGCAGCTCGCCGAACTCGCTCGATGGATAGCGGCCGTCGAGCATGTCGAGCACGTTTGCAAGCAGCGACATCGACAGCTCCGAGTAGGAATAGGTGCGCGTTAGCAGCGCATACAGCCAATCGACCGCAACGCCCTCCTCCTCGGCCGCGGCGGCTATCGCCACGATCTGTTGAGCGAGCACATCGAGCGCGTTGCGCGGGACGGCGGTCGGCTCGATCAGGCCTTCGCGCATGCGCTTACAGACAACTGCGCTCTCCAGCAGATCGCCCCTGAACTTGGGAAAGATGCGCCCCTTGCTGATGTCCCCCACCCCGTGACCCGAGCGCCCGATGCGTTGCAGGCCGCGCGCAACCGACTTGGGCGACTCGATCTGAAGGACGAGGTCGACGGCGCCCATGTCGATCCCGAGCTCGAGCGATGAGGTGGCGACGATGCAGGGAAGCTCGCCACCCTTGAGCAGCTCCTCGACGCCCGAGCGCTCCTCGCGAGAGAGCGACCCGTGGTGTGCACGTGCGATCTCGTGCGGTGCCGCCGGCTGACGCGCATCGACGAGGGGAACGTTCGGCGGATCATCCGGAGAGGCAGACCCGTTCGGCCCCGTATGCGCCAGCTCGTTGAGCCGCAGCGCAACCCGCTCGGCCGAGCGGCGATCGTTGACGAACACGATCGTCGAGTGGTGTTTTTCGATGAGCCGCAGGAGCTCCGGGTAGATGGCGGGCCAGATCGAGCCTCGCGTCGGCTCCCCTCCCGTCAGCGGCTCCAGCGGGTCGCGCTGGTTCCCGTCGGCGCCGGGAAGGTCGGGCTCGGTCATCGACTCGACCGGAACGTGGATCTTTAGGTCGAGCTGCTTGGAGACCCCGGCGTCGAGAATCTTCACCTCGCGACGCGGGCCGACAAGGAACCGGCCGATCTCCTCGAGCGGTCTTTGCGTCGCGGAGAGCCCGATCCGCTGCACCGCCGGCCTCGCCGGCGAGCGAGCACTCGACGCTGGACGCCCGCCAGGCGATGCGCCGGCGCCGAGGAGCTCCTCCAGCCGCTCGAGCGTCACTGCGAGGTGAGCGCCGCGCTTGGTGGCCGCCACCGCGTGGATCTCATCGACGATCACCGTCTCGACCGTGCTCAGCATGCTCCTCGCTCGCGATGCGAGGATCAGGTAGAGCGACTCGGGCGTGGTGATCAGGATGTCCGGCGGTTTGCGCGCCATCGCGGCGCGCTCTTGCTGGGAGGTGTCGCCGGTGCGAACGCCGACGCGCACGTCGACCCCGATCCCTCGAAGCGGCGCGCGCAGGTTGCGCTCGATGTCATATGAGAGCGCCTTCAGCGGCGAGACGTAGAGGACGCGGACCCCACTCGCGACGACGCCGGCCTGCAGCGCCTCCTCCTTGGATGCGGCCGGCCCGAGACGGTCGATCGCCCACAGGAACGCCGCCAGTGTCTTGCCCGAACCGGTGGGCGCCGAGAGCAGAACATGCTCGCCGCTTGCTATTGCTGGCCATGCGAGAGCCTGCGCAGAGGTCGGCGATCCGAATGCGCCGACGAACCAGTCGCGAACGCGCGCGCTGAAGCCCGACAGCGGGGCTTGCACGGGAGCTCGCTCGACGTTCACCGAGTCCGAGGCTAGCGCGGCGCCGGGTCGATGGCGCTATGGACGTCCTCGAGCGTCTGGGCCGGCGACATCCGAGCGGGCCATATCTCCCCCTCTGCGTTTCCGCTCCTTGAATATTCAATACTGAGTCGATGCGTGCCGGCGGGCGTAACGAGAAAGCCCCTACACCGCTCGGGGAAATCCCGCAAAAACTAGGATCGCCGCACGTATACAGGCGATTTGCCGCTTCAGGGCGTCGTGTGGCCGGGTAGTATGCCGCCTCACCGAGGCTCGAGGGCCAGGCCGTCGCAGCTCGTACCACGTCCGTCAAAGCAATCGGACATCGTGTGTCTGGAAGGTCGGTGCCTCCCAAGTATGATCACTATTCAAATAAAGCGCGCCCGCTACAGTGGCGCCGTCGGCACTACGGATGGGGGCCAACTCACATATGCCTAGAGCAAGCTCGAATTCGATGCAGGGTCGGGAGGACCGCAAGAAGGACAACTGGTCGATCCCGAGCTTGCGCGAACCGCGCTACTCCCAGTCGCTGGAGCGCGGGCTCGCGATCCTCGGCTGCTTCACGCCCGATCGCCCTGTGCTCGGCATCGCGGACATAGCCGATGAGCTTGGAATGAGTCGCTCCACGACCCATCGCTACGTGATCACGCTGGTGGCGCTCGGCTTTCTCGAGCAGGGCGCTTCACGCAAGTACAGGCTCGGCTTGCGCGTCACCGACCTCGGTATGTCCGCGCTCAATTCCACCGGCCTGCGCGAGCACGCGCGGCCGTATCTGGAAGATCTGCGCAAACGCACCTCCTACACCACGAGCCTCGCGGTCCTCGACGACCAAGAGATCTTGTTCGTCGAGCGCGCTCCGAGCTATAGGCGTGGACAGAGCAACATCGATCTGAACCTCAGGCCGGGCTCGCGCCTGCCTGCGTACTGCACGTCGATGGGCAAGATCCTGCTCGCTTACCTGCCTGAGGAGGAGCAGCGGGAGCTGATCGGCAAGATGACGCTGACGCGGCGCGGTCCGAACTCGATCACGACCAAGAAGGCGCTTCGCACCGAACTGGAGCACGTGCGCGAGGAGGGTTTGGCGGTCAACGACGAAGAGCTCGCGAAGGGCCTGCACTCGATATCCGCGCCCGTGCGCAACGAGTCGCGCGAAGTGGTCGCGGCCGTGGACATGTCGGCGCCCAGCTCGATGATCTCCCTGGAGGAGCTGGTCGACGCGCTTGGGCCTCATCTCGTGACGACCGCCGACAACATCTCGGCGCGTCTCGGCTACCGTCGCGACGACGAGCAGGCCTGATCTCGCGCGGCGGACCGACGATCGCGTACGCTACGCGCGCATGACGATCCCTTCCAAAGCGCTTCCCATGGCGGCTTGCCTCGCGGCCGCTCTGCCAGTGCTGGCGGGCTGTGGGGAAACGGCGTCGACGAGCAGCTTCAAGGGGGAAAGCCGAAATGTCGCTCAGACGATCTCCGATTTCCAGAGCGACGCGATGTCGGGCAACAAGCAGAAGCTGTGCGCGAACGATCTCGCGAGCATGATTACGGCGCGCTTGAAGAGCTCGGCCGAGTGCGAAGCGCTCGTCAAGGAACAGCTGACCGATCTGGACAGCTTCGGGCTGACGATCGAATCGATCGCGGTCACCGGGGCCTCCGCGAAGGCGCGCGTGAAGAGCACCTGGTCGGGCAAGAGCAAGATCACGACGATCTCGCTCGTCAAGGAGGGCTCGCGCTGGAAGGTCGCGGGCGCCGAATAGCCGCCGCTCTCTGCGCGAAGTCCGCGGACAGACATCCGCGAACGCGATCAGCCGCGCACTAAGGACCCTCGTCAAAATATCTGCCGGGATTGAGGCCGCCGTTCCGCGGCGTCAGACGCCACCCGCGATGCTCGACGTACCACCAGTACGCCTGCGCTCGCGTGCGGCGTCTGCCATCCACGGCCCGGCCCCCTCAACCCACCATCTATCTTGACGAGGGTCCTAAGGGCCCGCGGGCCCTATCCCCACACGCGCGGCTAGATAGCCTGCGAGCCCGTCCCGCCAGTCGGGCATCGGGATGACGTCGTCGCGTTCGGACTCCATCGCCGACCAGGCCGGGCGCGGCGCGGGACGCGCCATCTGCTCGCTCGAGACCGCCTCCACCCTGCAGTCGACTTCCGCCTGGCGAAAGATCTCCTGCGCAAAGCCGTTCCACGACACCGAGCCGGCGCCCGTCAGGTGCACTAGCCCGCTCACGCCGCGCTCCACCAGGCCGACGACCGCAGGCGCCAGGTGCCCGGACCACGTGGGCGAGCCGATCTGATCGTCGACTACCTGCACCGCCTCGCGCTCGCCCGCCAATCGCAGCATCGTGTCGACGAAGTTGCGACCGTCCACACCGTACAGCCAGGCGGTGCGCACGACCGTGTGGTCCTTCGAGGCGGCCAGCACCTGCTGCTCGCCTGCGAGCTTCGTCTCGCCGTATACCGAGCGCGGTCCGGTCGGGTCGGACTCGACGTACGGCCGCGGCCCGCCGTGCGCGTCGAGCGGAGCGACGCCGCTGAACACGTAGTCGGTCGATATGTGCAGCAGCGGCGTGCCCATCCGAGCGGCCGCACGGGCGAGATTGCCGGCCCCGTCGGCATTCACCGCGCGCGCCCCCTCCTCGTTGGACTCGGCGCCGTCCACGTCGGTCCACGCCGCGCAGTTGATCGTCGCATCGGGACGCTCACGCTCATAGAACGCCTCGACCGCACTTGCGTCGGTTATGTCGAGCTCGGGCAGATCCACGAGGATCAGCTCGTGCCCGGCGCGCTCGCCCACGCGGCGCACGTCGTGGCCGAGCATCCCGGCGGCGCCCGTCACCAGTATTCGCATTGGCATGCTGACGCGATCGTAAGGCAAGCCGGCCAAGGACGCCGGGAGCGCGACGTGCCGATCGGCGATCGACGGAATCGCGGGTCGGCCGGCACGCGGGCGACCGAGCACGCCGATCGGGCGCCGCCGTACGGTCGTCTCACAGGATCGAGATGTCGGAGTTGTCCCCGACCATGAAGCGGTACGCCCGAGGCTGGCCGTCGCCGCGCCTGATCGTGACGTTGCGCCCGAGCAGCGAGGACTCCATGCGGCCTTGGAGGTCACAGACGGAGGAGCCCTCGAGCAGGATCGAGTGCTCGACCTCGGAGCCTTCGATCCGACAGCCCTCCCCCACAGCGGTGTAGGGGCCGATGTAGCAGTCGGTCAGCTGGGCGCCCTTGCCGATGATCGCGGGCCCGCGCACGATCGCACGCTCGAGAAGCGCCCCTGCCTCGATCACGACACGGCCGTCGACGCGCGAGTCGCGCAGCTCGCCGTCGACGCGCTCGACCAGGTTGTCGAGTATCAGCCGGTTGGCCTCGAGCATGTCATCGAGACGTCCGGTGTCCTTCCACCATCCGCGCACGATGTGGGGCTCGACGCGCATGCCGCCGTCGACGAGGTGCTGGATGGCGTCGGTGATCTCGAGCTCCCCGCGTCCCGACGGTTCGATCGCGCGCGCCGCGTCGTGAATCTGGGAGGTGAACATGTAGACGCCTACGAGCGCCAGGTCGGTGGTGGGCTGGGGCGGCTTCTCAACGAGACGCACCACACGCCCAACCGAGCCGGGGGGCGCTCCGCCAGGCGCGCCGTCGAGCTCGGCGACGCCGTAGTTCTCGGGGTCGAGGACGGGCGTGAGCAGGATCAGCGCGTCGGGCTCGTGCTCGCGGAAGGCGCTCACGAGGTCGGATATCCCGCCCTGGAGCAGGTTGTCGCCGAGATACATCACGAAGGGGCTCGTGCCGAGGAAGGTCTCGGCTGTGAGTACTGCGTGCGCGAGCCCGCGCGGCTCGTCTTGGACGATGTAGGAGAGCTTTACGCCGAAGCGCTCGCCGTCGCCGGTGACCTCGCGGATCTCCTCGCCGGTCTCGGGCGCGATGATGATCCCGATCTCGCTCACCCCGGCTGCCGCCATCGCCTCGATGCCGTAGAACAGCACGGGCTTGTTGGCCACCGGCACGAGCTGCTTGGCGCTCGTGTGGGTGATCGGGCGCAAGCGGGTTCCCTTGCCCCCGGAGAGGATCAGTCCCTTCAGCTGCTCCATGCGCGCGTAAGACTAGAGACTCGACAGCAGCTCGGCGCACAACCCAAGCGCCGCCGGTTTCGACAGACGAGTGGGGTGCAGGGCCAGTCGGATGCAGGGCCAGTCAATAGACCCCGCCCAGCTTGCGGTGATCCCATGTGGCGCGCCTGCGCTCGACGAACTCGAGCGCAACCCGCTTTGTCGCCTGCTTGGCAAGCATCGCCTCGACCTCGGGGGCAAGCGCATCGGCGGGCGCCTCTCCGCGAGGGACGGCGTAGCGCTTGAAGATCTCTTGGCCGAGCGCCGAGACCGTCTCGATGTCGCGATGGACGATCGCGTCGCACTCGAACATCACGCCGCGCAGCTCCTCGTAGCTCTCGCCCGCCTCGAGGAGCAGCGTCGCGCGGGAGTCGCGCTCGATGTTGCGGACCTTCTGGGAGACCGCATACGTCCACGCCCAGATCCTCGGTCCGCGAAGGACGTACCAGAGCGGCATCAGGTGCGGCCAGCCGCGCGGGCCGATCGTGGCGCACGTCATCGTGCGCTCTTCGGCGAGGAACGAGGCGACCTCGGCCTCGCTCATCTTGATCTGCTCGCGCCTGCTCACGACACGCCGGCCGGCACGGCGCGTAGGCGCCTCACTGCTGCGAGCACCGCCTCGCGCGCGTCTTGGGGTTCGAGCACGGCGGCATCGCCCGCCTCCTTGAGCACCTCGCGTACGAGCCAGTCGATGCCGGCGAAGCTCAGTTCCACCACAATCGAGCCGTCCGCCAGCTCGTCGGCGACGCGCCGCTGCTCACGCGCCCAGCGGGCCCGTTCGGGCGAGATCCAGACGCGCGCCACACGCGAGGAGCGGACCTCCCCGGTGCGCATCCAGCCGTCGACTTCGGCCGCCGGGTCGACCTCGGGCCGCGGCGTAAACGTCTGCTTTGAGACCTCGGCGCGCCTGATGCGATCTAGCCGGAAGTGGCGCATCTCCCCCTTCTTGGGATCGAACGAGGCGAGATACCAGCCCTCGCGACCGTTGGTGAGCGCGTAGGGCTCGACGGTGCGCTGCGAGAAGACGTCCTCGTTCTCCTTGTAGTAGTCGAGCTCGACCATACGGTGCTCGACGATCGCGCGGGAGAGCATCTTGACGACGTGCGAGTCGTCGGTTGTGGCGTGCGCGACGTGCAGGCCCTGCTCCATCGGATCGCTTCCGAGCGCGGCGACGATCTTCTTGCGGGCTGAGGTGAGCGACCCCTCGGGGATGTGCTCACCGATCAGGTCGATCGCGGCGATCAGCGCCTTGGCCTCGACGGGCAACAGACGAGCGGGACGATCGAAGTTGTCGCTGTAGGGCTCGGGATCGACCTCGATCTCGCCCTCGTCCTCGAGCACTTCCGCGTACAGGACGTAGGAGCCCCCGCCGAAGTTGACGACGTTGAGGACGTTGATGTCCTCGCGCAGCTCCTCCTCGCTGATCTTCAGCCGGCGACGCAGCTCGTCGACCTGGAGACGCTGTCCGGCCCGCCCTGCCCGGATGAGGATGCTGGCGAGCGTAACGAGTCGCGCGAAGCGCTCGGGTCGTATCGCTGCCTCGACCTGGGCCTGGTCGGCAGCGGCCGCGCCACGCGGCTGGCCCGCGGCGGCAGGCTCTGGCGGGGGGGCGGGGACGGCCTGCGCCAGAGGCACCGACTCGGAGTGCAGCTCCTCGATCGCGCTCCGGCGCCGTGAGAGCTCCTCGACGAGATCGGGGGGACCGATCAGCTGTGCGTTCTCGCCGAGACCGAGCACCCATGAGACGATCATGCGCGCGCTCGAATAGGGGGTGCGCAGCAGCCGGTCGCCCTCGGCCGTGCCGTGCTCGCCGGCGGGCACGATCTCTCCAAAGCGCCCGAAGTGACGCTCGATCTGCCAGGCGATGCGCTCGCAGAGCAGCACTTCCGCGACGCCGATCTCAGCGCCCAGCTGCCACTCTGCACGGTCGGCGTAGACGCGCGGGTCGAAATCGGCGGGCCGCCTGAAATCGTGCTCGGCCTTGGTCGCGTAGGCGACCTTTCCTCTGATCCTCGACAGGCGGAACACGCGGATCGCTTCGCGCTCGTGAGAGTAGCCGAGCAGGTAGAACTGACCGCCCTGGAAGAGCAGGTGATAGGGGTCGACGCGGCGCGTGCCGAGCTCGTCGCGCGCCATCGGGTAGGAGTCGAACGTGATCGGCTTGTTGCGAAAGATCGCCGTCTCGATCTTCGCCAGGCGGGCCGACAGCTCGTGCCCGCCGGCCGATGCGGTGATCCCGAGCGCCACCGAGCGCTGCTCGGGCGCGCGAAGCGGGCTGGGCCGGCCCCACGTGATCTGCTGGAGCGCGAGCCGCAGCGGCTCGGCATAAGCGAATTCGCCGTCGAGCAGGTGCAGCGCGGTCTGCAGAGCCGCGTGCTCGGTGTCGGTGAACGCGATCGCCGGCAGATGGAAGTTCTCGGGCGCGAGCGAGTAGTTCTCCTGCTCGGCCGCGCCGTCGGCCGGGCGGTCGACGGTCAGCTGGATGCGCAGGGACTCGAGCTCGGAGCGATCGGCGTAGAAGCGACGCGCGAACGCGTCTTCGTTCATGCCGCTGTAGCCCTCAACGTCACGCCGGATCTCCAAGGCCGTGACCGGGCGTCGCTCGGCCATCAGATATGAGATCAGCGACAGCTGGCGGATCAGCTTCTCGGTGTCCTTTGCCATTGCGGACCAAAGATAGAACCCGCGTGCGAGGCGAACCTCCTCGCCGCCTCGCGCGTTCGCTATTTGCGGCTTTTCGCCGCCCTGGCTCGCCGCGCCGGCGGTCAGGCTGCTTCGCGCGCGGCTTCGCTCGGCGGCTGCTCTTGCTCGCGCTCGCCAAAGTAGGCGCTCGACCCGACCCCCTTGTCGAAGCTCGACCAGCGCGACCCGGGCGCGAGCTCCTTTTCGATCCGGTCGAAGCTGCCGAGCTTGCCGCCGAGGTTGTCGATCATGTGCACGAGCGTCGCCTCGCGCGTGCAGGGCACGACGGGGCTTCCGTGCTCGAGCGAGCCGTGATGGGAGAGGATGATGTGCAGCACCGCCCAGGCGAGCTGTCGCGGGAAGCCCTCGATGTCCTCGATCGCGCGTCTGATGCGGTAGTAGCCGAGCGGGATCTCGCCGTGCAGCTTGCCAAGGTCGGTGAGGTCGAAGACTCCGTCGGCGACGCTCGCGTAGGCCTCGAGCTTGCCGATGTCGTGCAGCAGCGCGCCCGTGACCGCGACGTCGCGGTCGACGCCGGGGAAGGTCGCGGAGATCGCGCTGACGGCCTGGGCCACGCTCAGGCAGTGCTCGAGCAGCCCGTGACGGTAGGCCTGGTGGTAGTACTTGGCGGCAGGGGCGACCCTGTAGTCCGCCCACAGCTCCGAGCGCTCGCCGAACACGTGCTCCAGCAGCACGGCCAGATGCGGCTCGCGTACGGTGTCGATCAGCTCGCGCAGGTCGGCCTCCATCTGCTCGGCCGAGCGTGGCGGCCCATCGACCAGATCGTCGGGCTCGAAGCTGCCGGGAACGGCCTCTGAAAGACGGCGTAGGTTTATCTGTGGGCCAAAGCGCGGGTGTACGGTGTAGCGACCCGACACGTGCACGGGCGTGCCGGCAGGCGCGAGACGCTCGGTCTCGAGCAGGTCGTCCCATACCATCGCGACGACCGATCCGGTTCGATCACCCATCTGCAGGCGCAGGTAGTCACCGCCGTCGCGACGCGCGCGACGCTCGCAGGCACGCACCAGCAGGACCTGGTCGATCTCGGCTCCGTCTGTGAGCTCATTGACAAGCATGCAGTCAAGGTAGAGCCCGTTGCGGACGGCATGTTGCTACGGCGAGAGGCGGTTGGGCCCTCGATACAGGAACGTGACCTCGCGGACGTTGTCCTGGCCGAGCATCTGCATCAGCAGGCGCGTGAGCCCGAAGCCGAAGCCGCCGTGGGGAGGGGCGCCGTAGCGGAAGAAGTCGAGGTAGTAGCCGATCGAGGCTGTCTCGACGTCCTTTTCGCGCGCCTGGGAAAGCAGCTGCTCGTAGCGGTGCTCGCGCTGGGCGCCGGTCGTGAGCTCGATGCCGCGCCAGAGCAGGTCGAAGCTGCGCGTCAGGTCGGGCCGATCGGGATGGCGCATGTGGTAGAAGGGCCGGACCGTAGTGGGGTAGTCGGTCACGAACACGAACTCGCTGCCGAGCGTGCGCTTGACGATCGCAGACAGCTCGCGCTCGCTGGGAGGGTCGAGGTCGTCGCCGGGCCCCGGCGGCTCATGGTCGTGGGCGCGCAGGAGGTCCTTGGCCTCTTCGAGCGTCATCCGCGGGAACGGCGTGTCGGGGACCGTCACCTCGGTCTTGAATGTTTCAAAGATCTCCTTGCCATGGGTCGCCTCTACAACGCTTAGCACGTGAGCGAGCCAGCGCTCCTCGAAGGCCATGACGTCCTCGTGGGAGTCGATCCAGGAGATCTCGACGTCGACGCTCGTGAACTCGGTGTCGTGGCGTGAGGTGAAGGAGGGGTTGGCTCTGAAGACGGGGCCGATCTCGAAGACGCGACCGAAGCCGGCGGCCATCGCCATCTGCTTGTAGAACTGGGGCGATTGGGCCAGGTAGGCGTCGCCGTCGAAGTAGTCAACCTTGAACAGCTCGGCGCCGGACTCGCTCGCCGAGCCCATCAGCTTGGGGGTGTGGATCTCTATGAACTTTTCTGTCCGCCAGTGTTCGCGCATGGCGTGCTCGATGGTCGACTGCACCTCGAAGATCAGTCGTCTGTCGGGGCGGCGCAGGTCGAGATAGCGCCAGTCGATGCGCTTGTCGAGCGAGGATTCGGCTGTGATGGGCAGTTCGGGCTCGGCGGAAGAGTCGAGCGACAGCGCGCTCAGCTTGACCTCGAGGCCGCCGAGCTTGACTCGCTCGTCGGCGAGGACGAGACCGGTGACCGTGACGGCCGACTCAGGCGTCAGTGCGGAGATCTGCTCGGCGAGCTCGTCCTGGTCGTTGTTGTCCTGATCGCGGGGATGGACGAGCTGGACGAGCCCTGTCTAGTCGCGCAGGACGATGAACTGGACGCGCTTTTGGTCGCGGATCGCATGAACCCAGCCGCTGAGAGTGACGGTCTCGTCGAGATGGGCTTTCAGATCGGCGATGAGCGCGCGGGGCAAGGGACGCGCAATGCTATTGGAGCGTTGTCTGAGCCGCTATTGCGCCGCCGCGTCGCCGTCCGGCTCTGAAGCGCCCGGGTCGCGAGCGTCGCGCTCGGAGCAGTGGGTCGGGCAGTAGACGCCTCTCACGCGACCGTCGGGCATGCCGTACGCGAGCCAGACGCCGCTGCGCCAAGAGAAGTAGAAGAAGCCCTCGACCGTGCCTTTGAGCTGCATCTCGCGCTGCCACGCCTTGGCCACGACACTCGAGGGTATGCGCGATCGGCAGGTGCGATCGTAGTGGGGATAGCCGCTCCAGACGCACTTCATGGGCTCGTCGAGCGAGCCGGAGATCTCGCCGGACGGTACGTCGAGCGTAGTGGGGGGCTGGTGGTCGTTGAGCATGTCGCCCACGTCTAATGAGTACCTAACGTACGGCCCTGATCGGACAGCTGTCTGTCGTCCTTTTATACGGACAGCCAGCGAAGAGAGCGTAGAGCACGCCGGCGTTCAGATGCTCGAATTGGACGATCGTTCTAGACACGTGCTCGGACGCCGGCGGAGTGTCCAGCGGCGATATGAAAGAGTCCTCGGTATGCAGCCCATACACACGTCCCGGCGCGAGCGAAGACGCCGCGCGAGCGCAGGCGGGGTCGGCTCGCTGGCAGCGCTGATCGTGGCGGCGTCGGTTGGGTCGGTGCCGTCGCTTGGCTCCGTACCGTTACTCGCGCGCGCGCGATCCGACGGCAGCGTACTTACGGGACACGGGACGGCGGGACCAGGGACCGCAGGTGGCGCGACGGCCGAAAATACGACTGGCGCCGAAGGCGAAGGGGGCGGGACGAGCGGCGGGACGGGCAGCGGCGAAGCGCCCCCCTGCCCGGAAGGGCTGCGCTGCCCGGACATGGTGATGTCGGCGCCGTTCGACCTGCATGTCGACCGCACGACGATGCCCGGCCACGTGCTGCTGAGGGCGGCGAGCTCGCTGGACAATCACGGCAGCGGGCCGCTCGAGCTGAGGGCGCACCGTGCTGGCCGATATGGAACGGTCGTATATCAAGCGATCTACGGCCGTCACGGCAAGGTCCGCCTGTTCAGGACAAGGGCCAAACTTGTGTTCAAGTACATACCGGGATACCGCTATGGCAACCCGAGCGTCGAAAACGCGAGCTACTGGAAGCTCGAACACGCGGCGGCCTTCGAGCTGTGGTCTGTGGACGCCAAACTGAAAGCGCTCCGCCTCGTGAAGAGGGGCCCGAAGGTCGACTACTGCCTGCGCGACTTGACGCGCACGTTCCCGTCGAAGGCATCCCCGCAAGCGGCCGTGTACCCGGGGTGCAGCCAGGACGCGAACATGACGCGCGACGTGCTTGGAACGTCGGTGGGCTGGTCGGACGTGTACCCGTACGAGTATCCGCAGCAGTGGATCGACGTGACGGGCCTGAAAGGCCGCTTCGCGTACGTGCAGGTCGCCGACCCTGACAACCTGCTGAGGGAGTCAGACCACGAAAACAATGTGTCGGAGACCTATGTGCAGCTGCCGAGCGGACGTGTGCTCGGGCACAGGGTTGAGGTGTCAGGCCCGTAGGCCTGAGAACGTGTTTGGACAGATCGGCGATGGCTTGCGCCTCGTGCTTCGTTTGTGAGGTCACTTGGCCAACTTGGCCATGACATGCGCTACGATGCCCTCATGGCCAGCTACACGATCGGCGAGGCGAAGACCCAGCTGTCGAGGCTCGTACACGATGCCGAAGCGGGCGAGGAAATCGTCGTGCGCCGCGGCCGCACACCCGTGGCGCGTCTGGTGGCGATCACGAGCGCCGAGGGGGCCGTCAAGCGCGCCCCAGGCAGGATGCGCGGCCGCATCAAGATGCGCGAGGGCTTCGACGAGTGGCCCGCCGACGTGGCTCGCGCGCTCGGCATCTCCGATTGATGAGGCTGCTGCTCGACGCCCACACCCTGATCTGGTGGCTGGGCGACGACCCACAGTTGTCCGAGCCAGCCCGCGCGGCGATCGAGACCTCGGAGAGCCCATTGATCGGCGCCGGCACGCTCGTCGAGATCGCCGTCAAGCGCTCGCTCGGCAAGCTCGACGTCGACGAGGACTGGCCCGAGCAGGCGCAGGCCGACGGGTTCGCCGCGCTCGCGATCTCCTGGCTTCATGCCGCCCGCCTGCAGAGCCTCCCCTACGTCAAGCCGACCGGCGGGAAAGCCCACCGCGATCCGTTCGACCGCCTGCTCGCCTCCCAGGCGCTCAGCGACGGCATCCCCATCGTCACCTGCGACCCCGTGTTCGTGTCGTACGAAGTGGCGACCATTTGGTAGTTGCGAAGCGCTCTAGCGTTCGCGTCGCTGCCGGGCGCGGGCGCGCGAGAGAGAGATCCAGGCCCGTTCCTCGTTTCGCGCGCTGTGAATGAAGTAGGCAGCGGACATGGAGGATGGCGTCTCGGACCGCAAGTCTCGCAGCATGGGGGGAGCAGGCTCCCCCCATGGACCCCCCCACGACTTACCGAGCGCTGCTGAACCAGGTGTTCACGTTTGCAGGATCCTGCGCTCTGGTGCGGCTTTTTGAGGGCGCCGCGCACCGTGGCCACACGTTAGGCGCGGTTTGACCACACCGACAGTTGTCTTCAGTCGCGGCTGCGCTCGGCTTCCAGCGAAGCGATGCCGATCGCCTCTAGGCGTGAGACGAGGTTGCGGATGTGTCGGTCGTTCTCGATCCAGAGCTTGTACTCGGGGCCGAGGCTTCTGCTCAACCACTTGCTGACGGTCTTCTGTTTGACCTTGCGCGTCCACTGCCAGTAGGGGCCGTGAGGGCGAGGCGGATCGTCCTGGCAGGCGCATCCCGCACGGCCGCAGTAGGTGTGCCGCTCGATGATCGAACCGGGCAGCACCTTGCCGGTGCGGGCGATCCTGGCCAGCTCGCGGGCGATCTGGCGTGCTTCCTCGTGGTGCGCTTGGTCGAGGCTCACGGGCACAGTCTGGCAGAGGGGTCCGTCATCCCGTCCTGATCGTACAGTATACCTCTCGCACGATGAGCGGGAGGGACATCTCTCCGCAGGTCGAGGCCGTGATCGCCGCCTACCGCCCCCGCGCGGTCTCGCAGGCGACGGCCGCTTT
>DAHUYZ010000049.1 GCA_027306855.1 Solirubrobacterales bacterium | reverse complement strand
AAATTTAGATTCACTTTCGTTTTCGGTAAACAGCGAAGCCATTACTTCTTTGGCTTTGTTCAGCCATCGCAATAGCTTGCTGGGTTCCGTGGTTTCCGCTTCGAGCGTCGCGCCGTGCGCCAACAGCACCTCCTCGACTTCTTCCCAGTTTTCGGAGATGGAGGCGGAGTTGCCGGTCACCTCCGTGATCGGGTTGACGAAGTAGTTGTTCTCTGGCGCGAATACTGCGGGAAGTTTCTGCTTCTCGAGCGCACCGACCCGCTGCTGCAGGTCGGTCGCGATCGCTTCCATCTGCTCGAGCGTCATGCTCACCGGCTCACCGAGCCTTGATCGCGACTTGGGGTTCTTCGCCGGCGCTCGAGAACCGCCAGACGCGTACCGCGTCGACCCGCTCGGGGAGGCTCATCCGCACGGGCGTGAACGGCAGGGCGCCCTGCCAGTCGACGGACCCGAACCCGGAGCCCTGGCCGCGCAGCATGAGGCCGATCTCGACCCAGACGGTCGCGAGGTTGACGGTGATGTCGAGCACGCTCGCGCGGGGACAGAGCAGGATCCCGTTCTGACCCTCCTCGGGTGGTTCATCGATGAGCTTGTTGAACCCCGGGTAGCCGAGGATCATGCGGTAGGACGCCACTAGTGGCCTCCCCGGAGCGTGACGATGAGCGTCGCGACCTGCAAGAGCGTGTAGAGGCCACCGAAGACGATCAGGGGCCACTCGCGACGGACGGCCGCCTGGCGCTCGAGCTCGGCTCTCGGGGTGTACTTGTTCATGATCTCGTGCTGGTCGAGGTAGCGGGTGTGCAGCTCGTCGCGCAGGTTCTTGAGGTCCTGCTCAACCTCTGCGATGCGGAATGCCAGGATCTCAGATTCGGGCATCCCATCTCAGCCCACCGTGAATTTCAATGCGGAGTCCGGGGCGGCCGCCCGGTTGACGAGACCCGAGAACGGGCTCGAGAACGCCTTGTCTTGGGGACGCACCGCGACCGCGACCCCATAGATCAAAAGGATCGCGCCGGCGAGCATCAGGACGAGCATCAAGCCGAGTTCCCCGAACTTGCCGGTCGGGGACGTCGGGCCTTCTTCGACCTTACGCGTTTCTTCTTGGTTCTGGAAGCTCGTCCCGAAGTTGCCCGACAATGACTTGCCCTCCGCTTGGACGTGCGCGAGCCCGTACCCGCCGCCAGAATAGTGCTGCAGGGCTGTGTTCCACGCGGTGTTCCACGCTGCGCCCTTCATCGCGGCGGTTTCGCCTTTCCCGCCGGGCAGCAGCGCGGAGAGGTAGTGCGCGGCGGCATCGGCCTGCTTGGCGAACGCCGCCATGTTCGTCACACCGTTTTCGTTGACACCGTACGGATAGCCGTACTGCTTGGCCGTTTCCGGCTCGAACTGGAACGGTCCGCGCGCGCCCGTGCTCGACGTTTTCACATCCGATCCGTGGCTCGTCTCGGCCCCATAGACCCCCCACAGAATCTCGGGGTTGATATGCCATTTGTTCGCGGCGTTCAGGACCGCTTGCGCCTCGGTCAACTGTTGCGGATGGGGTTCTTTGACCTTCGGCGCGTAGCTCGCCGCGCCGCGTTCGATCACGTTCACGCCCGTTTCGATGCCTTTGTAGGCGCCTTCGGCGCCTTTCACGATCGTGCCGAGGATGCTCATATGCTCACCGGGAACAGTTCGCGGCCGAGGGTTTCCATGCCGGCACCGATCAGGTAGCCGACGGCCATCGCGAGCAGCAGCGTGAGCAGGGTCCAGACGAGCCTGTAGAGACGGTTGCGCTTGCGTTTGCTGCGGCGCTCCTGCGCGGCGAGGAAGTCGAGCACGTTCTCCGGGCCGGCCGCGGGCTCGGTGGCCGGCGCTTGTGGCTCAGCGATCGACGGCTCGGATGCGGAGGGGTCGGGGCCTGGTGGCTTGCGTGTGGTCATCGTCTCTTGTGGTGGCGGTGTTTCGCTGGGGGTTTTGGTGCCGGTTTCGGGGGGGGCGGGGGAGGCGGTTTATACCCGCCGCCGCCACCGCCACCGTGATGGGGGGGTGGTGGTTTATGGCCCGGGTGTTTCGCGGGCGGTTTGTGTCCGGGCCCGGGGTGCCCGGGGTGCCCGGGGTGCCCGGGGTGCCCGGGGTGCCCGCCGCCGTGCGGTGGTTTGTGTCCGGCGGGGTGTTTCGCTGGCGGCTTGTGGTGACCGTGCGGCGGTTTGAGTTTTCCTATCCCCTTAGTCACACCATGCCGCGCTTTCCTCTTGCCCTGCTTTTCACGTTCGGCCTGGTTGTGTTCGACTTCGGTGATGCCCTGCTTGACGCCTTCCTCGGAGCCTTGCTTGGCGCCTTCCTCGGACCCTTCGCGGATCACTTTCTTGACTTCGTCGGCTTCTTCACTGGTCGTCTTGCCGCCCGTGACGACTGTCGGGGTTTCCCCGCCGCCACCACCACCACCGCCGCCGGTGCCGCCGCCTCCTGCGCCGCCGCCGCTTTCACCGCCGGGGAGCGGTTGCGCGACGGTCGGGGGTTGTGCGGTGGCTTCGGTCCCTTCGGCTTTGCGGTGCGTGACGAGTAGGAGGATCAGGATGAGCACGCCGGCGCCGATCAGGAGCCATGTGCGCTTGCTCTTGGAGGCCTTCTTGCTGGTGCTCGAGCTGGGGCCGGCGGGCTCTGCGCTCGTGCTTGGGGAGCTGCCTGCGCTCTTAGCCACGGTTGCCTCTCGATCCGAGCCGGGCCGATTCGTCCTTCAGTTCGTAGCCGCGTGCCGCGAAGTTCGTGGAGCCGGCGACAGCGCCGGGCGTGTTCGGGGTACCGACGATCACGAGCCTGTTCGGGAGCATCGCTTGCGCGGGGCTCTTGCTCGTCTGGTCGTAGGTGATCGCGCCGTCGACGAGCCCGGGGGCGTCTTCTACGCGCTGGCGCGCCTGATCGGCAGCCATGAGCAGCGCGTAAGGGATGACTTGGCTGATGCGGCCCGCGCGGACCATCAGGCCCCCTTGACGGGAGGCCCTTGCAGCGTGCTGATCCAGCTCTTACCGAGATCGCTCATGGCGCTGATGTCCTTGCTGAACCCGGCGAAGTGGACGAGCAACAGGTAGGCGAGGATTAGGGCGAAGATGTAGAAGATGGTCTTCTTCATGGGGTCACAGTCCGTGGAGCAGGGAGGGGGCTAGGCGTGGGTGCGCGGCCGCGCGCGAGCGCACGCGCGTGGAGGGCAGTCCGCGCAGCGCCGCTTCGGCTTGAGCGATGCTGAGGCGGCCTTCCTTGAGCGCACGGATCGCGCCCATCGTCAAGTGCACGTTGTGGGCTCTGTAGGGGCCCATGTCGAGCCGTTCGATCTGAGCGTTGCTGGCACCCTTGACTTTCGACACTTTGATCGAGCTCGGCGCGGGCGCGTTGTGGGGCGTCCAGCTGCTCGGTCCGGTCCCGCCGACGCTCGAACCGCCGGCTTCGCCACCGCCGCTGCTGCTGCTCCCGGCGCCCGCCCCGCCGGCGGAGGAGGGAGAGGCTCCGCCAGGAGGGCTTGGCGGGGCGGCGCCGAGGGCTTGTAGCGGGTCGACGGGGGCGACCCACGCCTTCGCGGCGCTCGAGCCGATGCTCGAGAGCCCACCGATCGCGCTGACGATCTTGGGGCGCGCGATGAGCAGGTAAGCGAGGACGAGCAGGAGGCTGTAGCCGATGATCATCAGGACGGGGTTCCCGCCGCGGCGCGCAGCGTTCACGGGCTCCAGAAGGCCCGTTTCGGCCGCGCGCCGCACACGGGTGGTCCCCCGAGTGACGGAGGTTCGTGTGGTGGCGCTCAGAGCCATGCTGGGGCTCCTATTTGAAGCCGTGCAGGATCTGTGCGGGCAGGCCGCCGGCAGCGGCCCTGACGAGGATCCAGAGGGCGATGAGGATCAGCACAAGTCCGACACCGGGCATAGCTCACTGCCCCACGAACTTGGCTTTCATCCAGGTCCGTACTTGGGACCAGCCGCCCTGCGCGTAGTTGGTGATCAATGCGATCGCGAGGAGCAGCAGGACGATGACGGCGATCGATTCCACACACGGTCACACCCCGACGTTCGCGCCGCCACCGGCTTTGACGTTGACGTGCAGTACACCGACCGCGATCAGCAGGCCGAGCAGGATCCATAGGCCCGGCTCGTTCGGGTCGAACGCTTCCTTCCAGGACCCGCCGATCTTGCGGCTCGCCGGCACGACTTCGCCGGCGGCGAGGCCTCCGCTGCTCGCGCCGAGGTCCTGTTCTTCGAGGGACTGGTAGGGATCGGTGACCGATGGGGCGGCGACCCCGTAGTTCCAGGGCGACGGGGACGGCATCGCTCAGACCGCCGCTGGGTAGAGGGTCTCCTGCGTGCTGTAGATGCGGGAGTTTTCTTCCGGTTTTTCCGGGATCCCCACGATCAGCTTGAGTTCCGAGAGCGCCATCGGGCGGATCGCATCGCGTTGCGGATCGTCGAGGGTACGGTCGATCACGCCGTAATGGACGCCGCCGACTTCGGGCCGTTTGAGATAGTCCCGCGCGTTGCGTTCGGCGAGCAGCTTCGGCTGGCCCCAATACTCGGGGTGCTGGTTGCCGCCGAACTGCAGGTAGGCGTAAGAGAGCGCGGTGACGTCGAACTCGGCTGTGAGGCCCTTCTTGAAGACGTTGAAGTAGTAGCGGATCAGGTCGCCGGCGGTGCGGGTCAGGGGGGCTTCCTGTTCGCCTTCGGCGCTGTAGTTCGCGGAGCGCTCGACGAGGCCGTGCAGGAGTTTCAGGTCGGGGAGAACTAGCACGTCTGAGCCCTTGACGCGCATCGTGCCGACCGTGAAGCAGGTGAGCGCCCAGTTGACCGTGCCGGTGACTTTTTCCATTTTCCCGGCGGAGACGATTTCGTTTTCTTTGGCCCATTCCACTTCGATTTCCAGCGCCGTCTCCTCGGTCTGGGCGAGCACGATCCCCTCGAGCGCGCGGAGGTCCTCGGCGATCGGGACATGCACGACCCACGACCATTTGACGGCCGTTTTCGCCGCGATTTTTTCCGCTTTGCTGTTCGTGTTTTCCAGCACGGCGTGCGTGGGGGAACGGAACACGACCTGTTGGCGGGCCTCGAGGACGCGGCCGGAGGCGCTGATGATGCCGCTCGTGCCGTTCGCTTTCAGCTGCACCTTCTTGACGGCGCCTTGGGGCATCCCGAGGACAGGGGTCGCTTCTTCGGCGGCCGGCGTTTCCCACGACAGGGAAAGGAGCAGTTGGGCCTCGGCGACACAGAAGACGCGTTCGAGGGTGAGGTTCTGGGTACCCCCGAGCCCTTCGAATTTCTGGCTTTTCATCGGGAGCTCGACGCGCTCCGTGAGGTTCGGCCACTCCGCCGCGAGTTCTTGGGGCGTCAGCTGCGGACCCGAGCTGGTCGCAGGCGCGTTGGGGGTCATCGGCATGTTGCTAGGCCGCCTGTGCGACTCGCTGCAACCCGGCGACTTTGCTCTTCATCGCGACCCACTTGAACAGGAGGATGAAGACCAGGGCCATCAGGCCGATGACTATGAAGCTCTTAGCTGTGACTCTCATCGGTCGAGGAGGCTTGCAGCTCCTCCTCGAGTGCGGAATGCGCGTGTGCCTGCGCGTGCCCGTCCGCGCCCGGCTCCTCGGGTGCTTGGGCGCGCGCAGGCGCGTGCAGGTGCGCGCGCCACTGTTGCGGGCCTGGTGGACAGGCCGCCATCCGGCGGTGTTCACGGGTCGCTTTCAGGTACCAGAGGTGGCTGTAATCACCGGCCTGCTCGTGCAGATCGTCCATCAGCTCGCGCAACCTGTCGGTGTTGAGCTGGACGTGTTGGGCTAGCGCGTCGAGATCCAGGTCGATCGGGGCGGGCGTGAGCGCGATGATGTGTTCGGCCTGTGTGCGGATCACGGGGTGGCATTCGCGTAAGCGTTGGGTGCCGGCGATGTAGAGCTGTTGCCAGCCGGCGCCGCGGCGGATCAGCTTCGCGTGATCGGGACTGATCCAGTTCGGTTTGGTCGTGTCGGCCACCTCGTCATCCCAGATCAGGCGGGCCCCACACTTGTGCAGGCGCCAGATCGCGGCATACCCGGCCGTGAGGTCGGCACGATCCTCGACGTCCTCGGGGATCCAGTGACAGATCGGTCCGCGCAACGCGTCCGGGAGCTCGCTGACGTTGTGCACGATCGGCTTGATGTGCGCGAGCTCGGGTGCTTCCTTGGGATCGATCAGGACAGTGCGGATCGGTTGCAAGCAGTGCGCGATGTATTCGATGAGCGTCGTCTTGCCGCCACGGGTGGGAGCAGCGATCAGCACACGGTCCGCGTTCGGCGCGACACGAATGCCGCGCAGCTGCTCGCTCACTTCGCGGCCCGCATCAGCTTGCGTTGTCGACCCCGCTTGTCGAGGTCCTCCTCGTCATCCTCGCCGACGACGTTCGCGACACCCAGCAGGTCCGGCGGGGGAGCCTTGGCCACCTTGAGCGCGTGGCGCGCATAGTGCACGAGCGTGCCGGGTGGCAGCTCACGGTGACGCGGGACGGGGACGACGATGAGCAGATCCTCGCTGTCGGAGCGCAACGAGACGAGCCAGACCGCCAGCACGTACAGGAACGGGTCGAGCTCGCCCTTGTCGCACGCTTGCTGCAGCCAGTCGCGGACCTTGGGGCTCGACAATCCCTGCATCACGCCGGCGAGCGCGAGCTCCGGGCCTTCCGCGCCGTCCTTGGGTGAGCGCAACTGGCGCGCGACGTCCATGATCTTGTCGAAGCTGGTCCTCAAGACGACTCCTCTCGATAGCCGGCCGCGCGCAGCCGGGCAGTGTCCTCAGCGATCCGGTCCGCGCGCGACTGCGGCGCTGCGTGATGCACGACCGGCTGGTCCTGCTCGTCGGGGTCGGGCGTGACGATCCGTCCCTCGAGCGGCTCGCGCTGCGCCTCGAAGCGTTCCTGAGCCTCCATTTTCGCGGCACGAACCTGCAGCATCGAGCGTCCCACATACAACACGGATCCCTCGGCGAGCAAGAGCGGGTCGGAGATCACGCCGAACTGGGCGAGCGACTCGTGCCGGTTGAGGATCCGCGTCAAGGGCGGGGCGATCCTGCGCAGATCCTCCTCGCTCATCCGGTACGCGGTGTCCGACTCCCCGCCAAAGATCATGTGCAGGCCCGACCCCATCAGTGAGAGGTGGTCGCGCACGCTCTCCTCGAGCCAGCTGGGCTGCTCGACCGCGCCGTCGAGGACCTCGACCTCCGCTTCGGCTTCGCTGGCGGCCGCGAGCTCCGGTGGGATCTCGGGGATCGCGCCCGTGTGCGGCTCGGTGTAACTGATCGTCTCCGCGTCCATCAGCTGACCAGCGCGTCCCAGACCTCTTCGAAGAAGCCCTTTTTGCGCGGCTGCTCCCTGGGAGCTCCCTGGGACGGTCCCTGGGAGCCGGGAGCTTTCTCCCTGGGAGCTCCCTGGGACGGTCCCTGGGAGGCAGGGCTTTTCTTCCTGGGAGCTCCCTTGGACGCGGGGGCTTTCTCCCTGGGAGCTCCCTGGAAGAGGGGCGCTTTCTCCCTGGGAGCTCCCTGGGAGCCTTCCTGGGAGGGTCCCTGGGAGGGTCCCTGGGAGGACTTGCTGAACGCGCGGGGGTTTCCCTTGCGCAGGTTGCGTTCGGCGGCGGCGCGTTGGGCCGGCGTCTGGGCCATGCCGCGAGCGTACGGTTCGAGTGTGCGCGCAGGGAGGCGCGCGGGGGCGCGCGTGCCTCCACCCGCCGGGATGCCCGGCATACTTTCCCGCCCGTGAGGCCGGTTGTATGAAGCAGCGCTCGCGCCACGCCCAATTGGCACGGCTGCTAGGGGCAGCGGGGACGCTGCAACCATATGTCGCTCGCATCGACGCGACCCATCCCGCACCCGGCTGGTACGCGGAGCTCGCCGGGAGCGCCGCTAAACACCTGAACGGGCATTGCTGGCGCGCGAGCGACGGGACGGTCTTCCTCGGTCACGACACGCCGGCGGCGGCCGTCACGATCGCGCGCGTCACCGCTGATGCCTAGATACGGCAGTCGCCACCTCCCCGACGGGCGCGCCATGATGCCCGTCAGCGCCATCGCGCCGTATCGCGAGCCGGAGATCCTGCGGACCTATCGTGTGCCGGGCGGCGGCGAGGTTCGCCTCGAGGCGCTCTCACCCGTGTTCGACGGCGCCCCGATCGTTCGTCTCGTCGCCGACTTCAAAGTCGGCCAGCAGGGCGCACACACGATCGAAAGCTACGTCCAGGTCCCTTATCGGGGCTACGAGCAGCTCGGCGCCGACGCCGATGCGACCATCGCGATCGAGGTCGAGCGCCTCATGCGCAGGATCGCGCGCCGGCGCGCGGCCGCGGGCACGACTTGAGGTCCGGTCCCACCGCCACCTGACGGTCCGGCCTACGGCCATCTTTGGCCTGCTGAGCTCGCGAGTTAGACGGGGGTCTCAGTGGGAGTGACCCGATCGCTGAACCCCACCGCGCCTTCGTACTGGCGCGTGTGGAGAGCGATCATGTCCAGGACGTCCTGAGAGTCCTCGAACCCCTGCACGACGATCGTGCTGTCGCCTGTCTCGTCCGCTGTCTCGGCCGCCAGCATCACGATGACCTTCCGCTCGCCGGGACCGATACCGCCTTCCTTGAGCTTGGCGGCAATCGCTTCCAGACCGAACTCTGCGGCCCGTCCGACGACGTTGTCAGCCACCTCACTCACAGCCTGATTCTACCCCACACGAGCCCGCAGAATAGTGACGCTTACGCTCAACTGGACGTATAGACGACCATATCGTGGTGGTTCTCGACAAAAGCGTCACGATCCGGTCCTCGAGGCCTCCGGGACGCGTCCCCCGTCGACGGCGGGCCCGCGAGACGTATAGAGCTCCCACGCGCGGCCGATCGCACCCGAGCCTGGGAACAGGTCGGTGAGCTCGTCGCCGGGCTGCGCGCCGAGGAGCGAGAACATCCAGACCGCGAACTCGGGCGGCTTCATGCCGATCAGGGCGCCCGGGAAGCTGTCATAGCGCCCTCGGTAGTCGAGGTGATCGAGCACTTCCTGTGGGCGCTCCGTCTGCAGGTCGCGGCCGCCGTAGATCAACAGCGGCTCCCACGCATTGAGCGCGCGACGACTCCGCGTCGGTCGATGCTGACGGCGCCACACACAGACGCGGATCCCCGCGGGACACATCGCCAGGACCTCCGGCATGGCTGCGGCCGACGTCGAGAGCGCCCAGCCGTCCCATCCGCCGGCGAGCAGCTGCTCGAGCAGGGACGCATGATCGACCTCCTGGCGCTCGACGTAGTAGGCCGCCTTGCCGGGATACGGCGGGTCCGCGTAAGCGAAGCGTGCCGGCGCGCCGGCGGAGATCCGCGCGGGACGCGTCCCGGAAGGCCTCGCCGGGATCCGCGGGACGGCTCGGGCGAACCTCCACGCGCGCTTGCGGCAGACCGCACCGCAGTAGATCGCGTCCCGCCTCGATCGAGACGGGATCGGTCCCGTGCACCAGGTGCAGACCCGTCCCGTGGGCCTCGAGGTCGACGCGTCCTGCATCACCGCGGCCGCGCGGGACGCGTCCCACCTGCAGGCGTGTCGCTTTCGTCCCGTTGCGTCATCGCTGCGCCTCGGCGTATTCCGGGGGCTGAGGGCCGGCGATGGGCATCCCGCTGAAGCGTCCCCAGAGCTCGCGCGCCGTTACGCCCTCTGCCATGTATGTACACAGTCGAGCCTCGACCTCGACCATCGTCGCCGAGAGGAGATGCCCGGGCACGGCTCCACGCTCGCAGGCGATCTCCAGCGTGACGAGATCGCGCATCCTCTGAATCTCGTCGAGGCTGTAGCTTCGGTCCAGATGCGTCATCACAGAACCTCAGCCCGGCGCTCGAGGACATAGAACGGCCCGACGATGTGGCCGCCCTCGGCGGGGACCGACTGCTCCCACCAGTGGCCCTCATTACGCTCGCATGCTGGGCACTCGCCGAGATCTCTGCCAGCGTCGTGACACACAAGGGTGCCGCACTCCGGGCACTGGTCGACGCAAGAGAAGCCCTCGCGCATGTTCGGCGTAGGCGTGAGAAACAGCTGCCTGTTGCTTTCACCGGGATGCGTCATGGTTCCTCGTCCCAGTCGATCGGATCGCAGTCCGAGCAGAACAGGTGCCCGTCAACTCGACTCCATTCGTGAGTGTCTTGCACGTATGCGACCGCATCCGCAGGCGTGCTCCGATACTCCTCACCGTCCCCGTCGGCGGTTCCACCGCACTCGGCGCAGTGCGCGATGTAGAACGTATGCGCAGTGATCGTGTCGCTTTGACCCGTACTCATCGGAGATCTTCCGCCGTATCGACTTCGGCCTCGACGATCTCGAACCTCGGCCGAAGTGGACCGGGGCCGACCGGCGCGGCGTCGAGGAGGACCTGCTCGACCGCGATCGCCACATCGCCCCACGGGACATCGGGCCCCTTTGCGACCACGCGTACGTGGACCGTGTAGCTGTGCCGAGCTTGCGTCATGATCGCCTCCAAGCGTCCTCGAGCGAATGGATCTGTGAGAGTCGTGAGCGCTCGTTTTGATCGAGCCGTTCGACCCGCTCGAGCGCGCGGCGCCACCCGCGCACTTCGCGTATATCCGCGAGCACAGCGGCCACGAAGATCGTCAGGATCGCGCCGACGTACACGATGCCGCCAAGACACAGGATCTCGTCAGGCCGCATGGCCCATCACCTCCTCGACGTACCTGATGCCCTCCGGGGTCGGCACGTACGAGTCGGTGTCGTCGCGCTCGATCTCGACCAGGTCGAACACCTCCTGCTCTTCAGAGCCGCACGACTGGCACGGCAGGTAGAACCGTTTCTCGCGTGGCCGCACACGCTCGTGGTGGCAGTCCTGGCAACGGATCAACTCGTAGCTCATCCTCGCCACCCCCATCCCGTGCAGCCGACGCACCACTTGCGCAGGAACTCGCGCGTCGCCCGTCGGCGCCGGCGCGGCGTGTCGCGCTCGCGCAACGGGATCGCGTTGGCCGCGCGCACTGGCGGCTCTCCCATCGCGACCCGCGCCTCGTACTCTCGCCGGCGAGCGTCCGCCGGTCCATCCGCCAGGTTAGGCATGGTTCGTTCTCCCTCCTACGGGGAAGGTTGACGCGGGGAGCTCGCGGGCTGCGCCATCAGCCGGCGGGCTCCCCGCGTCGATTTGTCCGCAAAATGCGGACTCTTGTACCCTTCCAATGGTCAAACGACCACGGAAGGAGGAGCGATGGCGCGCTCCGTTCTTGTTGATGGCCGCCGCAGGAGTTACATCACCCTGCCCGGCTACCGTTTGGGCATGAAGCCCGCGAACTACGGCCAGAAGTTCCCGGCCGAGATCCTCACCAGGGAAGAGATGAGCAGGCTGCTCGCGGCCTGCTCGAGGCGCGGGCCCGCAGGATTGCGCAACCGGGCGCTCATCGTTGCGATGTGGCGCGGCGGGTTGCGGATCGCTGAGGCCCTCGCCTTGAAGCGCAAGGACGTCGACCTCGACGCCGGCACGATCACTGTCCTGCATGGCAAGGGCGATCGTGCACGGACGGTCGGGATCGATCCGGATGCGCTGGCCGTGATCGAACACTGGATCCAGCTGCGACGCAAGCTGGGCATCGGGCCCGCCTCGCCGCTGTTCTGCACGATCAGCGGTGAGACGGCTGGCCGGCCGCTCTGGACGGGTTACGTGCGGGAGATGCTCAAGAAGACCGCTCGGAAGGCCAGCATCGAAAAGCGCGTCCACCCGCACGGGCTGCGGCACACGCACGCCGCGGAACTCGCGAGGGAGGGCGTCCCGGTCCACGTGATCCGGCGTCAGCTCGGGCACTCGAGCCTCGCGACGACCGAGCGCTACATCGACCACCTCACGCCGATGGAGGTCGTACGGGTCATGCAGCAGCGCACGTGGGCTAACCACGATCGCACCTCGGCGGCCAGAAGCCGAGCTCGCGCAACAGGTCAGTCCGAGCGCCCGGGTCCCGCTGCTGGGCCTGCACCCAACGGCGTTGATACTCAGGCCAGCGATCCCGGTCTGCCGATCGCCGCGTAGCGCTCACGAGGCGAAGGTCGCTCATGCGAGCCCCTTCGCCCGCAACCGCTCGAGTTCGACGTCGGCGACGCTCGGCTTGCCCAAGCGCCGGCGCCGGGCTCGAGCGCGCTTGCGCAACAGCGGCGCGAACCCGCCGAGGGAGTAGGGGCTACGGCCGCGGCGAGCGGCAGCCTCGGGAGTGCCGCCCCACGCGAGCACCAGCAGCTCCCGGATCCCGGCGAGCGGATCGTCGTGGACGCGGCACAGCTGGTCGACCGAGCGCTGTAGACGCTGCTCCCAGCGCTCAGAGATCGCAAGCGACGTCAAACCGGGGTGCCGACCCCATTCCCTGTCCGCGATCCGCACGGCTTGCCGGAGCACCACGACTGCCGGCACAGCCGCCAACCACCGATGCACCGACAGCGCCAAGGACACCCCCTCCCTGGTGCCCTTCTCCGGGCACTCCTCGAGCGCGGCCAGCACGTCGGTCTGCAACAGCGCGCGTTCGCGTGTACTCAGCGTGCGCTCGCGCGCGCCCGCTGCAGTTCTCAAATCTCTACAACTACTGACGTTAGCCTTTCCCCCCCTTAAAGGTCCCCCAGGAGGGCTCCCAACTTCGTGCCCAAAAGAAGAGCTCGCCGGCGGGTGAGATTCGCGGCGCACACGGCCGCGCGAGGCCTCGGGTATGGGAGCCTGATGGTCCCCGCGCGGCCGTGTCCGTGGCGCCTGAGTGACGCTCCAGCCAACTGAGCTACAGCCGCGCGCTAGGCGCACGAGTATACCCGTCGGCTCGCGGCCCTCGTAGACGGGCTCCCACCCCTCCACGTAGCCCGCGCGCACGAGATAGCGCATCGTGTTTTCGACGCGCGATCCGAACACCCGGTTGATCTGCTTGGCTCCCATACCGTTCGCGGGGAAGCCTACACCCTTGGCGATCTGTGGCCACGTCGTGCGGACGAATGTTCGGTCCTGCTCGTCGGTGACGGCGTGGCGCAGCAGGAAGCGCAGCTGGCGCTCCATATAGTCGAGCTGGACGCACGTCGTGCGGCCGGGATAATCGCGTGCCAGGCGTGCTCGCAAACTGCTTGCGCGCGCAACGGTCGCCGGTCGAGGGGCTACGCTGGCCACACAACCCTCGGCGCGTGAGTATCCGAGCTACTCATGGCGAGGGTTCTACAACTCCGGGCGGACGGACGTTCGATCTTTTCCCGCTGCTTGCGAGGAAAAGCGTCGCGGAGTCCGATACATGGGCATGCTCGGCAGCCGGATAGCCCGTTGGTCGACGGTCGTGATCGCCGCAGGCTGCATTGGTGCCGCCCCGGCGTCGGCTGGGGAGTTGCATATGATCAGCGAAGCGCAGGCCAATCGTGTGGCCGACCACTTCGGCCTGGGGGCATATACCGGCTCCCCATGGGCCGAAGAGTGGGGCTACGAATGCGAACGCGAAACGCCGTGGACCTTTGGATGCTTTATCGAGCTCTGGACCGATAAGGCGGGCGGCCCCGAATGCTGGCGTGAATTCAAGGTCGCATCGAGCGCCTGGAACGGACGTCTACGCACCGAAGAATGGACGTCGTGGGAATGCGACCCATGGCCGGTGGGCGGATAATCGGTCCGTCTACGGCTTGTTGGTCAGCAGGCTGAAGGTGTGCTCGTGTCCGCGGGTGCGGAGTAGGTGTATGCCGAGCACGAGGAAGAAGAGGAGCAGGATGATCTCGAGGACCGTCTTGACGTTCTCGAGGTGCTTCACGGTTGCCTCTCGTGGCGGCCGCTCACTATGTCCTCGGCGAGCCCCCCGAGCATCTTGACCGCTCGGCCGTTTAGGCGGCGTTGGACTCTTTGCGCGGCGAGGCCGATGAGGCTGATGGCGAGCACGGCGCCGCAGATCGCGCCCTCGATGAAGTTCAGCAGCATCGTGTCTTCTTCCTTGAGGGGAGCTTCGCGCGGATGGGTCGCTTGAGCTTCGGTGCGGTCGTGCGCAGTAGCGCGCGCTCGCCGGCGGGTGTGAGGATCGTGTCGTCGCATGGCCCGATCCCGGGTGCTGTGAGTGGTTGCGCGCCGTAGACCCCGTCGGTGTACTGCTTGCCGGCGAGGGTGGTGCGGGCAGCGCGTGGGAGCTTCGGTGTGCCGGCACCGAGCAGTCGCCAGTCGTACGCGGCGATGATCCAGTAGGGCGCGGCGTCTGCGAGTTGTAGGCCGGCTTCGGCCATGTAGGCCTCGTTGGTGTAGCCCCAGGCGCGTGGGGCTTGCCAGTGGCCTGTGAGACGGTCCTGCGCGCGCTGTAGCCAGCCTGCGGCGTCGTTGGGGTGGCCGCTGTAGTCCTCGACGTCGATGAGCATCTTGTCGCCGCGACGCCAGTAGGGCTTGATGCGGTGCGCGTAATGGTCGATCGTCCGGTCGGGGTCGACGTTGTAGCGGACGATCGCATAGTGGATGACGACCAGGCGGAGGTTGTGTGCGAGCTCGACGCGATTCGGGTAGAGCGCGGCGCCGGCGTCCGTGTCTGCGTCGGTGGCCTTGAGCATGATCGCGCGGCGTCCTGCGCGACGGTAGCGGCGCAGTTCGACGTTCAGCTGGTAGTCGCTGATGTCGGCCATGAGCTGGCTCTGTGGGGTCATTGCCAGGGGCCTCCTTGGGTCTGTTCGGTTGGGAGCGTCGTGGGCT
>DAHUYZ010000048.1 GCA_027306855.1 Solirubrobacterales bacterium | reverse complement strand
GCGGCCCTCGCTGTCGACCACGACCATCCCGTCGGTCATGCCGTCGGTGGCCGCCAGCAGCAGCCGTTCAACCGCCCGCAGGTTGGCCTCGTGCTGCTTGGCAAGCGTTATGTCGGACAGCACCGCGATCGCACCGGCAGTCGCGCCGGCGCTGTCCGCCAGGACCGAGCCCGATATGCGACACCAGACCTCCGAGCCATCCTTGTGGCGCAGGCATGCCTCGATCACGCTCGCCGTGTGATCCTCTGCGTCTGCGGCGATGGCGGCATGAACGATTGCCGCCCAGCGCTCGTCCATGAACCGCTCGATCGGCTGCCCGATCATCTCCGACTGTGCGTAGCCGAGCATCTCGACCATTCTGCGGTTCACGAAATCGGTGCGGTAGTTCGCGTCCACGCGCCACACCCCGTCGGGAGTCGTCTCGAGGATCTGCCGATAGCGGGCCTCGCTGGCCTGCAGCGAACGGGCGTGCAACTCCCGCAGAGCCTGCTCGGCGAGCTTGCGCTGTGTCGCGTCGCGGACCGCGACGACCGTGAGCACCCCGGCATCGGTCCGCATAGGGCTGAGACTGATCTCGACGGCCAGCTCGTTGCCGTCGCGCCGCAGCGCCCACAGCTCGAGCCCGGAGTGCAGAGGACGAACGCGCCGACTCCCGGCAAAGCCGGATCTGTGGCGTTCGTGGGGACGCCGGTATCGCGCCGGTATGAGCGCCTCCACCGGCCGGCCGTCGAGATCGCCGGCGTCGTAGCCAAAGAGAAGCTCAGCGGCCGAGTTGGAGATCCTGATGCATCCCTGCTCGTCGCAGATGAGCATCGCGTCAGGCGCTGACTCGAGCAGGGGTCTGCTCAGAGTGGCGCTCCACGTGAGCGTCTCTGGCTGATCCCGTTGAACGGAGTCACCCGCTGTCAAGATGCGTGGCCTCCTTAGCCGCCCGTCTTGCGACGCATCACAATATCACCGAATAATGGAATTGTCTCACGAGACACGATCTCGCTGAGCCGCTCAAATCACGGAACGAGTGCGAAATCACACAAGCACCGGCGCAGGGGTTAGAGTCGCCTGTGCAGTTTTTTTATGTTTCATTCAACTTTGGGAGGATAGGAAATGTCCGAGCGCCTAAATCGGTTTGCGCCGCTCACGGGGGTAAGCGCGGCGTGACCGAGCCAGTCGACTTCCGCAAGCTGTCAGCGCCGATCGTCCAAGCCGGCATGGGCGCGGTCGCCCGCCACGAGCTCGCCGCGGCCGTGTCGGAGGCCGGCGGCCTCGGCACGATCGGTGGCGCCCGCGGACGGATCGCCGAGGAGCTGGCCGCCGCACGCAGGCTCACGGGCCGGCCGATCGCGGTGAACCTCGTGCTTCCGCTGCTTCGCCCAGGCGATGCGCAAGCCGCGGCGCAGGCCGACGCGATCGTCACGTTCTGGGGGCAGCCACGGCGGCTGTCCGGCGGCACCTGGGTCCATCAATGCGGCTCGGTCGAAGAGGCGAGAGCCGCGGAGGCGGCAGGAGCCGATGCGGTCATAGCTCAGGGCGTCGAGGCCGGCGGGCACGTCCGCGGTACGACACCGCTGCTCGAGCTCCTGGAGCGCGTTCGCTCTGCTGTCAAGGTTCCGGTTCTGGCGGCCGGCGGGATCGTTGACCGCGAAGGTGTGAAGCAGGCGCTCGATGCCGGCGCGGTCGCAGCCGTTCTGGGCACGCGCTTCCTCCTCAGCGAGGAGAGCCGCGCGCACCCCGACTACAAGCACCGCTGCCTGCAGGCGGACCGCACGATCCTGACCGAGCTGTTCGGGCTCGGCTGGGCCAAAGCGCCGCAGCGGGTGGTCCCGAACGCGGCGACCAGCCGCTGGCTCGGCGACCACGATCCGCGCGGGCCGGGCTGGATCAGGGCCGCCAACCGGCTCACCGCGCCGCTGGTGCTGCGCGTGCCCGAAGCGCTGCAGGATCGCGTGCTCGCGTTCCAGCGACCATCGTTTCCCTTCCTCGGCCCGGTGATGGCTCTGGACGACGGCACGCGCAGTCTGCTGGACTCCGGGCCGTTGTATGCGGGTGCGAACGTGGTCCGCATCTCCGACGTCCGCTCAGCTGCGCAGATCGTCGCCCAGCTCACCCATTAGCCCAGTTCGACCGTGGTCTCATGGAGGACTCTGTCGCCAAGCTCGCCGCGAAGGCCGGGCTCCTGAGCGCGATCCGTGGTCCTTTGGGAGAAGGAGATGGCGAATAGGCACTCGGTCCAGCGCCGGGCACGGTAATCGCATCGTCCTCTTTGGGAGACTGTGTGGATGGCGGACGGGGTGCTACGAACCATGACCTACGAGGTGGACGGGCGGGTCGCGCGGATCACACTCGACCGGCCCGAGCGGGGCAACGGCATCACCAGGCGGCTGATCGAGGAGCTGGAGCGGTGCGTCGAGCGCGCCGACTTGGACCCGGCGGTTCATGTGATCCTGCTGGCCGGCAACGGGAAGGGGTTCTGTGGCGGCTATGACCTCGTGGAGAGCGCCGAGGGGGCGGGTTCGGTGAGGGGTGGCGCCGAGGCATCGGCCGAACGCGACACGGCCGCGCCTGCCGGGTCGCCGCTCGACCCGGCGGTCATCGCGGCCAACCACGATCCCGCAGGCGCGTGGGACGCGATGGTGGACTACACGATGATGAGTCGAAACGCGCGCGGCTTCATGTCCCTGTTCGGCGCCGGCAAGCCGGTGGTTTGCAAGGTGCAAGGGTTCTGTGTCGCCGGCGGCACCGACATGGCGTTGTGCTCGGACTTGCTCGTGATCGCGGCTGACGCCAAGATCGGGTATCCCCCGGCGCGCGTGTGGGGGTCGCCGACGACGTCGATGTGGGCCTATCGGCTCGGCCCGCAGCGGGCCAAGCGGCTGCTGTTCACTGGCGACTGCCTCTCCGGCCGAGAGGCGCTCGAGTGGGGCTTGGCGATCGAAGCGCCCGAGCCCGAACGACTGGACGAGCGCACCGAGATCCTGCTCGAGCGGATCGCGCGCGTGCCGGTCAACCAGTTGCGGATGATGAAGCTGCTCGTCAACCAGACCTTCTATGCCCAAGGGCTCCATGCGGCGCAGGTGCTCGGCACGATGTTCGACGGGGTGGCGCGTCACACCGCCGAGGGCTTCCAGTTCCAGCAACGCGCAATGCAGGCGGGCTTTCGCGAGGCCGTGCGCGAACGTGACGAGCCGTTCGGCGACCAGGGCCCCTCCACGTTCAAGGGCTGAGCCTGTCGCGGGCGACGCGCAACATCGGCGGGCGCGTAGTCTTCGCTCGATGCCCAACATCAACGACCCTCTGTTCGACGAGCCGCGTGAGCATCCCGGGTTTCGGTGTCTGCGCGCTCGGCTCGGTCACCAGGCTGGATCGGAGCGGCCGACGTGAGACCGGCGAACCGCCGGTCGGCCTGACCTCTGCGGCGGCGAGAAGCGCCATCAGCACGGACAGCGAAACTCAGCTCTCCCGCAGGACCGCCTCCAGGTCCAGCAACTGGCGGCGGACTCCGCCGCAGACCTCCTCGCAGAGCTCGAACACGCTCGGATCGCTGATCGAATAGCGGGCATGGTTGCCCTCCTTCGTGCGCGCGACCATCCCGGCGGCGTGGAGGATCCCGAGGTGCTTGGAGACGTTCTGCTGGGTGGCGCCGAGCGCCTTTTGCAGCTCGCCGACGGTCGCGTCTGCCTCGCGCAGCCTGTCGAGCAGCTTGATCCGCATCGGCTCTCCCAGCACGCGGAAGCGCTGCGCAACCAGCTCTATCAGCGGCTCCGGAAGGGGGTGCCCGACTCGCGCATCGGCACTCATACACAAAGCATAACACCACCACACAGTTGTTTAGTTGACAGCCGTTGCGAGTGACGCTATGTTGAGCAACCTACAAGTACCACTCTACGGTGGTGCAGTCGTAGCGCTTGCAGCCATTGTGCCCAGGTAAAGAGACATGCAAATGAATGATCGCCGGCGACCGAGCATCGAGCTCTGGCAGACGGAGTGGTGCCCGGCTTCACACCGGGTGCGCCAGCGCCTCACGGAGCTGGGCCTGTCGTTCGTCGCGCGTCAGGTTCCCGTCGAGGCCGATGCTCGCACCGAGCTTCAGGAGGCGACCGGCGCGAAGACGATCCCGGTGCTGGTCGCGCACGATGAGATCGTATGTGGCGAGGAGCGCATCCAAGCCTTCCTCGATGAACAGTTCCCCGAGCCGCCAGGCGCTAGCACCCAACGCGAGAAGGCGGCGAAGGCGAGACGCAAGGAATTGGAGAGAGCATGCCCCGAGTTGACAGCGTCTACACACTGAGCGCGACCACGGAGCGGCCATTCGGCGAGGCGCTCGAGCACGTCCGCGACGAGCTGGCGCGAGAGGGCTTCGGGGTGCTGTGCGAGATCGACGTGCAGGCAACGCTAAAGCAGAAGCTCGGCGTCGAGGGCGACCCCTACATGATCCTCGGCGCCTGCAATCCCCCGCTTGCCCACCAGGCGCTCGGCGCCGAGCCCGAGCTCGGCGTGTTGCTGCCGTGCAACGTGATCGTCTACGAGCGCGACGGCCAGACCCATCTGGCGGCAATCGACGCAGAGCGGATGCTCTCGATCGTCGGCAACGACGAGCTCGGGCCGGTAGCCGCCGAGGTCAAGAAGCGTCTCGCGGCAGTCATCGAGCGCGCCGCATGACTTGCCGGCCAGGCGGCGTCGCCTGATACGTATTTCTCCGTCCCCGGCGCGTGGGTTGGGCGGATGCGCGTCGTGGACTCGCGTACGAGTCTGTCGGTGCCATGGCGAGCACCCAGCGCCAAACCGCGGCGAACATGCCCGACTACGACGCTGCGCGCGCGTCATTCTCGTGGGAGCAGGCTCGCGCGCAGCTGTCCGGCCTGCCCGGCGGCGGTCTGAACATCGCATACGAGGCAGTCGATCGCCATGCGCAGGGACCGCTCGCCGATACGGTCGCATTGCGCTTCATTCGACGATCGGGGGAGCGCCTGGAGCTGACGTACGCCCAACTTCTCGATGAGAGCGAACGCTTCGCGGGCGTGCTGAGAGATCTCGGTGTCGATCGCGGTGAGCGTGTCTTTTCGCTCATGGGCAGGCTTCCCGAGCTGTATGCGAGCGCACTCGGAACGCTCAGGCACGGCGCCGTATTCTGCCCGCTGTTCTCCGCCTTCGGCCCCGACCCGGTCGAGCAGCGGCTTCGTCTGGGCGATGCGCGTGTGCTCGTGACGACGCCCCCTCTCTATGTGCGCAAGGTCGCCCATCGTCGTGAGCGACTCCTCGGCCTGGAGCACGTTCTGCTCGTGGGCGACGAGCAGGAGATAGAGCGGATCACGGACGTCGAGGATCTGCGACGCCTCATGGCGAGCGCGCGCCGGAGTGCGAGCATCGCCGATACCAGGCCCGAGGAGATGGCGCTGCTTCACTTCACGAGCGGCACCACCGGCACACCCAAGGGCGCCGTCCACGTGCACGAGGCGGTCGTCGCCCACCACGCGACCGGGGCGCTCGCTCTGGATCTGCATCCACAGGACGTCTTCTGGTGCACGGCGGATCCGGGATGGGTCACCGGCACCTCCTACGGGATCGTCGCCCCGCTTACCCACGGCGTGTGCAGCATCGTCGATGAGGCCGACTTCCAGGTGGATCGCTGGTACGAGATCCTGCAGCGCGAGCGTGTGACCGTCTGGTACACGGCCCCCACCGCGATCAGGATGCTGATGCGGGCAGGCGAAGAGGTCGCCGGAGAGTATGACCTCTCAGACCTGCGTTTCGTCGCAAGCGTAGGAGAGCCACTCAACCCGGAGGCCGTCGAATGGGGACGCAAGGCCTTTGGGATGCCGATCCACGACAACTGGTGGCAGACCGAGACAGGCGGGATCATGATCGCCAACTACCGCTCCATGGAGGTGAAGCCGGGATCGATGGGTCGTCCTCTCCCCGGCATCGAGGCGGCGGTCGCGCGACGCCACTCCAAAGGCCACCCAGTGCTGGCTCGCGATGGGACGCTCGAGCTCGTAGACGTTGGGACGGAGAGCGGGGAGCTCGTGCTGAGACCGGGCTGGCCCTCGATGTTCCGCGACTCTCTGGGCGAGCAGGCCCGCTACCGCGCGTGCTTTCGGGGCGGCTGGTATCTGACGGGTGATCTTGTGCGCCGCGACGATGAGGGCTACTTCTGGTTCGTAGGACGCGGCGATGACGTGATCAAGTCCGCGGGCCATCTGATTGGGCCGTTCGAGGTAGAGAGCGCGCTGCTCGAGCATCCGTCCGTCGCAGAGGCGGGCGTGATCGGAAAGCCCGATGAGATAGCAGGGGAGCTTGTCAAGGCGTTCGTCTCGCTCGTGCCGGGTCAGACCGCCGACGAGGAGCTGCGCCGCGAGCTGCTCGCGTTCGCCCGCCGGCGGCTGGGCTCGTCGGTCGCTCCTAGAGAGATCGAGATCGTGGCGGCTGTGCCTCGCAATCGCAGCGGCAAGATCATGCGTCGCCTGCTGAAGGCCCGCGAGCTGGGGCTGCCCGAAGGCGACATCTCGACACTGGAGCCCGAGTCATGAGCGAGCCGCTCGTCCCAGGGAACGGCTCACTGGATCGTGGGCGCGGCTTGCATCTGCTGCGCGAGATGTTGCGGGTCCGCCGCTTCGAGGAGCGCTGCGTCGAGCTCTACAGCGAAACCAAGATCAGGGGCTTCTTGCATCTGTATGTAGGGCAGGAGGCGGTCGCCGTCGGAGTGATGCAGGCGCTCGCGCCCGAGGACGCGATCGTCGCGACCTATCGCGAGCACGGACACGCGCTTGTGCGCGGCGTCTCGGCCGAGTCGATCATGGCCGAGATGTACGGTCGGGTCGAGGGGTGCGCGCGGGGTCGCGGCGGATCGATGCACCTGTTCGACGCCGCCACACGCTTCTACGGGGGCAACGCGATCGTCGGCGCGGGCCTGCCGCTGGCGGTCGGGCTCGCGCTTGCGGACAAGCTTGCTGGGCGCAATCGCGTAACCGCATGCTTCTTCGGCGACGGGGCGGTCGCGGAGGGGGAGTTCCACGAGTCGATGAACCTCGCCGCGCTCTGGTGCCTGCCGGTGCTGTTCTGCTGCGAGAACAACCTCTACGGCATGGGGACGGCCCTGCGCGACGCCGAGTCCGAGACGGACCTGGCTCTGAAGGCGGCTGCCTACCGGATGCCCTCGTGGGAGGTCGACGGCATGGACGTGCTGGCCGTAGAGCGGGCCGCTCGCGTCGCGGCCGCCCAGGTGCGCGCCGGTGGCGCTCCCTGTTTCTTGGAGCTCAAGACGTATCGCTTCAGGGCCCACTCGATGTACGACCCGGACCTGTATCGCTCAAAGGAGGAGATCGAGCGCTACAAGCTGCGCGATCCGATCCCTGCGCTGCAGGGCCGGCTCGCTTCGGAACGGATGCTCAACGAGCAGGATCTTGCGGCGATCGAGCAGGAGGTCGCTGAAGAGATCGAGGCGGCCGACGAGTTCGCGCAGGCCGGCAAAGAGGAGCCCGTCGAGGAGCTCGAGCGCTTCGTCTACTGCGAGGCTCCGCCGGCGGTCGGCTTTGAGGGTCGGGAGTTGGCGTGAGATCAACGGCCACGACGATCACCTATCGCGACGCAATCCGCGAGTCGATCCGCGAGGCGATGCTTGCCGACGAGCGCGTCTTCTTGATGGGCGAGGACGTGGGCGCCTACGGCGGCTGTTTCGGCGTGAGCCGTGGGGTGTTCGAAGAGCTCGGGCCTGAGCGGATACGCGACACCCCGATGTCCGAGTCGGCGTTCGTCGGAGCCGGGATCGGCGCGGCTATGGCAGGCGCGCGCCCGATCGTGGAGGTGATGACGGTCAACTTCTGCCTGCTCGCGCTCGATCAGATCATGAACAACGCAGCGACCCTCAGTCACATGTCCGGAGGCCAGTTCTGCGTGCCGCTCGTGATCCGCATGGCGACCGGAGCGGGACGTCAGGTGGCGGCCCAGCACTCTCACAGTCTGGAGGGCTGGCTTGCCCACATCCCTGGCCTGAAGCTGCTGGCCCCCGCGACGGTGCAGGACGCGCGCTACATGCTCGCGCCGGCGCTCGCCGATCCGAATCCCGTGCTCATCTTCGAGCACGCTTCCCTCTACAACGCTGAAGATCAGATCCCGACGACGCCCGCGACGCTCGACATCGGCGGCGCGGCCCTGCGCAGAACGGGCGCCGACCTGACATTGATCGCCTACGGCGGGACCGTCCCGACCGCATTGGTCGCGGCAGAGCAGCTGTCTTCAGAGGGAGTCGAGGCTGAGGTGCTCGATCTCAGAGTCCTGCGCCCGCTGGATGAGCACACCATCTTGGAGTCGGTAGCCCGCACCCATCGCGCCGTCATCGTCGATGAGGCGTGGCGCTCGGGGAGCCTTGCCGCCGAGGTGAGCGCTCGCATCATGGAGGGCGCCTTCTACGAGCTCGATGCTCCGGTGGCGCGCGTCGGCAGCGCCGAAGTTCCGATTCCTTACGCCGGCCATCTCGAGCAAGCGGCGCTCCCGCAGGCCCAGGACATCGTTGCGGCGGCCAACGAGATGATTGGAGCGGCCGGTGTCTGAGTTCCGCATGCCCTCGCTTGGAGCCGACATGGAGTCGGGCACGCTTCTGGAGTGGCGCGTCAAGCCGGGAGACGTCGTCAAACGGGGGGATATCGTCGCCGTCGTCGACACCAGCAAGGCGGAGATCGAAGTGGAGATCTTCCAGGACGGCACCGTCGAGCAGCTGCTTGTCGCGGAGGGTACCCGCGTGCCCGTCGGGACGGTGCTCGCAACGTTGCAGACGACAAGCGATGAGAGCGAGCGCGCCCAGGCCCCGAGTGCGCCGCCGCCGCCAACCGAAGGGCCGTCAGCCGAGCGCCCACGAGTCTCTCCCGTCGCGCGCCGTGCAGCCGAGCGGCTGGGTGTGGACATAACGAGCCTCCATGGAAGCGGCCCGAACGGCGCCATCACGCTGGCCGATGTGCAGGGCACCGCCGGCTCGACGCAGGCAGCGAGAGCGGTCAAGCCGGACGAGGCTCCAGCTCCATCCGTCGCCGCTGACAGACAGGCGGCCATGCGACAGGCGATCGGCGCGCTGATGGCGCGCTCGAAGAAGGAGATCCCGCACTATTACCTGCAGAGCACGATCGACCTGAGCGGCGCGCTGGAATGGCTTGGCAAGGCAAACGAGACGCGTCCGATGAGCGAGCGTTTACTGCCGGCCGCTCTGCTGCTGAGCGCTACGGCAAAGGCCGCCAAAGAAGCGCCGGCGATGAACGGCTTCTGGCGCAGCGACGCATTCCAGCCGGCCGAGCACGTTCATCTCGGCGTCGCCGTCTCGCTGCGTGGCGGGGGCCTCGTCGCCCCCGCGATCCGCGACGCTGACCGCAAGAGCGTCGACGAGCTGATGGCGAGCCTGAACGACCTCGTGCGGCGGGCGCGTGTGGGTGTGCTGCGCAGCTCCGAGATGTTTGATCCCACGATCACGGTCACCAATCTCGGGGATCTCGGAGCAGAGGTGGTGCATGGCGTCATCTATCCGCCCCAAGTGGCTCTCGTCGGCTTCGGGGCGGTCGGGGAGCGGCCCTGGGCTCATTCCGGGATGCTCGGCGTACGGCCGCTGGTGACGGTAACCCTCGCGGGCGATCACCGCGTAAGCGACGGCGCCGAGGGCAGTCGTGTTCTGGCGCTCGGCGGGCGCTACCGGCAACGGCCCGAGGAGCGCGAGAAATGAGCCGACCGGTCCGCGTCAGCCCGCAAGAGCTGCGCCAAACGCTGATCGAAGCGATCGTCGAGGTTGCGCCGGACGTCGACCCGACGACCATCGATCCATGTGAGGATCTCGCCGAGCAGCTGGCCCTCGACTCGGTGGACATGCTGGCGACGCTCGTCAGCGTCAACGAGCGCACGGGCATCGAGATCCCCGAGCGCGACTATCCCAAGCTGGCAACGCTCGACGATGCCGTGGCATACCTCGTACACGCTGCGGTTCGGCAGGTGGACGCTGCGGCTCGGCAGGAGGAGGACTCGTCGATCTGATGGTGCCAACCGAGATCGCGATCGAGCTCACACCCGATGTCGTCCTGCAGGGCGACATGAACGCGCCGCAAATCGCCAGGGGCACGGTGGCGTTCGCTCACGGCAGCGGCTCGAGCCATCTCAGCCCGCGCAACCGTGCGGTCGCCCAGGCGCTCGTCGACGCCGGCTATGCAACGCTCCTGTTCGACCTGCTTACGTTCAACGAGGAAGTCGACCGGGCGAACGTGTTCGACATTCCGTTGCTCACGTCGCGGCTGGTGGCGGCAAGCGCGTGGCTGGAGGAACGCGACGATGTGGCCGGGATGCCGCTTGCGTACTTCGGAGCGAGCACCGGCTCGGCGGCCGCCCTGACCGCTGCCGGCGAGCTTGGCGATCGCGTGAGCGCTGTGATCTCGCGTGGGGGGCGCCCGGATTTGGCACTCGACCTCGGAGCCGTGCGGGCGCCGACGCTGCTGATCGTCGGCGGTGCCGACCATGAGGTGCTCGAGCTCAATCGGCAAGCCCAGGGCATGCTCCGCTGCGAGAGCGAGCTGGCTGTGGTGTCTGGCGCTACGCACCTGTTCGAAGAGCCGGGAGCCCTGGAGCAGGTCAGCCGACTCGCGATCGACTGGCTGGATCGCCACCTGTCTGGAGGGCCACAGACGACGGGGTCGAGGGCATAGTCGAGAGCGTGAGCGCCGTTCGACATTGCGGCTGGTGCCGCCGGCCGGTTTGGCGGTCGTTCCCTTGCGGAAACACTCACGCTCTCTGACATCGATGGTGATGCTGCTCGAGGCGCGGCGCATCGTGGAGACTCCGCGACGAGCCCCCGGGAAGACCACAGTCTTGCGACGCTCCGTAGTTGTCGCCGATGGCCGGCCTCCTTTTCCCGATGCGCGTCGGTCGCCACCGCGCAGAACATGGAGCAGATGGCCGGTCCAGTCGAGGCTTTCTCGTTCGAGCGAAGATCTGACCGCCCCTCATCTCGATGGGCTCCGTCGCGACCGGCATCGTGACGAGCCAGGCGATGATCGACACGTTCGCCGCCGTCGAGTGGGCGCCCCGATCGGTCGCGATTCGCGCCCCCGACGGCACGGTCGCTTTCGCCGGCGAAGAGGTCGAGGCCCCCGTCGGATGGTCGAATGCGGCGGTGGCGACGGTCGCACGCCGCTACTTCGGCCGCAAGCCGGACGGCTCGCCTGAGCGCTCGATACGCGAGCTGGTGCAGCGTGTCGTTGGGACGATCGGCGAGTGGGCGCGCAACAGCGGTCACGTGCCCGATCGGGGTCGCCAGGAAGTCTTCGAATCGCGGCTGGCTTGGCTCGTGCTCTCCCAGAAGGGCACGTTCGCCACGCCGGTATGGCTGAACGTCGGTCTCGAGCCGGAGCCGCTCACGTCGGCGTGCTTCATCCTGGAGACAGACGATTCGATTCGCGCCCTGCTCGACTGGAACGCGCGTGAGGGGGTGATCTTCCAGCAGGGTGGTGGAGCGGGAATCAACCTCTCGAAGGTGCGCTCCTCGCGCGAGCCCGTCTCGCGCGGGGGGCTGGCGAGCGGTCCCGTGTCGTTCATGCGCGCCGCCGACGCGTGGGCGGCGACGATCCGCTCCGGCGGGCGGGCGCGACGGGGGGCGAAGATGGTCGTGCTCGACGCCGAGCACCCCGACGTGCTCGAGTTCATCGCCTGCAAGGCGCGCGAGGAGCAACGCGGCGCCGCGTTGCTGGCCGCCGGCTACTGCCCCGAGGACGTGACGGCGGCGCTTTCCTTCCAGTACGCCACCCATGCGGTGCGGGCGAGCGATGAGTTCATGCATGCCGCGACCGAAGGAGGCGAATGGGAGCTGCGGGCCGTGACGACCGGTGAGGTGGTCGAGCGGATGAAGGCCCGCGATCTGCTGAGCGCCTGCGCTCAGGCGGCGTGGAGCTGCGGCGATCCTGGCTTGCAGTTCTCCTCGACGATAGCCCGCTGGCACACCGTCCCCAACTCCGGTCCGATCACAGCGTCAAACCCGTGCAGCGAGTTCCTGCACGTGGGGGAATCGGCGTGCAACCTCGCGACGCTCAATCTGCTGGCCTTTCTCGGCGATGATGAAACGTTCAATGTCCAGAGCTTCAGCGACGCCGTCGAGCTTCTGGTGAGCGCTCAGGACGCGATCGTCGACGGCTCGTCATATCCCACCGAGAGCATCGCGCGCAACGCGCGGCGCTTTCGCCCGATCGGGATCGGCTTCGCCAATCTTGCGGCGCTGCTGCTCACCCTCGGGATCGCCTATGACTCGCCACAGGGACGCGCATGGGCGGCGGCGATCGCCGCGTTGATGACCGGCGTCGCATACAGACGCTCGAGCGAGCTCGCCGTCGAGCTCGGATCCTTCGAGGAGCTCGAGCGCAACCGTCGACCAATGCTCGCCGTGCTCGAAGCTCACCGCGACGCCGCCGTGCGAGTGGTGCGCCACGCGCCAGACGAGCTGGCCGCCGCGGTCACTGACGCTTGGAAGGATGCGCTGCAAGGCGCCGCTTCGCAGGGAGTCCGCAACGCCCAGACGACGCTGATCCCTCCCACCGGAACGGTCAGCCTGATGCTCGACTGCGAGACGACCGGCATCGAGCCCTACTACGCGTTCGCCGGGCACAAGCATCTCTCCGACGGCGGCGAGCTGCCTTTCCAGAGCGAAGCGCTCGTCGATGGGCTGCTCGCTCTCGGCTACTCGACCCGCGCGATCGAGCAGCTGGGGGAGTACGCGCTCGATCACGGGCACCTCGCCGGAGCACCGGGGCTGGCGCGCGAGCACGACCCCGTCGTTCAGACCGCGGGCGGAGCTCTGCCCATCTCGATCGACGGGCATCTGCAGATGGTCGCCGCGGTTGCGCCTCTGCTCAGCGGCGGAGTCTCGAAGACCGTCAACCTGCCTGCCGGGACGGCGCCCGAGCAGATCGAGCAGCTCTTCGTCAAGGCCTGGAAGCTCGGCCTGAAGTCGATATCCGTCTACCGCCAAGGCTCCAAGCTGAGCCAGCCGCTGCAGACGCTCGAGGATTCATGATGAGTCCGCCGGCACGCTCGAGTCCTCGGCGGGCGCCGGTCCCTCGATCGATTCGATCCCGGTCGGCGCGGCTCGGTCTTCAGGCGTGGCGCGTACGCCGCCAGGGCTAGATCCGACGCCGTGCCTTGCGAGCAGCGTCGTGACCTCCTCGTCCTCGGTGGGACTGAAGTCGTCATACCAAAAGCCGATCGCCCACAGGTCCTCAGGCATCTGCACGCACACCGCGTCGTCAACCAGATCGCGCAGGCTCGCGAGCGACTCCGGCGCGGCGACGGGGACCGCCAGGATCACCCGTGCGGCGCCGCGCTTACGGAGCGATCTCACGGCAGCCTCAGCGCTGTGACCGGTCGCAAGCCCATCGTCCACGAGCACGACTGTGCGACCGTCGAACGGCGCCGGCCGATCGCCGGCGCGATAGCGGCGTATCCGATCCGAGAGCTCCCGCCGGGCTCGCTCCACTACCGCATCCAGCTCGTCAGGCTCCATGTCGAGTAGTCGCACTGTCTGCCGGTCGATCACGCTTACGTCTCCCTCGGCGAGCGCTCCTAGCGCAAACTCGGGGTTCTGCGGGGCGCCGACCTTGCGCACGACAACGATGTCGAGCGGGGCTCCCAAAGCCTGCGCCACCTCGGCGGCGACGGGCACTCCACCTCGGGGGATGCCGACGATGAGCGGCTCATCCAGACGCAAGCCGGCGACGTGCGCGGCAAGACGCCGACCCGCGTCGTGGCGGTCGGCGAAGCGCGTCCCATCGAACGAATCGCCCGGCGTCTCGCCGGACAGCGAGTTGACCGCTCCAGTGCGTCGGGTCACGTTCCTCCATCAACGCCGATGGGCGAACTCGCGTCATCGGGACAGAACCCGCGGCGATCTCAGTGATCGACCGCATCGTTCAGGCCGCGAGGGGTTCGAAGCTCGCGGTCGAACATGTATGTGATGGTGACCTCCCGGCGCTCGCTGCTCGCCGTGGCCGCCGCCATATCGGTTCTGCTCGGCGGCTGGCTCTGGCTGCGCGACTCTTCGCTCGTGGCCGTCGAGCACGTGCGCATCACCGGGGTGCAAGGGGCCGACGCGCTCGAAATCCGCCAGGCGCTCGACGCGGCCGCAAAGCGAATGACCACGATGGACTTCGACACGAAAGCGCTGCGCGCCGCCGTGGCGCCGTTCGTCCTCGTCAACGGGATGAGCGCGACGACGAGCTTTCCCCATACGGTCCGGATCGCGGTAAGCGAGCGTCCGCCGGTCGCTGCCCTGGTGAGCGGCGGGCAGCGCACCGCCGTCGCCGGCGACGGGACCGTGCTCGGCTCTTCGCTGCTCACGAGCGCCCTGCCCACCGTGAACGGCTCCTCCGAGCCTACGCCCGGGGCGAAGGTCGACGAAACGAGCGTGCTCGCCGATCTGTCGGTGCTCGATGCGACTCCCTCTGTGCTGAGGCGCTTCGTAGCGCGCCTGTTCGACGGCCATGAAGGGCTCACCGTCGCGATGCGCAACGGTCTGCTCGTCTATTTCGGGAATGCGAGCAGGCCCCACGCGAAGTGGCTGTCGTTCGCGCGCGTACTGGCCACGCCGAGCTCCCTGGGCGCCTGGTACGTGGACGTGCGCGTACCCGAACGTCCCGCGGCGGGGATCTCGGGCGCCTCGACCTCGACGCCCGTTCAGGCAGGGGCCTCCGACCCGACCGCGGCGGCGCTCGCGGCGAGGCTGGCGGTCGCTGTGGGCGGCGGCTCGAGCAGCTCGAGCGGTCAGTCCGAAACTCCAAGCGAAAGCAGCACGGAACCTCCCAAGGAAGCCTCGGGTGCGCCGCAAAGCGAAGTGATCACG
>DAHUYZ010000047.1 GCA_027306855.1 Solirubrobacterales bacterium | reverse complement strand
AGCGCTGCCCAAATCTCCGCGCTCGAGCAGGCTTACTTCCCGTGGATCGGCGGCCTCCACTCGCTGCTCGACAACCTGATCGACAAACACGAGGACGAGGCGGCCGGCCACCGTAGCCTCGTCGAGTACTACGGGCCTGAGCGGGCGGCCCAGCGGATGCGATGGTTGGCCGAGCGAGCGAGCGAGCTGGCGCAATCGCTGCCCGGCGGCCGCCGCCACGTGCTGATCCTGGCGGCGATGGTCGCCAACTATCTATCTACCGAAGAGGCCCACTCCCCTGAGCTCGAGCCGGCGAGCAAAGCGGTGCTCGAGGCGATCGGGCCGCTCGCCATGCCGACGATGCTTGTCTTCAAGCTGCGCCGCGCCGCTACGATGAGATCGGTCGCGAGGGGGAACTGAATGCTTGAATTACGAGATCTCGCCAAGCACTACCAGACTGCCGGGGAGGAGACGGTGAGGGCCGTCGACGGCGTCTCGATGTCCGTCGCGCCCGGCGAGATGGTCGCGCTGTACGGGCCCAGCGGCTCGGGCAAGACGACGCTGCTCTTGATGGTGGCCGCGCTGCTCGCGCCCACGAGCGGCAAAGTGCTCGTAGGCGGCCGTGACATCTCCTCGCTCTCAGAGCGCGAGGCGTCCCACTTCCGCCTGCGCGAGATGGGCTTCGTGCGCCAGAACTTCGATCTGCTGCCCGGCGTGACCGCGATCGACAACGCGGTTCTCAAGCTCCTGAAGGGAACCCCCTGGAAGGAGGCTCACCGGCGCGTGCAGCCCCTGCTCGAGCGTCTCGGCCTGGCGGACCGACTCAACCACCGCTCCGAGACCCTCTCCATGGGCGAGCGCCAGCGCGTCATGATCGCGCGTGCGCTGTCGACCGAACCGAAGCTCCTGCTGGCCGACGAGCCCACCGGCTCGCTCGACACCCAGCGTGGGCGCGAAGTGCTCGAGCTCTTGACCGAGCTGTGCCGCGAGCGAGGCGTGGCGATCCTGCTCGTCAGCCATGACCCTCAGGCGGCCGGCTACGCCGACAGGGTGCTGGCTCTGCGTGACGGCCGGCTCTCGAGCTACGACCCCGCGCAGGGCTTCGCGCCGGCCGAGGCGCAGTGACGTCGTGGGTCATGGAACGCGCCGCCGCGCCGGCCCGAGCGCAGTGATGACGGTTGCGGCCGGCGCCGCTCGCCGCGCTCCGGCGGTGCGACCGTGAGACTCTCAAACGTGCTGCACCTCTACCGCGTACGCCTGCGCGCGCGCGCGTTGCAGGAGTGCTTTGCCATCGTCGGCATCGCCGCCGGCGTTGGGCTGCTGTTCGCCTCCCAGATAGCGAGCAACTCGCTGTCCAGCTCCGTCGGGCAGCTCAACAGCGGGATCGTCGGCAACGCGCAGTTGCAGCTCACCGCGCGCGACGCTCACGGAATGCCTGCCTCGCTGATCGGCCGAGTGCGCGCCCTGTCGGGCGTACGCGTCGCCGCACCGATGCTCGAAGTGCCCGCCAACGTGGTCGGGCCCGCGGGCGCCGAGTCGATCGAGCTGGTCGGGGCGGACTCCTCGCTCTCGCGGCTTGGAGGCGCGCTCGTCAAGAAAGTGGCGCTCACCCCGTTCGCCGGCGTTGAAGCGGTCGTGCTACCGGTGCCGGTCGCGAACAGGCTTGGCGCGTATGAGTTCGGCACGACGCTGACGCTGCAGGCGCTCGGCCACACAAGCGAAGCGGCGCTGTACGAGCGGCTCACGCAGCGCAAGATCGGCCCGCTCATCTCGAGTCCAGTCGCTATCGGCTCGCTCGAATACGTACAGCAGGCAAGCGGCCTCGGCGGGAAGGTAAGCCGCATCCTCGTGCAGGCCGCCCCGGGCCGCACCGCCGAAGTGCGGGCCGCTCTTCAGCGCCTCGCCGCCGGACGCCTGGGGGTCGAGTCCTCCGACTACGACGAACGCCTCTTCGCCAAGGCCGCGGCGGCGACCAACCAATCGACGCAGCTGTTCGCCGTCATCTCGGCGCTCGTCGGCTTCCTGTTCGCGTTCAACGCGATGCTCCTCACCGTACCCCAGCGCAGGCGCCTGATCGCCGACCTGCGCCGCGACGGCTACACGCCGCCTGCGGTCATCGCGGTGCTGATGTTCGACGCGCTCGTGCTCGGCGCGATCGCCTGTGCGCTGGGGCTCGTGCTCGGCGACGAGCTCTCGATCCACCTGTTCCACTCGAACCCCGGCTACCTGTCGAGCGCGTTTGCCGTCGGCTCGGAGCTGGTCGTGACCTGGCAGAGCATCGCGATCTCGGTAATCGGCGGCATGGGCGCCGCGAGCGTCGCGGTATTGAGTCCGCTGCGAGACATCCTCTCGCGCGACCCACTGGCGGCGATCGCCACCAGGCAGGGGACCGGCGGCGGCGTCTCGCGCCTTGCCACGCTCGCCGGCCTCGCGTGCTTGGGCGCTACGCTCGCGATCCTGCTCGCCGCTCCGCAGGAGGCGATCGTCGGGATGGTCACACTGATCGGGGCGCTGCTTGCACTGCTTGCGCTACCGCTCGCGTGGACAGTTGCCGCAGTCCGCAGACTCGCGCCGGCGATCGTCAGCGCGGTGCCCCACATCGCCGTGATGGAGCTGCGCTCAGGACGCTCGCGCGCGATCGCGATCGCCGCGACGGGGGCGATCGCCGTGTTCGGCAGCGTCGCGATCGGAGGCGCCCACTCCGACCTGCTGAAGGGCCTCGACAACGCCTCGGCCGACATGAACGCCGCGACGGACGTCTGGGTCTCCGCCGCCGGCTCCTCCAACCTTCTCATGACGGCACCGTTTGCGCCGACGGCTCAGGCCAAGCTGAACGCGCTGCCAGGCGTGCGCGAAGCGCGCATCTACAGAGGCGGGCTGCTCGACTACGAAGACCGGCGCATCTGGGTGATCGCGCCGCCCACGAATGCCTCGCCGCTGATCCCGCCGAGCCAGCTCATCGAAGGGAGCTATTCGAGCGCAACCGTCCACCTTCGCGAAGGAGGCTGGGCGGTCGTGTCGCTCGCGCTCGCCGAAGAACACAAACTGAAGGTGGGCAGCCTGTTCACGGTGCCGGCGCCCACCGCAACCACGCTGCGGGTCGCGGCGGTCAGCACGAACATCGGCTGGGCGCCAGGGGCGATCGTCATGAACGCCGACGACTACGCGAAGGCGTGGGGCAGCTCCGACGCGAGCGCCTATCAGGTCCTCTCAAAGCCAGGCGTGTCGCCCGATCGACTCGCCGGCGAAGTCCGAGCAGCGCTCGGGCCAGGGTCCGCCCTTGCCGTGCAGACCGCCCGTGCGCACGAAGACACGCTGCGCTCGATAACGCGTCAGGGGCTAACCCGCCTCTCGCAGATCGCGACGCTGATCCTCGTTGCGGCGGTCATGGCGATGGCGGCGGCGATGGGCGCGATGATCTGGCAGCGCCGCCCCCGCCTTGCCAAGCTCAAGCTCGAGGGCTTCCCACACCGCGAACTGTGGCACACGATCGTGCTCGAGAGCCTGATGCTGCTCGGCGTCGGCTGCTTCTCGGGCGCGCTCTTCGGCCTGTTCGGCCAGCAGCTGCTCGACCGCGCCCTGAACATCGTGATCAACTACCCCGTCGTCAGCTCCGTCGGCGTGGTCGTCGCCCTTTCGAGCCTCGCGCTCGTCACCGCCTCCGCCGTCTTGATGGTCGCGATCCCCGGCTGGTTCGCCGCGAGCGTGCCCGCCAACCTCGCGCTGCAGGACGAGTAGAGTCCTAAGGACCCTCGTCCTGACGGCGCCGGGCCGCCGGACCAGTCATCGCCGGAGACCGTCTCGGCGAAACATGCTCGCCCTCGAGGCACGTCTTCAGGCCGAGTCAGCCGCCTATTTGTGGCGGTGCTTGTGCGCCGGGCGCGGGCAGGGCACGACGCTGTGCGCCAGGACCGTGCTGCCGTCCAGGAACGCGAACTGCGCCTCGAACGGGAAACCGCCCTTCGGGCACCTCAGCGGCAGCGACACGCCCTGGGGACGGTAGCCGACCAGCTTGCCGTGCACGCGCTTGTAGTAGGTGAGGTGGCTCGGCCCGATCGTCGAGTTGACGTTGATGATCGACACGGGCGGGCCGTTGGTGACGCTTTTGATTTCGGGGATGCTAGTGCTCAGATCGCCCCCGAACGGCCCTTCGCCGGGCAGCAGTTCGCCGGCGAACACGATCTGCGCGAACACGGGCGTAAGGCCGTTCGCGTAGAACAGCACCACGACGTTCCCTTCGTGCGGAGGGCCCATCAGAGCCTGGATTTCGGGGATCTCCTGGCCCGCCTGCGAACCGAACGGAACCTCGACGAACGCGCTTCCATAGCCGAGACGAGAGTTCGGCGAGCATCCCTTCAAGCCGCTCTTGATGAGGTCTTCCGGCTGGCAGATCGAAAGGCCGAGCGTCGTCGATACGTAGTTCATGCCCTTTGGCATGCGCAGGTCGACATGGGTCAGCGGCGAGGGCAACCCGCCCGTCGTGCTGCCAATCGTGAAGCCGAACCCGATCGTCGTCGACGCGCCCAGCCGGTTGGGCGAGAACGACGTGTGCAGCGACACCGTCTCGGCGGCCTGCGCTCCCGAAGCCGATAGAGAGCTGAAGAGGAGCAGCACAAGCGCTGCCAAGGCCCCCGCCGGGACCGGGGATCTATGTGCTCTGGCCAAGCGGGGTACCTAGTACGACATTTTGCCGCTCACGTGCACCGTGACGGCGTCGTTGGAGCGCTTGATCGTTCCGCTGAACGACAGCCCTGAGCCTTTGGCTTTCGAGTACTTGCCGCCGCCCCCGGTGATGTTCAGCCGGCCCGTGAACGAGGCCGTCGCGCCGTTGACCCTGTAGCTCGCGCTCGCGCTGCCCTTGATCGAGCCGCCGCCCGGATACACCTGGACGGTCGCCTTGACGCTGCGCGTCGAAGTGACTTCGAGCTGCAGGTACAGCGGTCCGGAGAGCGTTCCTTTCGCGGTGCCTGACTCTTTGAGCACAATGCCGTGTTTATTGTTCAGGTGCAGGTTCGCGTTCTCGCTGATGTTCAGCACGCGAGCCGCATGAGCCCTCGTACGAGCCCCCGCGAGCCCCGGGGCGAGGGCGGCGGCCGTCGCGGCGGCGCCCACCGCTAGCGCGGCGCGAGAAAGCTGCGGGCGCATCCGCGCATGATTTGAACTGGTCCCCATTTGGCTCTCCCTCCGTCCTTTCCGAAGTCCCTCGGCCATTGTAGTGTCTCGTCTGGAATGGAGCAGCCTGCAGCCGGTGCGGTCGAGCTGAGCTACTGCATCGTGAACACCTCGCAGCGCCTGCTGTTGCTGCGCGGGCTCGACGCGATTGCGCGCGAGCGGGCCGCCGTACCGTTCGCCTGCGAGGTGCTCGTGCTCGACAACGGCTCCTGTGACGGCTCCGCGCAGGCCGCCCGCGACCATACCGCCGTCGACGGGGTGATCGCCCTGGACGAGCGTCGAGGCAAGGCGCGCAACGATTCCGAGCTGCTGCGGCGCGCCAGGGGGAGATATGCGCTCTTGCTGAACGAGGACTCCGAGTTGCTGCCCGGGGCGACGGTTGCGCTGTACGAGGCGCTCGAGGGCGACCGGGAGGCCGCGTGCGCAGGGGCGAAGCTGTTGCGGCCCGACCACTCCGAGCAGGCGTGCGCATGGCGCTTTCCGACCCCTCTCACGGCGCTGGCCGGCGCGCTCGGTCTGCATCGCCTCTACACCGTCCAGAGCAAGGGCGCGCGCACGCGCAGAGTCGACTGGTGCCAGTCCTCGGCGCTGCTCGTGCGGCGCGAGGCGGCGGCGCGGGTCGACTACCTGGACCCCTCCTTCTTCGTCTACTCGGACGAGGTCGACTTCGCCAAGCGCCTTGCCGATGCGGGGTGGCGCAGCCTGTACGTGCCGGGCGCCGTCGCGATCCATCACGAGCAGCTCTCCACCAGCGATGTGCCCGAACGGCGGATCGTCGAATTCGCGCGCAATCGAAACCTTTATATGCGCAAGCACCATTCGCGCGTCGCTGCGCTTGCCGTGCGCCTGCTGACCGCGCTCTTCTACGCCGAGCGTGCGCTCGCGGCGCTCGTGCTCCCCAGGCACTCCCCACGGCGGTACTGGCGCCACGTCACCGCGACGCTGTTCCCCTCGCGCGGGGAAGGACTTCGGGAAGCGGCCGACGAGTACAACCGCTCAGCGATGCGCCGAATGCGGCCATGAGCCACTCGACGGCCGCCTTGGCCGGGTCATTCTCATGCCGACCTGCCGCTTCGCGGGCTCTTCGGTCGTCCTGAGAATGATCCGCCCTGGCGGCCTGCCCGCTCTTTCGGGGGTCTGACCAGCCTCAACGCGCGATTGACCGTCTCCTTGTCCTGATTGGTATCATACCGATCGGTATCATACCGTTTGGTATAACGCTATGGCAGGTAATCCATTCCACTACGGCACCCCCGCGGAGGGGGTGCACTTCGCGGGCCGTGAGGCCGAGCTCGCGGCGCTCCTCGGTCGTGTGCGCACCGGCGTCAATGTCGTCGTCGTCTCGCCGCGCCGGTACGGCAAGACATCGTTGCTGCTGCGTGCGGAGGAACAGCTCCACGGGGAGGATGCGGCCGTCATCCACGCCAACGTGCTGCGCAGTCGCGACTTGGCGTCGTTCGCGTCGCAACTGGCCACACAGGCTTACCGTGCGCCGGGCGGGCGCTGGCATCGCGCTCGGCAGGCAATACCCGAGTTCTTGAAGCGGCTGCGGGCAAGCCCGACGGTCACGTTCGAGGGCGAGCACCCCCGGTTCAGCTTCGACGCGTCACTGAGAGCCCCTGACGCCGACGATCTGATCGCGGATGTCTACGGCGTCTTGGGCGAGATCGCGGCTCGTCGCCCCGCCACGCTCGTACTCGACGAGTTCCAGGACATCATCGAGCTAGGAGCCCACCTGCCCCGACTGTTCAAGGCACTCGCGGACGCTCACCCGAAGGTGTCGCTCGTGCTCGCCGGCTCCCGCAGGCACCTGATGGAACAGCTCGTATCCGCCCCCAGCGCCGCGCTCTACAACATGGCGGAGCCGATCACGCTCGGACCGCTCCCCGAAGACGTGATCGCCGCACACCTGCGCGCCCGCGCGGCAGCCGGTCGCAAGCCGATGAGCGAAGCCGTCGCGCGTCTGATCGTAGGGCTCGCGGGTCCCGCTCCAAACGACATCCAGCGACTCGCCTACGAGACCTACGACACCGCCGGGACGACGATCGACGAGGGCGCCGTCTATGCCGGCTTGACGGGGGCCGTAGCCCACGACGCTCCCACTTATGCAGAACGCTATGAGGCTCTCTCCCCAGGCCAGCGCCGCGTCCTGTCAGCTCTAGCGGAAGAGCCCACCGAGCAGCCCGGGGGCGCCGCGTTCCTCGCCCGAACCGGGTTGGCCAACCCGTCGTCGGTGAAGAAGACGATCGACGTCCTACGAGCAGCTGAGCTCGTCGCCAACCGTGACAAAGCCGTGGTCGTAGCGGACCCATTTCTCGCGGCGTGGCTGCGCGGCTGAGATCGCCGTCCTTTAGATATCCCTCAACGGATCCTCGGCGTAGGCCTCGACCTCCCCGTGCCGCGCACGGAAGGCGGCGATGCGCCTGCGGGCGTCGATCGCGATCGCGCGTGCCTGAGCGCGCTCGTTGGGGGCGAAGAAGCGCGTGGCGAGAAGCAGGGCGGGGATCAGGGCGAGCCACAAGACCCTGAGCGCCAGACCTAAGAAGCCCGAGGTCGGCAGCAACAGCTCGCCGGAGACGGCCACGCCGCCGAGGATCAGCGCGAGCTGGGCAAGACGACGCCACTGAAAGCCCACGTCGAAGACGCCGCGGGTGAGCAGGTGCATGATCGCGAGCATCGCCACATACGCGCCGCACAGCGCGATACCCGCACCCGCGATTCCAAGGCCGGCGCCCTTGCCGGGGACGAGCACCACGAGCAGCACGACGTTCACGGCCAGACCCGCAAGCGCGGCGGGCAGGTTGCGCTGGGTCACGCGGGCGCGCCCTGTGATCACGATCAGCACCTGATAGAGCCCATACAGGGTCCAGCCGAGCGCCAGCCACGGCAGCGCCGTGTGGGCGCCAAAGTAGGCGGGGGCCGCGAGCAGGCGCACAAGCCAGCGGCCGAGCAGGGCGACCGCCGCGACGACGACGCCCGTAGCGAGCACGAAGTACGTCGTCACGAGCGAGTAGAGCCTTGCCGCGCGCGCGTCGCTGTCGATCGAGTAGGCGAGCGGCGGCCACGCGTACTGAAAGCCCCTCACGAACACGAACACGACCGTCGCGAGCTGCAGCGCGATCGAGTACTCACCGGCGGCGGCGTGACTGTAGCCGCGGTAGACGTAGAAGCGGTCGGCGACCTGCAGCGCATACACACTCGCGTCGGCCGGCACCGTCGGCAGACCGAAGCGCAGCATCGCGCGCAGATCGCCGAGCCTGACACGCAGGGACACGCGCCTGCGAAGCGTCCACCACAGTCCGACCACGACGATCGCCGAGGCCCCGAAGTTCCCGAGCAGCAGGCCTTCGGCTCCACGTCCGGCGAACACGACAAGCGCAACGGTCAGGGTCACGGTCAGCGCGACGTTGCTCATCGAGGCGCGCATGTACGCGCGCGTGCGCTCGTCGACCCTCAGCTGGGCGTAGGCCATCTCGAGGTTCGTAAACGCCCACAGGCCGACCGTCGCGCACTCGATCAGGACCGGCTCGCTCGATCCGAGGATCAGGCGCGATAGCGGGCCGGCGAACACGATGGCAAGCACGGCGGCCAGCGTCGTCGTCCAAGCCACCGTGGCCGTAGCCGTACGCGCGATGCGCTCGCGCCTGTGCCCGTCCTCGTCCTCGTAATAGAAGCGCACGAACGCCTCGCCGACCCCTACGCGCAGAAAGATGCTCGCCAGGATCACGGCGGTCAGGAGCGTCGTGTACGCGCCGTATTCCCCGCGCCCAACATGCCTCGTGTACAGAGGCAGCGTGATCACCGCGATCCCCTTCGCCGCGATGTCGGCCGCCTGGTAGGCGGCCCCCGTCGTGACGAGCCGCTTCAGGTAGTCGCGCACGCCCGCAAACTACACGCCGGCCGTCTCCCGTCCTCGTCCCCGCCACAGCGCTGCCAGCCCAGCCCCCGCCGCATCACGCTGGCCGAGCGGCACCAGCGCCACGCCGATCCCGAGCAGGGTCCACGTGATCGGGTCCTCCAAGAAGTCGGCGTACACGAACGTGTGCAGCACGAGCGCGGCGAAGCAGGCGGCGAGCGCTGTCCGTGGGGGCGAGCGGCCCGCGCCCCGCAACAGCGTGGCCAGCGCAGCGAAGAGCAGCGCGACATAGAGCACGAGGCCGACGATCCCCTGCTCGGCGGCGACCGTGATCGGGATCGTGTGCGAGGCCGACGCGGCGCTCGTCGCGGACACTTCGTTGTGGCGCAGATACTCGGTCGAGAACGAGCCCGACCCGAAGCCCTGCAGTGGCCGGTCCGCGAACAGAGCCAGGCCGCCGGAGACGAGTTTTGCGCGCCCGCTCGTCGCGTTGTTGGCCGAGCCGCCTTTCCCCGTCAAACCGAGGTGGAGGCTGGGCGGCGCGACGAGCACGAACGCAAGCGCGATGATGGCCGCGGCCACGCAAACGTAGACGGTGGCGCGCACGTCCCAGCGCCACGCGGCGAGCACCGCGAGACCCAGCAGCAGCGCGGCGATGCTCGACTGAGAAAAGCTCGTGATCAGCCCCGCCCACAGCCACGCGAGCAGCGCGGCGCCGATCAGCACCTCGCGCCGCCTACGCGCCCACAGAACGGCGGTCGTGACGACCACCATGACAAGCGCCAGAAAGCGCCCGTAGATGCTCGGGTCGAAGAAGACCGAGTTGACCCTGAAGTAGTTGTCGAACGAGTTCGCGGCCACGACCTTCGGGTTCAGCAGCAGCGATTTGTTGGCGTACTCGACAAAGCCGACCCCCGCGAACAGGACGGCCAGCCCTACAGCCACCCCGGCGCATACGAGCGCGAGCCGCGGCGTCCAGGGCGCCTCGCGCAGCAGCACATACAGCAGCAGGAAGGGCAGATAGAAGAACAGGACGTTCTGCGCGCCCTTCGATGGGTCTGAGGAGTAGGAGATCTGCAGCGCATACAACCCGACCGAGCCAAGCAACAGCCAGTCGAGCAGCATCGGCGGGCGGCCGCCGCGGTAGCCCGAGCGGCCGAGCACACGAGGAAGCAGATGCGCGAGCAACCCTGCCCCAACGACCGTGTACAGGGGCAAGAGCAGATTCACCGTGCGGCCTTCGGATGCGATCGGAATGCGGAAGGGGAGCGCCGCGATCGCGAGCACGGGGAAGAGCTGAGGCCGGCGGCGCATCACCAGCGCGAGCGCCGCCGCCGCCGCCAACATCAACCCCGCCACGAGCGCAGCCGTGCGGAGGCTGTGGCCGCCGATCAGGCCTACGGTGCTCACGCTGGCGCCCTCAGCTGGAAGCTGCTCGGCGAGAGCACTTCGCGTTTGGCTTCGAGCAGGGTCACGCGGACACGGTAGGCGCCGGCCGGCGCCAGAGCGCCCCCGGTGGCGTGGCCGTCCCAGACGAAGTACACGCGTTTGTAGCGGTGCAGCGGCCGTGCGTGCGCGAGCGTCCTGATCGTGTCCCCTTGAGAGTCGATCACGGCGACCCTCACGCGATCGTCGCGGTTGATCCGAAACGAGATGTGCTCGCGTCCAACGTCGCCCCGCGCGCCGGGGGTGAACGACGGCGAGAGATAGATGCTCTGGACGGCGGTCGGAGTGTGCTTCAGGCGCTGGGTGACGCCGAACGCGGCGAAGCTCGCTACGACAAGCAGCGCGAACACCACCCGCGCCAGCGGGTCTGTCTTGGTCAAGCGCGGCCGTCCGTGCCGTGACCGTTCGGCGAGAAGTGCTCGACTGTGTCCGCGCGCAACCCGAGGCGCAGCGTCTCGAGCGAGAGCACGTCCTCGGCGGCGATGTTGCCGAGGTTGCACTCGGCGCCGAGCTGCTTGAGAAACCACACCTGCTGAGAGTGACGCGGGGCGTCGAAGATGATCCGCTGCGCGTCGATCGCGTGCACGATCTCGTCGACCAAGCCCGTTCGGATCTCGCCGTCCGCGCGCGCGATGCCGGCGGTGCCCGACTCGCGACCCTCAGCGATCACCTTCCAGGCGCCGGCCGCCAGGTCGCGCTCGATCTGCTCCACCCACACGTATGGGGCCATGATGAAGTCTGCGTCCTTGCTGCCGACCTCCGAGAGGACCGTGAACTCGCGCGCGAGCTTTTCGATCAGCCCCGTCTTCACGCCCGCGTCGAGCTCGATCGTGCCGTCTGAGATCTCAACGTGGTTCAGTCCCAGCTCGCGCAGCCAGGCGACCAGTCCATCGACGCGACCCTGCCTGATCGCGACCTCCGTGAGCGTGCCGCCCAGCACGACCGGGATGCCGTGATCTTCATAGCGCTTCAGCTTCGGCTTCAGGTTGGCGGTCACGAGCGCCGTCCCCCAGCCGAGCTTGACGATGTCGAGCACCTCGCCGACAGTCTCAACCAGGCCGTCGACCTGGGCGATCGACAGGCCCCTGTCGATCACATGCGTGATACCGCGCTCGCGCGGCTTGGCAGCGCGCGCAGGGAGCTCGAGAAAGCCCGCACGCTCGCCCCCGGGGCTCTCGATGGCGCGCTCGCCCTCCACGTGATCCTCTCAGTGCGCGACGCCGGCTTCACCGGCGGATTCCGCGGGCGCGCCCGTGCCGGCTTCGCTCGAGCCACCCGCCGCGCCGGACCCTGCCGCGGCTTCGCTGCCGGAGCCTGCGCTCGCCCCAGACGCGCCGGCCGAGCCAGTGCCGTTAGAGCCCGTAGCGCTCGCGCCCGCCGCCGGTTCGCCCTGACTCTGGGCGCCCCCGCCGCCGAGCAGAGCCGCCTGATCGGCCCCCGCGAGCACAACGACGCTCGCGGACTTGGCGAGCGAGGAGATCGTAGAGTCGATCGGCTGGACCTGTGTCACGTTGAGCGCCTTCGCCACCGCCTGCGCATCCGCGCGATGGCCGCTCGCGTACTCCACGGCGGTCGTCTGGTGGCTGCCGGGCGGCACGGCCGCGGAGGCCGCGGCCTTCGCGTAGCCGCTCTGCTGCAGATCCGAGGCGAGATGGTGGGCGAGCCCGTTCGTGCTCGTCCCGTTGAGCACCGTCACGGCCACTTCGGCGGGATTGGCGGCCGCCTGGGATTCGTGATGAGACCCACCCGAGTGGCTCGCCGGCACGAGCGGCGAGGACCCCTGCGTGGAGCCCGGATTGCTCGCGCCCGAGCCGCCTTTCAGGGCGCCCGCGATCAGCACGATCAGCACGATGAAGGCGACCGCGCCGGCGGCGATCATCGCGGTCGCGCGCGCGGGGGAGCGCTTCTGGGTGTAGTAGCTGGCCGATCCGCTCCGGCCCTGCCCGGGGCGCCTTCCGGGCGGGGCGGCCTGACCGCCGGCCGAGGCTCGCGGCGAACGGGAGCCCGCACGTCGCGGCGGCCCAGATCGCTGCGCCTCGCGCTCACCTGCACGGCGCGCTTGCGAGCGGGGCAGTGGCTCGCTCGCGCGCAACGCCGCGGCGGCCGAGGCGCGTGGGGCTGGGGCGCGCGGAGCCGGCTCGTCGGCCTGTGGAAGATCGGCAGCGGCCTGCGGGAGATCGGCAGCCGGCGGCCTCGGTGGCGCGGCAACCGGCGGGCCCGCCTCCGGGACGGCCCCGGGGGGAGCGGGCGGGAACGGCGAGCGCGCGGCAAGCGCCGCGGCAGTCGCGGGAGCGGGAGCGGGAAGAGCGGCCTCGGCATCGTCGCTCTCTGCTTTTGTGTCCCCCTCCTCGCTGCCGCCCTCCTCGACAGAAACCTCGCTTTCGGGATCCTCACCCACGGCCTCGGACTGCTCGACCGGAGTGTCCACTTGTTCCACCGGCGTCTCAGACTGCTCCACCGGCATCTCGGACTGCTCCACCGGCGTCTGCGCCTGCTCCGGATCACCGGCGAGAACGCCGGGCGAAGCGATCGTCGTGTCCTGTCCCTGCGAGTCCCCCGCGCCGTCCGGCCCAGCCGTCGCAGCGGCGGCACCCGCGGCTTTCACGAGCGGATGCGTACCAGTCGCCGCCGCCGCGCTTGCCTTCACGGCCGAGGACACCGGCGCGCTGACGAGCGGCGTCGTGCGCGGAGCGACCCTGACCGCGCCGCTCGGCGCGCCCTCGCGCTGGATGCGGGCGGAAGCCTGCGTGCTGACCCGCTGCTCGATCTCGGCGGCCCGCTCGGGGGCGCGACCTGCCCACTCGCGCAGACGCTTTATCTCACGCGCCTGGCTGAACAGCAGCAATGAGAGCAGCGCGATGCCGAGCAACGCCGCAAACGCGGCGAGCGCTCCGACGGTCGTAAGCGAGCTCGACAGTGACAGCGCGATCATCGGTCCGGGGAGTCTACGTTCAAGGCAGGCGCCGGGCGGAGGTTCGCGGCCTGATCCGGGCCCGACAGCGACGCCGACAGCTCGGCGCGCACGGCGGAGAGCTCGGAGACCTTCGCGGCGAGCGCCGCAGCGTCGCCCTCGAGCACGAGCAGGCCGATCTCGTCGAACATCGCCTCGACCGTCTCGGGCGCAAGCGGCTCACGCCCGGCGAGCATGATCTTCTCGGCGGCCGTCGCCCTGCGCTGCTCGTAGCGGTTGAACAGCTGCTCGTGCAGCTTCTCGCCGGCGCGGCGCCCCACGATCTCGATCGCCACGTCGCGGTCGGGATCGAGACCCGACAGCTCGATCATCGCGCGCGCAAGATCGACGATCCTGACGGGCTCGCCCATGTCGAGCACGAATACGTCCGCGCCATGCGTGCCATCGGAGACGAGCGAACCCGAGCGGATGATCAGCTGCACCGCCTCTGGGATTGTCATGAAGTAGCGCGTCATCTCTTCATCGGTGACCGTCACCGGCCCGCCCCGCTCGATCTGGCGGCGGAAGATCGGGACGACACTGCCCGAGGAGCCGAGCACGTTGCCGAAGCGCACGGCCGCATACCTGGTCCCCGGGAAGCGTGCGGTGGCGGCCTCCAGCGCGAACTCGGCGAGCGCCTTGCTCGCGCCCATCACGGTCGCGGGCGCGACCGCCTTGTCTGTCGAGACGAGCACGAAGCGCCCGGCCCCCATCTCGCCCGCGACGATCGAAGTCACGCGCGTGGCGATCGCGTTGTTGCGCACCGCCTCGACCGGGTTCGCCTCCATCAGGCCGACGTGCTTGTAAGCGGCGGCGTGGAACACGACGGTCGGTCGCAGCTCGGCGAACACCTCACGCATGCGCTCCTCCTCCTTGCAGTCCGCCAGCACGGCCGCCAGCACGGAGGGGTGGACGTGGCGCTCATCCTCGAGCTCTCGCTGGATCTCGAAAAGGTTGTCCTCGGCGTGGTCGAGCAGCACGATCCGTCGCGGCCCGACGCGCGCAATCTGGCGACACATCTCCGAGCCGATCGACCCGCCCGCGCCGGTCACGAGCACCGTCTCGCCCGCCAGATAGGCGCCGACACGGTCGAGCTCCATCAATACCGGCTCGCGTCCGAGCACGTCCTCGACGCGAACCTCGCGCACCTGCCTGGAGATCGCGCCCTGGTCCTGCAACAGCTCGAACACGGTCGGCAGCGTTCTCACCGGGATCGAACGCCTGCGGCACTCGCGTACCACGCGCGCGCGCGTAGTACCCGGCGCCGATGGGATCGCGATGATCACTTCGTCGGGGTCCGCTTCGTCGAGTATCCGCCCGAGCTGGCCCTTCGTGTCGCCGCGCACCTTCACGCCGTCGATGCGCAGGCCGTGCTTGCCGTGGTCGTCGTCGAGGAAGCCGAGCGGGTGCAGGCCTAGCTCGCGGTTGCGCAAGATCTCGCGCAGCACTAGCCGCCCGCCGTCGCCGGCGCCGACGATCAGCACGTCCGCCACCTCGTCGCGCCGCGCGCCGCCGATGGCGCAGTCGTAGGCGCCGGCATCGAGCGCCTGCTTCAGCGCGTCCGTCTTCATGATGCGCGTGTAGGTGTCGGCGTCGAAGGTGAACGGCGTCACGTTGCGCGCGAGACCGTCCGGGTTGGTATGCACCCGGAGATCGAGGCCCAAGC
>DAHUYZ010000046.1 GCA_027306855.1 Solirubrobacterales bacterium | reverse complement strand
AAAAGGCTGGAACCCCCACAAACACGGGGATCCCAGCCCCAATCAGCAGTGACTACCACAGGAACTTCGGCCTAATCCACAATCTCGAGGCCCCTGAGCCTACGATTTCGAGGGCACTTATTCGACAATCTCGAGGCCCGTTGTTCCACATCTTCGAGGGGCCTGAGCCTGCGATTTGGAGTCGTCCGCTCGAGCCGCCCGCTCAGCCGCTCAACACGCGAGTCAGCGCCTCGATCGAATAGCGCTCCTCGGCGAGGCGGCGTCCGGCGCGGGCGATCTCAGGCGCTCCGTCACGCAGGACGTGTACGAGCGCATCGGCGAACGAAGATGCGCCCTCAGCGATCAGGCAGTCCACGCCGTCATGGGCGTCGAGGCCGGCTACGGCTCGGGGCGTCGCGACCACGGGCAGCCCGTAGGCGAGCGCCTCGATCAGCTTCAAAGGGCTGCCGCCGCCGTGGCGCAGCGGGACGACCGCGCAGCTCGCCTGGGCGTATGCCGCGGCGAGGTCGTCGACGAAGCCGAGCGCTCGTACGCGGTGGTCTTGGCTCGGCTGCTCTTCGAGTCCTCGGCCGACGAGCGTCAGATGCGCTTGCGGCAGGCGCTCCCACACGGAAGGCATGACGTCGTCGAGCAGGAAGCGCAGCGCGTCGCGGTTGGGCTCGTAAGTGAAGTCGGCGACGAAGACCGCCTGCTGCGTTGTGGCGGCGCCGGCCGGCTCGATCGAGGCGACGTCGATCACGTTCGGCACGAGCTCGAGCTTCGCCTGCGGGCACAGTTCGTGCGCCACCTGCATGTCGGCCTCGCTGACCATCCACGACTCGCTCGCCCTTTCGAGCAGGCGCCGCTCGAACGAGCGCAGCCCGCGCAGGCCGCCCTCGTCGGACAGCTCGTGGCGAAAGGACGACTCGAGGTTGTGGGCGTTGTAGACGACGGGCCTGCCGCGCGCAAGCGAGCGCAGGGCTGCGGCGGCGACCGGCCCGTCGGCGATCACGCGACCGACCCCGGGCGCAGACGCAAGTCGCTGTGCCTCGCGAGCCAGCTCGGGAGAGACGCCCTTCGCGAAGTCGCGCGGAACGCCGGCCAGCCGTGCGCGCACGTACCAGTAGAGGCGGCGAAGCCCTCGCGAAGGCGCCACCTCGTGCAGCTCGACGCCGGGCATCGAGACGTACGCCTCATCCGGCTTCTCGGCTCCGAAGCGCACATAGAGGATCTCGAGGCCGCCGGACAGCGCAAGCGCGCGCGCGATCCCATAGGTGCGCATCGCCCGCCCCGAGCCGAGGACGGGAGTGTGCGGCGTGACCAGCAGGTCCCTGCGCTGCACGCTCACCGACCGTTCCGCCCCCTCATCGGCTGTATACTACCCGTATACATGTCCGCCGCCACGACCACCATCAGGGTCTCGCCCGAGACCCGCGACCTGCTCAAGAGAATCGGTGCGCGGCGGCGTGCGTCGACCGGCGAGGTGGTCGCCGAGCTGGTGCGTGCCGCGGACGACGAGCTGCTGCTGGCCGACGCCGAGGCCGACTTTCGCCGCATGGCCGACGACGACGAGATCGCCGCCTACAGATCGGACACCTCCGAGCTGGCGGCCGGCGCATTCGACGCGTCCGCTCCCGACTGGTGAGCCGCCGTCCTGAGCAGGGCGAGGTCTACTGGGCAGACCCGGACCCGACGCGAGGCTCCGAGCAGGCTAAGGCCCGCCCGTTCGCGATCGTGTCCGTCGACCAGCTCAATCGCTCGCCCGTCGGACTGTCGCTGGCGGTCCCGCTGACCCGCACAGACTTCAAAAACGCCCTGCACCTCGCGATCGCACCACCTGAGGGCGGTCTGCGCGAGCCGAGCTACGCGATGCCCGAGCAGCTGCGCGCCGTCTCCCACGAGCGCCTGTCCCGCCGGCTCGGCCGCCTGCGCCCCGCCACCTCCGAAGAGCTCCTGCGCCGCTGTCGGCTGCTGTTGCGGTAATTGATGATCGCTTACAGCGGTCATATCCTTTCATGGTTATGCGGACTCGCAAGAGCACCTTGAAGGATGGGCGGGCGCTCGACGACCCGATGGCCGCGGCGGAAGGCGCGCTCGAGCCCGAGTTGCGCGGCATCGATCTCGGCAAGCTGCGCGAATCGGCGCGCAAGGACGAGCAGGCGTCTGAAACGCGGCGCGTGAGCGTGTGACCTGGGGCTACGGCCCCTCCACCCGTTCCACCGCCTCCGCGATCTCCGAGAGCCGCTCATCCCACGAATGAGACGAAGCCAGCCGCGAGCGCTCGGCTCGGCGCGAAGGGCTGTCCGAGGCGAGCTCTTCGTCGAGCAGACGCGCCATGTTCTCGGCGTCCTCTGCTGTACTGACGCCCTCCACGCCCTCGAGCGCAGGCAAAGGCGTCGAGACGACGGGCAGGCCCGCGGCCAGGTACTCGTAGACCTTCATCGGGAAGACGCTGCTCGTCAGCTCGTTGATCGCGTACGGGATCAGGCCGGCGTCGGCGCCTCGAAGCACTTCGGGAAGCTGTTCGTAGGAGCGCATTCCGAGCAGATGGACGTTGCGCTCGGCGCTCAGCATCGAAGGATCGACGCGCGGGTCGCCGGGACCGACGGGACCGACGAGCGCGAACGACCAGTCCCGGCGGGCCCCGGCGAGCGAGGCGATCAGCTCGAAGTCGAGCTTGGTCGAGACGATCGCGCCGCAGAACACGATCAAGGGGTGGGGCAGCGCCGCGATAGAAGGGTCGACCGGGCCGTCGCTCAGCGCGCCTGCGAACAGCTCCGTGTCGGCGACATTTGGGGCGTAGAGGACGTTGCTCGCGAGCTCTTTCATGCGGCGCTCGAGCGTCGGCGCGCTTGCGAGCACGAGATCGGCGCGCGCCGCAAAACGCCGCTCGGCCGCCAGAAAGCTGTCGGCGTCGATGCTCGGGTGGGCGGAGATGTCATCGACGCAGTGGTAGACGACGAGGCTCGGATCGAGCGCGTCGAGCAGGACCTCGGCCTGGGGTACATACGACCACAGGATCGGGCGCCGAAAGTCGAGCTTTCGTGTGGCGCGGCGCACGAGCAAGGGGAGCAGGCGCGCATTCAGGGCCCGCGCGAGCCGATTCGCGTGCAGGGGCAGCACTAGCGGGGAGAGCACCTGAAGGCCGTCCGCCCTGCGCGGTCCCCGCAGGCCCGCGCGCATTCGGCGCGCCATGCGACGGACGTCGCGCGCGGCGAGCTGGGGGCGGCGCAGGCCCAACGACTCGACGAACAGGACCCTGTTGTCGGCCGCGAGCCGCCTCATCAGGTGGTGCTGGTTAGTCTGGAGCTCCGTGTCCCAGTCGGCGAAGCCAACGCAGACGATGTCGCGCCCTTCGAGCCGCCGCCGATCGACCATCGCGCCATGATCCCAGGCCGCCATCACGGCCGCCACAACGGCAGCGACATGGAGCGCACAGCCCGGCTGCTCATAGACACGGAGCTGCGCAAAGGTCTACTGGAGGAGGGGCAGGCGCTCTCGTCGAGACCGCTCCGGTCGGCGGCCCATGTGCGCGGCGTCCCGTCGAAGCCGTTGAGGCTCGCCCAGCAGGTCCTCTACAAGCTCGACCGCTCGCGCGTTCAGCGAAGGCTGACGGCGCCGTTGCTCGACGCGCGCAGGGCGCTGCTCGGCTCTTCGGCGCCCGCGCCTCCTCGGTTCCTCGTTCGAGTGGACGAGTTTCCCCACTACCGCGCCTTGGATGAGCCCGAGCGCTTCGGTACGAGCGCGTTCGAGCGCTTCCACGAGATCATGGCCAGCGCGGGCGTGCCCTACCTGCTCGCGGTCCTCCCTCGCGTCAGCCGCGACCCGCTCTCGCCGGCCGACCTGGGGTCGCGCCCGCTTACAGAGGACGAGCTCGCCATGTTCGCCCGCCTGCGAAAGGATCGCGTCGCGTTTGCCCTGCACGGCCACACCCACCGCACCCGCTACGGCTCGCCGCGCAGGCACTCCGAGCTGTGCGGGCTGAGCGTCGACCAGACCGACGCTCTGCTCGACAGCGCCCTGGGCGAGCTCGCTCGGCAAGGCATCGCTCCGCGCGCGTTCGTCCCCCCGTTCAACCGCTTCGACGCCGCGCAGCTTCCGCTGCTCGCCGAGCGCTTCGAGGTCGTCTGCGGCGGGCCCGAGTCGATCGGCACGCTCGGCCTGCAGCGCACGCCCCAGTGGCGCGGCGACGCCGTGTACCTCCCCGCCTATGCGCCCTTCTATGGGCACGCGAAGGAGATCCTGCCCGCGGCGCGCGAGGCGATCGACGAGCAGATCGGCCTCTGGGTCCCGATCGTCCTGCACTGGGGCTGGGAGGCGGACGACGGCTTCTCAGATCTCGAGCGCCTCGCCGGCGAGATCGCGCCTTATGCGGCCGACTGGGAGGGCTTCCTCGTCGCGGCCTGCCGCAGCAAGGACGGCGCACAATCGCGAGTGGACGGAGACGGCCGCGGGGACTGCTCGTGACCGAAGAAGCGATGGATCGGCTGCGCGAGCGCTACCCGAAGGTCGCGATCGTGCACGAGTGGCTGACGGTCCCGGGCGGCTCGGAGGACGTCGTGATCGAGCTCCTGGAGATGTTCCCGGGGGCGGAGCTCTTCACGTCGATCTATGACCCCGCGCCATGGCCGCCGATCGTCGCGGGCGCGACGGTCCACCCATCCCCGCTCAACAGGATCCCAGGAGCCAGACGCCACTACCAGAAGCTGCTGCCTCTGATGACCGCCGCGTACAGGACCTTTGATCTCTCTGGGTTCGACCTGATCGTCTCGAGCAACCACGCCTGCGCGAAGAACGTGCGCAAGCCGCCGGGGGTACCACATGTCTGCTACTGCCATACCCCGATGCGCTACGCCTGGGACGAGAGCCTGCTCGAGGGCGAGCCGATCGGGCGGATCGCGCGCCTCGCGCTGCCGCCGCTGCTGAGCAGGTTGCGCCGTCAGGACGTGGAGGGCGCCGCTTCGCTGGATCTGATCGTCGCGAACTCCGAGCACGTGGCGCAGAGGGTCCGCCGCTATTGGAAACGTTCATCTGTTGTTGTCAATCCGCCCGTAGACGTGCAGCGACTGCTCGCGCTCGAGCGCCGCCCCGCCGAGCACTACCTCGTATTCGGGCGGATCGTCCCCTACAAGCATGTCGAGATCGCCGTGCAGGCGTGCGCGCTGCTCGGCCGTCCACTGAAGGTCGCGGGCACAGGGCGCGGCATGGAGGTCGTGCAGCGCGCCGCCGCCGGCCATCCCCAGATCGAGCTGCTCGGCAGGGTCAGCGACGCCGATCGAGACGAGCTGATGTCCTGCGCGCGCGCCCTTCTGTTCCCCGGCGAGGAGGACTTTGGGATCGTCCCGGTCGAGGCCCAGGCCGCGGGGCTGCCCGTAATCGCCTACCGCGTCGGCGGCGCCTGCGAGACCGTGATCGACGGGCGTACGGGCGTGCTGTTCGACGAGCAGACCCCCGAGTCGCTGGCGGGCGCGATCGAGCGCTTCGAGGCCCTTTCGATCGATCCGGCCGACTGCCGCGCCAACGCCGCGCGCTTCGGCCGGGAGCGGTTCAGGGAGGAGCTGGCCGACGCGATCGAGCGTGGTCTCGAGCCGAGCTAGCCCTTCGCGGTCGCCGCGCCCGCGTTGAGCAGCCCCGCTCCGTAGAGCGTCCTGTCCCGGGGCCCGCCGAGGGGCGTCGCGGTGGCCTTCAGGCGCGCGAGGATCTGCGAGGGCGTCGGCTTGCGCCCGAGGATGCCCGCGGCGATGATCAGCGCGGCGGTCGCCGCGACGTGCGGGGTGGCCATCGAGGTGCCTTCATAGCCGGGCGGAAAGCCGAACGCGTTCAAGGCGGGAGGCGCGAAGGTCATCTGGTAGATGTCGCGCCCCGCCGGCAGTTCGGGGTGGCAGTTGGGGTCGCCCGCAAGGCTTGCGTCAGGTCCTCCGCCCGGCGCAACGAGCGCGATGCCTCTGCCGTAGTTGGAGAAGCTCGCGAGACAGCCGTGTTCGGTGCTCGCGCCGATCGCGATCACGTGCGGGCCGCGCGCCGGATAGGGGATCGCGGTGCTCCCCTCGTTGCCCGCCGCCGCGACGACGACGACGTTGTGCTTGTACGCGTAGCGCAACGCTTCGGTCAGCTCGGGCACGTCCGCTCCGGTCACGTCGCTCGAGAACTCGAGGCTCAGATTGATGACCTGTGCTCGGTGCCTGACCGCGAAGCGGATCCCTTCGGCGATCACCGACGCGTCGCCTTCGCCCGCTTCGTCGAGCACTCGTACGGGCATGATCTTCGCCGCGAACGCAAGGCCGGTCACGCCGAAGCGGTTGTTCGTCGCCTCGGCGATGGTGCCCGCCACGAACGTGCCGTGGCCGTTGCGGTCGTTGGGGTATTTGTTGCGCGCGATGAAGTCATAGCCGGGCACGAACCCGTAGCGGCTGAAGTCCGGCGAGCGCCTGAAACGGCCTCGGTCGGAATAGGCGACGCCCGTGTCGAGCACGGCGACGACGACGCCCTTGCCCCCGGGAGCGCCGTCTTCGGCCACGTTCGCCCAGGCTTCGGGCGCTTTGACGCCGAACGGCCCGCTGAAGTTCCACTGCAGCTGCTGCCAGTCCCCCGGCGTTGTTCCTTCGCCAGTGTCGTTCGGGATCAGCTCGCCCGCCTCGTGGGCGACATAGTCGGGGACCGCCCATTCAACGCCCTGCTCGCCGCGCAGCCGCGCCAGCGTGGCCTGCACGCTCGATGAGGCAGGCACCTCGACGTGCTCGACGATTCCAGCGCGCTTGACGATCACCTCGCTCGGCGCATAAGCCGCGCGCGCTCCCTGGGCGAGAGCCGCATAGGCGACCATGACTGTCGTCGCGATGACGGCAAGGGTCCTCGGCCGGCGGCCGCTCGTGCGGGTCAGGTGGGGGCGGGCGGTCGGCGGCAAGCGGTCTCCTCGGTAATCATGAAGCGTTCCGGACGCGAAAGGTTGCGCTCCTGAGCGCCGATCCCATCGAGCGTCCATGGCCTACACCTCTCAGACCCGTGATCGACTTCTCCGAGCCCTGTGATCGACCTCCTTCCAGCCCGATGACCGACCGCTTCTTCGCACGCGACGAGTACTTCATGCGCCTCGCCATCCGTGAGGCCGAGCTTGCCTGCGAGCACGAGGACGTGCCGATCGGAGCGGTGCTCGTCCGCGAGGGCGAGGTCATAGCGGCCGCCCACAACGAGCGTGAGCTGCGCGAGGACCCGACCGCTCACGCCGAGATCCTCGCGCTGCGTGAGGCCGCGCGCGCGCTGGGGAGCTGGCGCGTGCTCGACTCGGTCCTCTACGTCACGCTCGAGCCGTGCGCCATGTGCGCCGGCGCGGTCGTCTTGGCGCGCGTCCCCCGCGTTGTGTTCGGCGCCCCTGATCCACAGGCCGGCGCGTGCGGGAGTGTGCTCGACGTGCTCTCAGAGCCCCGCCTCAACCACCGCCCGGAGGTCGCGGGGGGCCTGCTGGCCGAGGAGTGCGGCGCCCTGCTGAGCGCCTTCTTCGCCTTGCGGCGGTGAAAGCCGACGCCATGCTCCGGCCCCGGACGTATAAAGGTTTTCCACGCCGCGGACTGTCAATCGGTGTCGGGACGGAGATCCTCGACCTGGCAGGGACGGTCTTCGAGGTCGATGATCTCGGGATCGCCGGTCAGGAGCGTGAGGTCGTGGGCGCTTGCGGTCATGATCGCGAAGCAGTCGGCCAGCGCAATCGTGGCCTTGGCCTTTAGGCGCGCCACTTCGAGCATGCGCGCGGTCCCTGGGAGCTCCAGCGAGAGAGTCGACCGCAGGTCTCTGAGCGTCTCGTCGGCCGTGTCTGAGCCGTGGTCGCGCGCAAGGCAGTAATGGACCTCGACGAGGTTCACCCAGCTCATGATCGGGCGTTCGCCGATCAAGGCGTCGATCCGTGACTGGGCGGGCTCTTCGCCATCGAGCCAGGCGAGAACAGCCCATGAATCCAGGCATACGCTCACCGCGGCTCGCGGGCCCTGTCCTCGAGGAGACGCGCTGCCATCCCCGTCCTCGAGAAACGACCGCCCAGCCGGCGCGGCGATCGCCGAACCACCACGACGATCTCCTCGTTGCGCATCTCGAAGTCGACCTCGTCGCCCGGCTGCAAGCGTGCGCGGTCGCGCAGCGACTTCGGGATCACGACCTGTCCCTTCGCACCGATGCGGCCAGTCATACTGAATGAGTATAACAAGCCTTGCGGACGTGTAGTCGAGCTTGCCCCAACCGCGACTACCAACCACTCCAACAAACCACAAACCGTCCACAATGGCCCGCGACATCCGTCCTGGATGTCCCGAGACACAACAAGAACGGAAGGGGAGGGATTCGAACCCTCGTCGGAGGTATAAACCCCCGAAACGGTTTTCGAGACCGCCGCATTCAACCGCTCTGCCACCCTTCCAAGATGACGCCTCCCTAGGCTAGACGACCGAGCGAAAGGGCTGCTTTACGGTGCGCATCATCAAGCCTTTACGATAGAGTAAAGGGATGCCAAGGATATCCGCGAAGCATCAAATCACCCTACCCGTGGAAGCACTGAAGCGGTCGGGGTTACATCCCGGCGATGAGGTGGCGGTCGAATCGGAAGGCTCCGATCGTATCGTCGTACGACGTCTCTCCAGAAGCCCGCAGGCTGGTCTGGGCGTGTTTGACGGTCTGTATGAGCCGGGCTATCTGGAGCATTTGCGCTCCGAAGAGCGAGCGTGAGCCGCTGCGTTCTCGACAGCGATGTCGTCATCGCCGCTCTCGACCGGAGCGACTTGCATCACGCCGCAGCGGCATCAGCCGTCACATCGTTGACCGATAGCGAGGTCCCCCTCCTGCTCTCGCTCGTCAACTATGCCGAGACACTGGTGAGGCCCGCCGAACAACAGGACACGCTACGCGTTGCTCAAGATGCGCTGCGGACCCTCGGCATCCAGCTGATCGCTCCCACAGCCACGATTGCTCTCGACGCCGCCCGACACAGGGCGCTGAACGTGAGCCTGGCCGACGGGTTTGCGCTGGCAACGGCTCAGGCACATAAGGCCGACGTCGCGACGTTCGATCGTCGCGTACGGAGGGCGCTGCCGAAGCTAGGGTTACGTCTCTCCCCGGTCCTCGCCGCAGATAACCTCGCGGCTGTGCCGACCCTCACCGTCTACGAAAAGCCGACCTGCACGACGTGCCGCAAGCTGCATGCGCTCCTGACGGAGCGTGGCATCGACTTCGAGTCTGTCGAGTACCACGTGACAGGCGTGAGCGAGGATGAGCTGCGGACGCTGCTGCGCAAGATGGGAGCCGGCCCGCGCGAGGTCCTGCGCACGCGCGAGCCGCTCGTCAAAGAGCTGGGGCTAGATGACCTAAAGGTTTCAGACGACGAGCTGATCGCGGCGATGGTCGCCCACCCCGTGCTCGTCCAGCGCCCGATCGTCGTGCACGGCGATCGCGCAGTGCTCGCTCGGCCCGTCGAGCTGGCGCTCGAGCTGCTCTAGATATCGAGCACGACCTTGCCAAGCGCGCGGCGCTCGTCGATCGCTTGGAAGGCCTCGACCGCCTGCTCCAGAGGGTGGCGCCCGCCGACGATCGGCCGCACGAACCCTTCGTCGACCATCGCGTTCACCGCCTCGCCGATCGCCCGGTTTCGCTCAGGGCTGCCCATCACGTACGCGCCCCAGCCCGCCCCTACGACGCTGATGTTGCGCAGCAGCAGGCGGTTGACCTTGACCTCGGGTATCGACCCAGCCGTGAAGCCGACGACAAGCGCGCGGCCATCCTCGCGCAGACTGCGCAGGCTGTCGGTGAAGCGCTCGCCTCCCACCGGGTCGAGTACGACATCTACGCCGCCGCCGCCGAGCTCGATCGCCTGCTCGCGCCAGGGCCCGTCCGAGCGGAGCACCTCATCGGCGCCCGCCTCGCGCGCGATGCGCTCCTTCTCGTCGCTGGAGACGACCGCGATCGTCGCTGCGCCGAGCGCCTTGGCGACCTGGAGGGCGGCCGTCCCGACGCCGCCGGCTGCGCCGTGGACGAGCACATGCTCGCCGGCCTTCAGCTTTGCGCGCAGCTTCAATGCGAAGTAGACCGTGTGGTAGTTGAGAATGAGGCCCGCTCCCTGCGCGAAGTCGAGCGGCTCGGTCAGCTCGAACGTCAGGTACGCGGGCGCCACCGCTCGCTGCGCCATGCCGCCGAGCACGGTGAAGGCGACCACGCGCTGCCCCTCTCGCAGGCCGCTCTCCCGTGGAGCCTGCACGACAGTTCCCGCGACCTCGCTGCCCGGGACAAACGGAAGATCCGGCTTGAGCTGATAGAGGCCCCTGGTCTGCAGCACGTCGGGGAACGACACGCCCGCGCAGGCGACGTCGATCAGCACGCCCTCGCCTGGAGTGAGCATATGAGAGGGCCCCGGCTCGGGCACGTCAACCACCCGAATAGCCTCCGGCCCCGAGAGCTCGCTGATCTGCACGGCCCGCATCGCGCGTAGAGAGTACGGGAAGCCGGCCGCGCTTTGACCGGCGCGGGGATGAGCGAAGTCTCATAGCGTCTTATCGATTCGTTTAGATGCAGCTGTGAGCGTGCCCGCGACCGCCGGTCGCCGGCGCGTACGCGACCATGACCGAGCGCAACCGCCAACATCCGCGAGCTTCGGCGCGTCCTGCCGGGCGCAAGCTCCGCCGCATCGAGAGCCGCAGGCGTCTGCAGCGCCGCCGCCGGCTTGCCGCCTCAGGGTTCGTTTGCGCGATCGTGCTGATCGTCGCGGTCGCGTCATGCGGCAGCTCGAACAAAGGCGCCAAGTCGACCCGCTCGACCAAGCCGACCCCACCCGCGATCGTCCCGGGCGGACCGCTCGCGCCGGCGGTCTACGGTGGACTCGCCGCTCTATGGGCGCCCCAGAATGTCGTCGGCCCCCAGCCGGGCACGGCGGCCGCGTACGAAGCGGCCTCCAAGTTGACCGGCCTGCCCGGCTACCTGTTGATCGCCGACAGGGGCAACAACCGCATCCTGATCGTCAACGGACGGCACGAAATCGTCTTCCGCTATCCGAGCCCCCAGGATGTCGCTATGGGGCACAAGCTGATCTTCGACGACGACACGTTCGTCGAGCCGGGAGGAGCGGCGATCATCAGCAACGAGGAGGACAACCACGCGATCGTCCAGGTGGGCATCGCCGACCACAGCTTCCAGGTCCTGTTCGGCCATCCCGGAGAACCGGGCTCCGACCGTACGCACATGCACACCCCCGATGACGCGTACATGCTGCCCGACGGGTCGTTCACGGTCGCCGACGCCTACAACTGCCGGATCCTGTTCATCAGGGCGCACGCGATCTTCAAGCAGTACGGGACCTCAGGTGTCTGCCGCCACGAACCGCCGCGCTACCTCGGCCCGGTCAACGGCGACACTCCGCTGCCCGGCGGAGGGGTGCTGGTCAGCGAGGTCGAAGGCAGCTGGATCGACGACATCTCGCCCGAAGGACAACTTGTCTACTCATTCAAGGCGCCGGTCAGCTACCCATCCGACCCCCAGCCGCTTCCCGGCGGGCGGATCCTGCTCGCCGACTACGCGAGCCCCGGCCATGTCCTGATCCTCAGCCGCCGCGGCAAAGTGCTGTGGCGCTACGGGCCCGAACAGGGCTACGGACGGCTCGATCATCCCTCGCTCGCGATGCCGCTCCCCAACGGCGACATAGCCGTCAACGACGACTATCGCGACCGCGTGATCGTCATCGACCCGCGCACAAAGCAGATCGTGTGGCAATACGGCCACACCGGCACCCCTGGGACGGGGCCCGGCTACATCAATACACCCGACGGCATGGACTTCGTTCCGGCCGGCCCGAACGGGCTGCCCGACTACGCGGCGGTCGTCCATCCATGACGCCGATCGCCGTTCCATGGGCCGTCTCACGCGTTTCGCCATGAGCTCACGGCCTCCCCGCCACAGGGCAGCAAGTCGGATCGAGCGCGAACGGCGGCTCAGGCAGAGGCGCATGGGCGCGGCGCTCGCGCTTGGGGCGGTGATCGTGCTCGTGATCGCTATCGCAGCAAGCGGGGGCGGCAAAGGCGGCTCGACCCCGCATCCAGCCGGGTCCAGCAAAGGAGCGGGCGCAGGCGCGGGCTCGCAGGCGAGGCTCTCGGTGAGCATTGCTCAGACCGGCCGGCTGCAGGCTCCCGTCCAAGACGCGGCGGCCGTCGCGGTCTCGCCGACGAGCTTTCTGCTGCTCGGCGGTATCGATCAGTCAGAATCGTCGAGGGCCGACATCGTGAGCGCGAGCGCCTCGCAAGCGCGCACGATCGGCACGCTTCCGACCGCTTTGCACGACGCGTCAGCCAGCTTTTTGGGGGGCTCCGCATATCTGTTCGGCGGCGGCGTCGTCGAATCGTTCTCCCAGATCACAAGAGTCAATCCCTCGGGCGTGAGCGCCCCCGCCGGCAACCTGCCGACGCCCGGCTCGGACGTCGCTGCTGCCGCGATCGGCGAAACGGCGTACATCGTCGGCGGCTACACCGGCTCTGAACCGCTGCGCACGATTCTGGCGTGGCGTCCAGGGCAGGCGGCGCGCGTTGTGGCGACCCTGCCCAAGCCGCTTCGCTATGCCGCCGTCGCGAACGTGGACGGCAAGCTGCTGATCGCGGGGGGCACGAGCGGCGAAGCGGCGAGCGCCGACATCTACAGCTTCGATCCGGCAGGCGACACGCTGAGCCAGGTGGGCCGCTTGCCGGTAGCGGTGACCCACGCCGCCGCCGCCGCGATCGACGGCCGGATGCTGCTCTTCGGCGGACGCGGCGCCTCCAAGGACAGCCAGACGAGCAGGATCCTCGCGATCTCTCCGGCAGGCCACGCCGAAGTCGTCGGCGCGCTTCCGCGGGCGCTGTCCGACCTGGCGGCGGTGACGCTCGGCGAAAAGGTCGCGCTGGCCGGCGGGCGCGACTCGAGCGGGCGCCTCAGCGATGGGATTTTTACGGTATCGATCTTCTGACTTTGGGTACAATCGCCTCGCGCGAGTCCCAGAGGGTTCGAGGGGATCGCGTAGGGCGAGATGAGTAGAGGGCTGCGCACTCCGCTGGCACCGATCGCCGGCCTGTTCGGGCTGGTGGTGGTGCTCGCATTCGGAATGTTCGCCTACGATCGCACGCGCAGCGACGAGATCGCCAAGGGCATCAGGATCGACGGAATCGACATGGGCGGGCTCAGCAGGGCCGCCGCCACCGCAAAGCTGCAGCGCCGCATCGCGAGCTCGCTGCAGGCGCCGGTCCTGGTGAGCTTCGAGGGTCGCCACTGGCAGATGACTCCCTCTCAGGCGGGCCTGACGGTCGACGTGTCGGCGACGGTCAGCGAAGCCATCGAAGCCGGCCGCTCCGGCTCGATCTTCGCGCGCACCTGGCGCGGGATCGCCGGCGAAAGCGTCTCCAAGACGGTCCCGCTGCACGTGCACTACTCGCACCAGGCCGTACGCGAATTCGTCGCGACGGTGAGCGCCGCGGTCGATCGACCGCCACGGAATGCGACTGTACAGCCGACGCAGACAGGGCTCATCGACGTCGCCGACCGGGCGGGCGTGACGGTCGAAAGCCACGCGCTCTCGAGCCGGGTCGAGCGCTCTTTGACCGGCGCGGTGGCGAGCCGCGGCGTGAGCGTGCCGGTGCGCACGACCAAGGCGCAGGTCACGACGAGCGAGTTGGCAAAGAAGTACCCCGCGTATATCGTTGTCGACCGCGCGAAGTTCGAGCTGCGCTTCTACAGCCACCTCAAACTCGCCAACACCTACCCAATCGCGGTCGGGATGGAAGGGCTCGAAACACCCGCCGGCCTCTACCACATTCAGTGGGAGCAGACCGATCCACCCTGGTACGTGCCGAACTCCGCCTGGGCCGGAGCGCTCGCCGGCAAGGTCATCCCGCCGGGTCCCGAAGACCCGCTGAAGGCGCGATTCATGGCCTTCGATGGAGGGGCCGGCATCCATGGGATCGACCCGAGCGAGTACGGCACGATCGGTCACGACGCCTCGCACGGCTGCGTCAGGATGCGGATCCCCGACGTGATCGCGGTGTACGCGCGCTCGCCGGTCGGAACGCCGGTGTACGTGATTTGAGGGGCGCGTCGAGGGGCGCGACGCGTTCAGGCCGTCCGAGCCCGGCGGGTCAGCCTGTGCTGACGCTGACTCCGGTGCTAGCCGCGCCGCTGGTTCTGCCGACGCTCGCCTGCGATCTGCACGGCGACGATCACGAGCATGACGTTGACGATCACGCCGATCCCGATGAACGTGGCGAGCAGGCCGATGTCCTTGCTGACGGCTGCGCTGGCGGCGATGAGCATGGCGTGATCTCCGGTCGTGTTGCGATCGCGCGCGGGCGATCGGTCGTTCGGCGTCGGCGGGAGCCTAGCAGCGCCGGACCCGTGCCGTGTCGTAGGCTGGAGGGGCCGCGTCAGCGTCGCAGATCGTTGGAGAGGTGCCGGAGCGGTTGAACGGGCGCGACTGGAAATCGCGTAACGGGGGTTGACCTCGTTCGAGGGTTCGAATCCCTCCCTCTCCGTGGTTGTTTAGGCAACAGTGCGGCCTGCCTGTCCGCAACTAGACCCGACCGCTCTTTCGCACGGGACTCTGGTCAGGCGTGTCCGATCCAACTCACACGGTGCTGGCGTGCGGACGCTCGAGGAGATCACCTACGAAGCAGGACGTTCGGCCTTGGCCGACCAGGAGTCGCTCGTCACGGGAGCGCGACAGCGAACGGGAACGCTGCTCGCCGCACACGCGCTGGTGGCGTCGTTCTTGGGCGCGACCACTGTGCGGGCACAGGGATTGCACGTGCTCGGCTGGATCGCTCTGGTGGCGCTGGTCCTTGGACTCGTCGCGGCGGCGGTCCTGCTCGCGCCATGGCATCTGAAGTTTGCCGTCGATGCGAGCGAGCTTTACGACGAGCTCTACGAGCAGGCCCTCGCTGAAGCTCAGGCCGACACGCTCGGGTGGTTGGCGGGGGCGGGCTTCGGCTATCAGAAGTTGCGAGAGGAGAATGCGCGCAAGGTGCGGCGGATGTCGTGGCTGTCGGGAGCGTTGGGCGTGCTTATGGTCGTGCAGACTCTCGCGTGGCTGGCGGCGTTGGCGGTAGACTAAGGATCATGGCACCGAGACCCATACCGCCTGAACAGATCAAGCCGCCCTCGACGTCGATCGGCATCGAAGAGGGTCGCGGCGGATCGTCCCCGCGCCCGGCACCCACGCCCGGCGCCGGGCAAGTAGCGCGATAACGGCGCGTGTGTGACCCCAAATCCGACGCAGGAGCTG
>DAHUYZ010000045.1 GCA_027306855.1 Solirubrobacterales bacterium | reverse complement strand
CGCTGGCGGTCCGGCTGAGACGCTCGGCTCCGACGGCTCCGCAACCAGGCGATCTCGCACGGCATCAGCGTCCGACCGTCACCCTCCGGTAGGCGTCGCAAAAAAACCATCCGAGGCGATCTGCAAAGGTTGATCCATGACGGCAATCGAGAAGATCGACCTGGGCAGCGCTGGTCGGGATCGGCTAGTCTTTGGCAACGATCGGGACGTGTCGACATGCGATCGCAGCGCACCCGGATCGTAGCCATGCCAGCGCCACCGCTACAGCACGTTCAAGCCGCGGCTCGGCAGCTCCTTGAGGCGCTTCCCGCGCATGCGGTGGGCACCGATGCGTTGTGGCAGCTCGAAGGGGTTGAGACGGCGGGCAAGTCCTCGTGCCTGCGCCTGCTCGCCGATCTCTTGAGTGAGGGGACCGAGCTCAAGCCGATCCTCGTGGCTCCTCCAGCGCATGATCTCGACACCGGTCCGGCAGCTCTCGCGGACGTGGCTGTCGGTCTCGCCGGGCACGGGCTACTCAACGGTCAGCTCGATGCCTGGAGAGAGGGCGGTGCCAGTTGGAACGAGCGGGTCGATCTGGTTCGCCGCTGTATCGCCGCCAACGATGACGTCGTATTGCTGTTCGACGAGCCGAGCGCATGGGGCGCCAATCGCGGGGGCGACGACTTCTTCGCCAAGCGCAGCTTCGACGCCGCGTTCTCGCTTATGGCTCTGTCATGCCGGCGGGTGGTCACGGGCGAGATGCCGTTTCCGCTTCGCCCACTCGATCGGATCGAGCTCGAGCCGGCCGGCACCGATACCAGCTGGCTGGGAGGGGCAGGATGGGGTGAGCTGCAGGCGGCGGCGCACCAGGTCGCTGACGGTCCGATGTCGGAGCGTCCTCTGACACCGTTGCAACTGCGCATTCTCGTCGCTGCGACATCGCTGGGCTCAGCTCAGTCTGTCGCGGAATGGGTCGAACATGACGGCGATGGGCGCCGTATCACATCAGGATTTGCCGAGATGCTCGCTGGTGACAGTCGTTATCGTCGGCTTTGGGATGCATGGTTGAGCCTGTCGACGACGCGCCGAGCTTTTGACGAGCAACTGTTGGATGAGATCACGCCGGGTGGCATGACAAGCCTCGAGCGAGACATCGTCGCGAACTGCCTGGTGTTCGGTGACTCTGAGTTGCGATTGCACGACACTCTGCGTGCGCAGGCGGCGAAATGGCGAGTCGAGCACCGGCATGACGATCGTGTTCGCAAGCTGATCGCGCGCGTCAACCGCAAGCTGTTTGAGATTCATCAGCGCCGTTTCGGTGAGCTTGCCACCAAGCGTGATGCCCGGGCGTTGATCGAGTCGATGGAGGCCTTCCATTTCGCCAGCGCAACTGGAGACAGCAAGCTGATCGCGCAGGCAGCACCGGTGTTTGTGGAGCAGCTCGACGCTCTCGGCTGGAGTCTGTCGTACGAGCACAAGGAATACCAGCGCGCGGTCAAGGCGTTTGAACAAGCCCTGAAATGGGACGACACTGACGATTACGCCCACCATTACCTTGCTTACAACCTGGACCGGCTGGCTAAGCGCGTGAAGGATGTCGAGCGTCACTTCCGCCGAGCGGTGGAGCTGAACGGCAAACATCCCTGGTGGCGTGCGCGCCTGATCATCTTCTTGGTCTCTCGCGGGCGGCGCGAGGAGGCTCTGCACGCGTGGGAAGATGCCGTGATCGGGCTTGGGGTTGACGAAGGGGATGCTTCGCTTGAGATCTATGAGCGTCTGCACTGCTGGGTGAGCGACGCGCTCCTCGACGCCGGTGAGCCGCGGCTGGCGCGCGAGATCCTGGATGCGGTTCCGGTGTGGGCTCGGTCGCAGCTCGATGCCTACGCGAGCCTTGATCAGCGCACCGACGCTCTGCTTCAGGCGGGCGACCAAGACCCGGTGGTGCCTGCATGGCGGCTGCGACCGGGATGGTGGCAGGACGGTCCCGAATTGCTCCAGCACCGGCTCGGCACCGGCGAGCAACTCGTGCGATGGCTGGCGGCCCGCGTCGAGAGCAAGGACACCGATGCCATCAACATCCGTGGGTCCGCGCTCGAGCCAGACCAGGACAGCGACCCGTCGATCGCTTGGTCTCAGATCAGCTTCGAGAGCTTCGACGGCATGTGCCGCGATAACGTCACCGCGCGCGATCTGTCTGTAGGGTCATTCATCGAGATCGGTATCTACGCCACCGAGGCGCGGCAAGGCAAGCACGCTGAGACGATCATCCGGGTGCTTCCGCCAGAGCAGGAGTGGAGTCATCGCAGCTTTCCCAGTCCCGATCCTCTGAGGTACGTGGATAGCGGCTCGGCGGGTCGTACTCCCAAGCAGCACGTCTCGTGAAGCTCGGCGAGCGGGCGCTCGAGCCGGATCTCCTCTACATGTTCGTCTTCGGGCCCGGCTATGGAGAGTCGATCGTGCTGCGCATACCCCCCGACGACTGGCTCATCATCGATTCGTTGCGCTGCCAGACGAGCGATGAAGACTCCAATCCCGCGCTTGCGTTGCTCGATCTCCACGATGCGACGATCGCCGGGATCGCGCTCACCCATCCGCACACCGATCATGCGCGCGGCCTCATCGATCTACTCGAGCGGCGACGACCGGGAAGTCCCGTAGGGCTGGCAAACGTGCATCTGGCGCCGAACGAGCGCTGGCGTGTAAGCCAGGACGCCAGCGTCACACTCGATACGGGTGCTGTCGCGGCTGCCCTGAACAGGATCGATCACATTTGGAAGCATGAACCGTCCAGCAAGTGGCTGCTGGCCGAGGGAACGCGACGGAAGATCGGTGCCGCCACAGTGCAAGTGCTCTCTCCCCCCTCTGACGCAAAGCGCCAGCAAGATCCCAACCGTTTGTCGAGCGCGATGCTCGTAAAGTGGGACGCATGCCGGATTCTGCTGGGCGCCGACCTGCCCTCGGTCGGATGGAAGGCGGTCACAAACAGAGCCTCCTCGGCCGCTGAGCTTGCCGAGTCACACGCCCTGAAGGTTTCGCACCACGGCTCAGACAAGGCTCAGCACGCAACGGCGATCGGTAGTCCGCCTCCACGTGATCGTGTCTGCGTCACGACTCCCTTTAATCGCGGTCGCCAGCTTCCGAGCTACGCCGACGGTCACGGCATCGATCAGCTGCTGCGCACGCACATGGAGATTGGCGTGACAGCCGTTCCGCATCACGCTCGCGGTCGAAGCACCCCACGCGCTCAGATGCAGCCGAGGCAAGAGCAGTTTGGAGCAGTCACATTGACCTATGAGCAAGCCAAGGCCGGCGCCCGTCAAGCATGGATCGCGAACTCGTTCGATCGCGCGGGCAAGCGCATCGGCACATGGTCTGGAGACGCAGCAGGAAGCGTCGTTGCATGACAGCAGGCGTCAGGATGAACGCTGCACAAAAGCGTGCGCAAAGCCGGCAACGTCACCGTCACGCTCACGCTCACCAAAGCCGAGCAGACGCGCCTGGCGCACCGCCATGGCCGGCGGCTGCGCACGAAGATCAGGCTATCGCTGGCCCCCAAGCACGGCCACAAGCTCACGAGCTCAGTGACCGTGCTGGTCGGCTAGCCCCCGGCATCGGTAGTCAACGACGCCGTCCTAGATCCGAGCGTCTCATCCGGCCCGCAAATCGCTTCGCTGGCGGTCCGGCTGAGACGCTCGGCTCCGACGGCTCCGCAACCAGGCGATCTCGCACGGCATCAGCGTCCGACCATCACCCTCCGGTAGGCGTCGCAAAAAAACCATCCCCTGCGGTTGCGATCGTGGGGGACGATGAGCAGGACAAGGACAACACGACGGCGGGGCGACGGATCAGTTCGAGGGCATCGCGACGGAGCTCCTCGGGATGGGGCGGGGGCGGTTGAGCCCTGTGCAGGGGAGGAGTAGCCTTGTGGTCATGGCTGCGACCGCATCGACTCTCACGACCGCTGAGGATCTCCTGCGCATGCCCAGGGGTCGGGCGCGACACGAACTGGTGCGCGGGGAGTTGCGCGTCATGAGCTTGCCGGGGGCCAGGCATGGGCGTCTCGCGCTGCAAATCGGGTGGTTGCTGCACAACCATGCCTTGCAGACCGGCGCCGGTGTTGCGTTCAGCGAGCTGGGTTTCCTGCTCGAACGCGATCCGGACACCGTGCGCGGCCCGGACGCGGCGTTCATCTCAAAGGAGCGGTTCGAAACGGTGGGCGAAACGACGAAGTACTGGCCCGGCCCACCAGATCTCGCCGTCGAGGTGATCTCACCGAACGACAGCTTTCACGAGGTCCAGGAGAAGGCGCTCGAATGGATCGCCGCCGGTGCGATCGCGGTGCTCGTGGTCGACCCTGATGAGCGCACCGCGACCGTCTACCGCGCCGGCCGCGACTCGCACATCTACGCCGGCGACGAGCTCCTCGACCTGGGCGATGCCGTGCCGGGCTTCACCGTGCCGGTCGCCGAGCTGTTCGGCTGAGAGGCTGTCGGCTCCCTGGGAGGCGAGCAGATCGCGCGCTTGCCGCGGGCGGTGGCCGGCGCGAGGGCTTCGAAAAAAAACATCCCCTGCGGTTGCGATCGTGGGGGACGATGAGCACGACAACGACGATCGAATGGACCGCGTGATGGTCCCTGGGGATGTCCCCGAGCGGGGCTTTGTCGCGTCCGAGTTCGCGGAGCGCTTGGCGATGGAGGGGCCGGAGCGGCTTCGTGGCCCGTTGCGCGAATGGCTGCGCGCGAATGGGGCACGGCGCGACGCGAACTTCGTGTACTGCGCGTGGCTGTCCGCGACGCATGAGACAGAGTTCGTGCGCCGGGAGATCGGGGTGTGGATCGAGCGGAACGGGCAGGACGACGTCGCTCGCTTCCTGTATGCGGCGTGGCTGGCCGCCGGGGGCGATCGCGCCGTCGTCAAGGACGCGCTCGAGGGGTGGCTGCTCGTGCACGGCCTCGAGCCGGCTGCGCGTTTCGTGTTCGTCGCGTGGCTCCTGAACACGAAAGATCCGCGCGCGATTGCGCGGCAGGTCGGTGAGTGGCTTGCCGCTCATACCGATGATCCGCACGCGCACCAGGTGTACGTCGAGTGGCTGCGCGCCGGCGGTGAGCCGTGTCATGTAGCCGAGCCGCTCGAGCGGTGGCTGGACGGGCATGCTCGGGTCGAACGGGCGGGATGGGTCTGCACGGAGTGGCTGGCCGGGGACGGTGAGCTTGCGCTGGTGGAGCAGCCGGTGGCGCGGTGGCTTGCGGTGCACGGGCAGTGCCCGTGGGCGAGCTTTCTGTTCGAAGCGTGGCTGGAGGCGGGTGGGGAGCTCTCCTCGATCGCTGCCGCGATCGAACGGTGGCTTGGCGCACACGGAAACAGCGTTGCGGCGAGCTTCGCCTATCGGGCATGGCTGAAAGCGTGCGGTGACCCGCAACGAGTCTGCGAGCGCGTCGAGCGATGGCTCGCGCATCACGGTGCTCATCCCGAGGCTCGCTACGTCTACCACGCGTGGCTGCTGGCGACCGACGATGTCGAGCTCGTTCGTGAGCCGTTGCGCGCCTGGCTTGGAGCCAACAGCACGACCGAGGACGCGCAGTACGTGTATGTCTCGTGGTTGCGGGCGCGCGGGGAGTGCTATCTCATCCGCCAAGCCGTCAGGGAATGGGTGGCCGTTCACGGCCGCCTCGAGCAGGCGAGCTTCCTGTACGCCGCATGGTTGGGCGCCGGTGGCGAGCGCGAGTTGGTGGCGCAAGCGATCCTGTCGTGGTTGGACTTGCACGACACGAGCGCTCAGGCGAGCTACGTGCTGCGGGCATGGCTTCAGGGCGGCGGCGAGCGCGCCGCGGTCAAGGACGCCTTCACGAAATGGATGCTGCGCCACGCCGCGACGCCGTCCGGATGGTATCTGCGCCGCCTGTGGGCAAAAGCGTGCACTGGGAGGGACGAGGACGCGAGGACGGCCCTGGCCGATCTCGACCCGCGCACCACACGGATCCTCGCGCGGAGTGAGCTCTGATGCTCGCGCGCGCTCATACCTTTGCGATCGACGGGTTCCAGGCGCGACCCGTCACGGTCGAGGTGGACGTCGGCGTCGGCCTGCCGGACTTCCGGATCGTCGGCTTGGCCGATGCGGGGGTGCGTGAGGCGCGCGATCGTGTGCGCACCGCGATCCGCAAATGCGGTTACGAGTTCCCGCCGTCGCGGATCACCGCGAACCTCGCGCCGGGCGATGTGCGCAAGGAGGGTCCCGCGTTCGACCTTGCGATCGCGTGCGCGGTGCTCGCCGCGAGCCGTCAGTTGCCCGCCGCCGCGCTCGATCGAGCAGTGTTGTTTGGCGAGCTCGGCCTGGACGGAGCGGTGCGCGCGTCCGCCGGGACGCTGGTGGCGGCGCAGGGCGCTTCTCGCGCCGGGTTCGAGAAGGTGATCGTCGGCGCCGCGCGAGCGCGCGAGGCGATGCTCGTCGAGGGCCTGACCGTAGCTGTAGCCGAGCGCTTGCAGAGCGCGGTGCGAATCCTTCACGGCGCTTCTGCCGACCCGCTTCCCCCCGTTCCCGAAGAGGACCGTGATCGCGAGCGAGCGCCTATCCTCGACCTGGCCGACGTCTATGGCCAGCGAAGGGCGGTCGAAGCGACGGTGATAGCGGCCGCCGGCGCGCACAACATCCTGATGCGCGGCTCGCCCGGCACGGGCAAGACGATGCTCGCGCAACGCCTGCCGTCGATCCTGCCGCCGCTGAGCCACAACGAGGCGCTCGACGTGCTGTGCATCCACTCGCTCGGCTCAGAGGATGTTCCCGACCGCCTGGAGTACATCAGGCCGTTCCGAGCGCCCCACCACACCGTCACGACCGCGGGGCTGATCGGAGGGGCGCGCAGAGGCTGGGTCGGCGAGGTCGTGCTCGCCCATCACGGCGTGCTTTTCCTGGACGAGCTCGCGGAGTTCGCCCCGCCGACGCTCGAGGCGCTGCGCCAACCGCTGGAGGACGGCAGCGTGACGATCGTGCGTGCCCGTCACAACGCGACCTACCCGGCGAGGTTCATGCTCGTGCTGGCGGCCAACCCGTGCCCGTGCGGATACGCGGACGTCCCCGGACGCTGCCGTTGCAGCCCCGTCTCGCTCGCGCGCTACCGGCGCCGCCTCTCGGGCCCGCAGCGCGACCGCATCGACCTGTTCCCCAAGCTCTCCCACGATGAGCCCGCGATGCGAGAAGGACGCGCATTGACCAGCTCGCAGCGCGCACAGCAGATGGTGATGCTCGCAAGAGAGCGGCAAACGGCCCGCCTTGCGCGACACGGAGTCACCGTCAACGCGCACATGGACGTGCGTCTGCTGCGCGAATACGTAAAGCTCGACGAGCGCGGGGAGGGGATGCTCTCGCTCGCCCGTGAGTGCGGCGCTCTCAGCGTCCGCGGCGCGCACCGCGCCCTGCGCGTAGCCCGCACGATCGCCGACCTGGCGGGCTCCAAGCGAGTGCGGGACGCGCACGTACGCCGTGCGCTCGCGCTCGGACCCGCCCGCGGACTGATCGTGGGCGAAGGCGAGCAGGCCGAGCGCCACCCGCGGGGAAGCCGGCGCGCGAGCACTCATGAGCCCGACTCGGCCTGGGAGGCAGTCGGGTAGGAGTAGGGGGGCGCCGTCGGCGCCCGGGACATTCGGTTTGGATTGAAAACTTATAGGGTGTTTTCGCAGCGACTGTCAGCGGCGCGGGCAGGGGACGGCGGTCCTCGCGCTCGCGTGCTCGCCGCCGAGGAAGCGCAGCACGACGGCGAAGGGAAAGCCGCCGCGCGGGCAGCGCCCCGGCAGGCCGATGCCGCCGGGCCTGTAGAAGAGCACTTTTTTGTGTACGCGTTCGCGGTAGAGGAGGTCTTTCGGGCCGACTATCAGCGTGATTTCGCCGACCGACACGTCGGGCGATTCGGGCAGGCTCGGCACGAGCGGGACCTGGAAGGACAGCAGCCCGCCGTACGGCGCCGGGGTCGCGAGCAGCACCCCCGGCAGGATGATGTTCGCGCTCACCGCCGTCTCGCCGTAGATGTAGAGCAGGATCGAGAAGTGGCCGTCCTGTTCTACGGTCCGCAATATCGCGATCTTCGCCGCTTCGCGCAATGCTTTGTGTTTGATCGACAGCTCCGCGACCGCGGAGCCGTTGCCCATCAGCGAGTCGGGCGGGCAGCCGCCCAGCCCTGAGAGTTCGAGCGTGGCCGGCGTACACGCGTCGATGCCAAGGCCGCTGAGCTGCACGTCGAGGCCCGCGGGGTAGCTCAGTTGCGCTTCGGTCAACGGCGGCGGCACCGCCGCGCCGGGGGCGGGCGCGATCTGGATCGTCAGGTAGACGGTGCTCGCGCGCCCCAGCACCTCGGGACGCAGGGCCGCGCGCAGCTTCACGGGCGGCGCGCCGCCGAGCGCCTGGCCGGAGGCGCTCGTCGGGCACGCGGCGATCATCGCCGCGCATCCGCCCGCCGCGATCAGGCGTTTGAGCACGGCGGTCAGCCGGCTCGGCCCGCGCGCTCTTCTGAGAGCCATTCTGTGTATCCCGGCCAGGCCATCGCCTCAGTAGGAGATGCACCCGGTCGTTTGCACGACGAGCGCGAACGTCCTGCGGTCGAACGTCCCGTACAGCCCCGTGCGTCCGTGGGCGTGGCGGAAGATGCCGCTGCCGCCGGTTATGTCGAGCGTGCCGCTGAAGCTCTGATAGCGGCCGGTGCCGTGCGGCGTTGCCGTACCGTGGCCCGTGATCGACCCGCGCGAGGTGTAGATCGTGCAGCTGCCCCTGAATATCGAGCCGACGATCAGCGTGGCGCGCATGCGTCCCGGCAGCGCGCCCTTGGCCACGCCTTCCTCGGACAGCGTCGTTTCGTGCTGGTGGACGAGGCGCAGGCGCGCCGAGTCCGTGCCGCTGATCGTGCGCGCCTGCGCAACGCCGCTGACGAACATCGCTGCGCAGCTCGCCAGCACCGTTGCGCAGACTCCGCGCCCGATGGCTTGTGCGCGAGTGCGGGCTCTGTTCGCAATAACGCTTCGGATCATTCCCTCTCCTCCCATCGTCGACCCTGTGTGACTAGATCATCGTTGTGCAAGACGGTGCTTTGCGATCAATACCTTTCGTCGCCAGGCGGGCACGACCGCGCGTTGTGGGGAGCGCCCGAAGCCTTCTCGTTCGATCTGGCGCAGGATCTCCCGGTACAGGTCGGCCGACAGCGCCATCGCGCGAGCACCTTCTCTGAGCAGCCCGATCGCGCCGAGACCCTCCTCATACAGTGTGTCCGCCAGGGCGATGTATTCGCGCAGCAGCTCCTCGCGCCTGCCGGGCACGGGGAACCCGAAGCGCTCGATCGCGCTGCGCGGGATGTACACCCTGTCGTGGGCGAGGTCCTCGTCGATGTCGCGCAGGATGTTCGTCACCTGCATCGCCCGCCCCAGCGTCGCCATACGCCGCTCGCACTCGCGTTTGCTCTCCTGGTCATGCGCCTCACCGGCTCCGAGGAGGTTGGCGAGCACGACCCCCACCGAGCCGCCCGCCCGCTGGCAGTAGCGCTCGAAGCCCTGCTCGTCCTCGATCGGCTCACGCGCGATGTCGTGGCGCATTCCTTCACAGAACTCGAGCAGCGGTGCGCGCGGGAAGGAACGCCTGCCGGCGAGCTCGGCCAGCGCTTGGGTCTCGGGGCTGCTCGTCTGCGTGACCGCGCTCCTCCCCACGCCCTCGCCCGTCCCAGCTCCCTCGTCTCGCTCGCCGCGCGCCCACTCTTCGACGGCGCCCACCCGCTCGCCCGCGCGCGGGTCGTCCTCGTCGACGAGGTCGTCGAGCGAGCGCAACGCGTCATAGAGGGCGCGCACGTCGGCTCTCAGGCTCTCGGGGAGCAGGCGTATGCCCGGCGCGAACGTGCTCGAGTCCGCGGCGATCACGCGGTCGGGCGCCGCGGTCGTGCCGGGGACGCCCGCCCCTGAATGTTTCCCTTGAAGGCTCGCGGACACGTGATCGCTCATTGTGTCGAGAAGGCCGCTCTGGGCTGTGAGCCGTTGATCCGGACGACGGCGGCCAGCGAGGCGGCGAGCGAGATCAAGAGCGCGATCGCCAGCGTGCGCGCGCCCAGGAGCCAGGCCGCGGCGTAGTGGACGGGAGAGCCTGTCGTGTGGGAGAGCCAGCCATCGATCAAATATTGACCGACCAGGCCGGCGCTCACGCCGATCGCACAGCCGGCGAGGAGCACGGTGCCGCTCTCGTAGAAGATCAGCCGCGCGAACTGGCCGAAGCCCATCCCGATCGAGATCAGCGAATGCAAGCGGGCGCGGCCCTGCCAGACGGCGGCCATCATCAGCGCGATCACCGACGCGATCGTCGTCACGATCACGACGATCGTGATCGCGTTCAGGCGCGAGAGCGTCGAGCCGAGCACGGCGCTCACTTCGGCGCGGCGCTCTGAGGTGCTCTGAACGGCAAGCCCCGAGCCCGGCCCAAGCGCCGCCCGCACGAGCTGCTCGCCGCGCTGCGCTGAGACCCCCGGCGCGAGCGTGACGGCCAGCTCGGTCGCCTCGCCGCCCGGCTGGGCCTGCGTGGGGGTGGGGCCGCTGGTGGCGCCGCTCGTCGCCGGCCGCTTGCCGCCCGCCGCGCCGCCTTCCCACAGACGCGCGTGTTCGTCGCCGTTCATCACGATCGCCCCCGGCAGCCACCCATAGTTGGCGGTCGTCGCGGCGATGCGAAACACCACGTAGCCCGAGGGCGTCGGCAGCGAGATCCGCCCACCGACGCGCACGTGGCGTTCCTCGGCGATTGTCTGGCTGATCGCCACCCAGCCGCCTTCGCGCAGCCGCTCATCGGCGAGCGCGAGCGAGCCTTCCCGCAGCTGGCTGGGGGCGATCTGGGCCTTTAGCGCCGGCGGCGGCCCGAGCACCCACACGCGCCTGCCGGGCAGGTCCAGGAACGAGTCGCGCCAGGGCGTCACGGAGCGCACGACCCCCGCGCGCTGCAGCCGCGCAAGGCGCGCCTGTGGCTTTTCGTAGGCGAACGGCTCGGTCGTATAAACGTTTTGAGCCCCTCCCGGCTTGACCCAAAGATCGGCGCTTCCGAGCAGGTCGCCCGCACCGCGACGCACCGCGCTCTGCACGTCGGAGACCGAGCCGCCGATCACGACCATCAGGAAGGCCGCGACCGCGCCGGTGGCCAGCAGCGCGACCGTGCGCGGCGCCGAGGTGCGCAGCTCCGCGACCGACAGGCGCGCGGAAGCGTCGCCCGAGCGTGCCGAGGCGGCGTGGGCCAGGGCGATGAGCCCCCGCGCGGCGAGCGGCAGGCACAGCACGATCCCGGCGGCGAGCCCGACGAGCGCCTCGATCGTGACGGCGGGAGCGAGCAGCGCCGCGAGCACCGAGCCGCCGACGAGCGCGATGCCGGCCGCGAGCGTCGTGCCCTGCGACGCGCTCGCCTTGGCCGTCAGCGAGAGCGTGCGCGCCATCCCGTCGCGCTGCGTAACCGCGCCGGAGCGCAGGATCGAGAGCGCCGGCAGGATCGTGGCGGCCAGCGCGGCGAACATGCCGCCCGCCAGCGCGATCTCGACCGTCTGGGAGGTGATCGTGCGCTGCGGGCCGACGGGGAACGCGGCGGCGATGTAGCCGGGCAGCCCGCCGTAGGCGAGCAGCGACGTCAGATCGCCCGCGAGCAGCCCGAGCGCGCAGCCCGCCAGACCGAGGATCAAGGCGTCGAAGCCGAGCGAGGCGAGCACCATCGACTCGGGCGCGCCCGTCTCGATCAGGTAGACGATGAAGCGCCTGCGCTCGGCGCTCGCCAAGAGCAGCGCGTTGTAGGCGAGGATCATTCCCGCGACGAGGCTTATCACGCTGAACAGCAGCGTCACCTGCCGTTCGGCGCCGGCGGCGCCCGCCAGCAGCTTCAGTTCGGTGTCCACCGGCCGGGGATCGAGCGTCGCGCCGTAGCGGGCCTTCAGGGCGCCGAGCAGCGCCGCTTCGCGCCCCGGCGCCGGCTCGATCAGCACCCTCGTTATGCGCCCCGGCAGCTGCGCGACGCTCTGCGCGATCGCGAGCGGGGCCGCCGCGATCGGGCTGTCCGCGGCGACGCCGATCCGGTCGGACCCGAGCGCCGCGTTGAGCGTCATGCGTTCGGTGCGCCCGCCGACCAGCACCGTCACCGCCTCCCCGGGCTTCACCCCGATCGCCCTCGCGGTCGGCTCGGTGAGGAGCAGAAGTCCCTTGTGGGAGGCTTCGGAGGCGCGCTGGAACTGCGAGGAGAGCGCTCCGTGCAGGGGGATGACCTGTTCGGTGGCCCCCACGAGCGTCAGCTCGCGCCGCCCCTTCGGACCGAGCGCGACGATCTGCTCTGAGAGCAGCGGCGCGGCGGCCTCCACACCCGGCATCTTTTCGACGTCTTCTGAGACTTTTTGATCGAAACCTTTATCGCCGCGCGCGGCGAGTTCGAGCGTCGCGTCGCCGGCGACGCCGTGGGCGATGTCTTCGAAGGAGCCGGTCACGCTGCGGTGCGCGACCTGCACGGCGAACAGGAGCGCCACGCCCGCCGCGACCCCCGCGAGGGCCATCAGCTCGCGCAAGGGCTGCACGCGCAGGTGGCGGCGGTAGAAGAGCCACAGGGTGCGCAGGTAGCCGGTCATTGGAGCTCGGACAGCCGCCCGTCGCGCATCTGAAGGACGCGGTCGGCGTGGCGGGTGGCGCGGATGTCGTGGGTGACGAGGACCACGGCGGCCCCGTGCTCGCGCGGCAGCGCGGCGAGCAGCTCGAGCACGGCGTCGCCGGTCTCGGTGTCGAGGCTGCCGGTGGCCTCGTCGGCGAGGATCAGTTTCGGCTCGCCGACGAGCGCTCTGGCGATCGCTACGCGCTGCTTCTCACCGCCCGAAAGACGGTCGGGAGTGTGGGTCAGGCGGCGCTCCAGGCCGACCTGGGCGAGCGACGCCCGCGCGCGCCCGTGCGCCTCGCCGTGGGGTACTCCGCGCAGGAGCAGCGGAACGCAGACGTTCTCCTGCGCGCTCAGCCCTGCCGAGAGGTTGAAGTCCTGGAAGACGAAGCCGAGCTTGGTGCGCCGGTAGGCGAGCGCCTCGCTTTTCGTGAACGAGGCGAGATCGCGGCCCTCGAAGCGCACGCTGCCCCCGTCGGCCCGCAACAGCCCCGCGATGAGCAACAGCAGCGTGGTCTTGCCCGAGCCGCTCGGGCCGAGCAGCGCGACCAGCTCGCGTTCGCGCACGCTCATGTCGACGTCCTCGACAGCGTGGATCGTCTCGCTGACGCTCTCGTAGCGCTTGCTGACGCTGTCCAGCTCCAGCAGCGCCCGCGCCTGCGGACGCTCGAGCGTCGTCGCGGTCACCGTGCGTGCGTCGCCGTCGTCGCGCTCAACCATCGGCGGCGGCCAGGCGCGCACGCCCGGGGAAGCGGTGGAGCGTGCCGCCCTGGCGCGTGCCGTGTGGGTCGACGATGCGACCGCCTGACAGGTACAGGACCGGGTCGGCCCCGATCAGCGCCTGCGCGTCGCCGGCGGTGATCAGCACCGCCACCTTCGCGTCGCGCGCCAGCGTTGCGAGCAGCCTCATGATCGTCTCCTGCTCGACGATCGAGAGGTTGGAGGCGGGGCTGTCGGCGAGCAGCAGCTTCGGTTCGATCGTGAGCGCGCGCGCGATCTCCACGCGCTGGCGCTCGCCGTCTGAGATCTCCTCCAGCCGAGCCCGTTCGCAGTGCTCGGCCTCGCAGGCGAGCAGCGCCTCGCGCGCGCGACGAGACGCGTCGCGGCGATCGCGGTGGTCGACGAGCAGCGCCAGCTGCACGTGGTCGAGCACCGACAGCCCGCGCTGAGGGGGCCGGGAGCCCCACACGCAGGCGATCTCCCGGCGGCGCAGCCGTAGCCGCTCCGTCGAGGACAGCCGGTCGAGGCGCTGCCCGTCATAGGAGACGGCGCCGCTGTCGGGCGCCGCAAGGCCCGCGGCGATCTGGAGCAGCGTCGTCTTGCCGGAGCCGCTGCGCCCGAACACGCCCACCACCTGGCCGCGTCCGACCTGCAGCGTCACGTCGTCCAACGTCATGCGGGTTGCGGAGTCGTCGCGGCGCTTGCTTATCGCTTGCAGAGAGAGGAGCATGGCGCCGTTTTCAGCCCGAGGCGTCGTCTTCGCCTGGCACCCGCTTGGGGCCCCGCGGCGCGTCGGGGCCCCGCTGCGCGTCGCCGGCCGGCGCCGTCGAGGGCGCGGAGCGGGCCATCCTCCCGAACAGCTCTTTGCGCGCGCCTGAGCGATCGTGCCGGCGCTCGCCGGAGCGCGCCTGCCGGTGGCGGGAGGGCCAGACCGCCTCGCCTTCTGCCAGCCACTGAAGAAGCTCGCGCGCGTGGGCGGCCCAGCGCAGCTCGCCTTCGAGCTGGATGACGTCGGTCGAGAGGTTCAGCCGCAGCAGCAGCTCCTGCGCGCGGACGAGCGGCCCGTCCGTCGTCAGCTCGTCGCGCAGCCGCGCGACCCCGGCAAGCCGCGCTGCGCACTCGCTCTCGTAGGTGTCGACCTTGGCGAGCGCCTCGGCCAGGCGCTCGGGTCCCGCGAACGTGATCTTCGCCAGCAGCGGCCTGCGCGGCAGCCGCACATGGTCGGGCGAGCCTTGAAACCAGCGTTCGAACTCGCGCGCACCATCGTCGGTGATCGCGAACACGTGGCGGTCCTCGCGCCCGCCGCCGGCGCCCTGGACGCGCTCGATCAGCCCGTCGCGCTCCATCGTCTTGACGGTCTGGTAGAGCTGCCCGGAGTTGACCTCCCAGGACGGCCCGAGTCGCTGCTCGAGGCGACTTGCGAGCTGGTAGGGGTAGGCGGGCGTGTCAAGCAGAAGGCCGAGCAATGCGTGCTTTGCGGACATCCACCCTCTCCTCCTCCGCGTCTGCCTCTGTTGCGATCACCTGCTCCTCCGGCCCACCGCCGACCTCCTCCCGGGCATGACTCCCGGAGCCGAGCCCAGCCCGGATCATACACGGCGCCCTGGGCCGTGCTCAGACCGCTGCGCTGTGGGGGGCCGTGGGGGCGGGAAGCGCGTCGAGGACGGCGCTGGGCAGGCGTTTGCTGGCGTTCCAGACCTCGAGCGCCACCACCTCGTCGGTGGCGGCGTCGTGATCGACCAGCCCCCAGCTGACCTCTTCGCTGAGGACGTTCTCGGAGTAGCCGGTCGGCAGCCAGGCGATGTCAGCGTCGCGGTCGTAGTAGGCGTAGCGTGCGCTCATGGTTTGAGGATAGTGGTGGTCGATGTTCCTGGTCAGGATCGGCGCGGTCTTCGCAGGGGCCAGGCGCTCCTCGGCGTGTTCGGTCCAGATGAAGCGTTCGATGGGCATCGCCGGCCGAACCTGTCCGGCGTAGGGGATGAAGTTTTTCGGCGACCAGTGCGTAGAGCACCGCGACCCGCCCGTATACCCGTCTTGACCCGGCTTGTTGGCGTTCGAGCAGGCGCCGGCGCTCGCCGGCTCGAGGATCGCCGGCGCCTCGCACAAAGCTTGCGGGCAACTTTGAGTGAAGTATCGAGTTACGAGTAACGAGTAAAACTTTTATCTAACCATGTCTTCCAACCCAACACCTGAGCGCCTCTTGTGAAATTGGCCGAACGAACCTTTCTGAGCAGCGCCGGCTCACCGCGCTCGCTTCTTGCGGCAGGACGCGACGCGGCGCCCGCCTGTGAGGCTCATCG
>DAHUYZ010000044.1 GCA_027306855.1 Solirubrobacterales bacterium | reverse complement strand
CGTCACTGAGCTCCTTACCGAGAACGTGCAGATTGTCGGCTGCCACGTCATCGCCGAAGAGGACGACGGTACGAGCGCGACCTCATACACAAAGCCAAATGGCGGCTCGGACGAATACGAGCTGCGCGCGGCCAAGGCGATCGTGATCGCGGCCGGGGGCATCGGCGGGAACCTCGACATTGTACGCCGCGAGTGGCCGGCGTCCGAGCTGGGCAGTCCACCGCAAGAGATCCTGATGGGCTCCCATTACTACGCCGACGGCGCCCTTCACGAAGAGGTCAAACGCCTGGGCGGCGCCGTCACGCACCTGTCGCGCATGTGGAACTACGCAGACGCGGTCCGCCACCCCAAACCGCAGCGCGAGCGCCACGGGTTGAAGCTGATACCGCCGCGCTCAGGCCTGATGCTGAGCCCCGACGGCGTGCGCTACGGGCCGGTCCCGGTGATGCCGACGTTCGACGCCTACGCGGCGCTGCAGCGCATGTGCGAGGACGAGCGCAAGTACTCGTGGCTCATCTGCAACTTCAAGATCGCCTCACGCGAACTCGACGTGTCGGGCTCCCAGCACAACCCTCACCTGCGCGAGCGGCGCCTCGTACCGTTTCTCGCAAGCGTGCTGCTCGGCAAGCCTGGGCTCGTGCGCCATTTCATCGAGGGCTCGCCCGACTTCGTAGCGGCATCGACACTGGGCGAGCTGGCGCAGAAGATGAACGACGTCACCGCCGAGCTGGGCGGCGAGCGTTCGATCGATCCCGCGGCGCTGGAGCGCGAAGTAGACCGCTACGACGAGACGATCGCGCGTGGCAAGGGCCTGTTCAACGACGACCAGCTGCGTCGCATCGCCCAGTTGCGCAACTGGCGCGGCGATCGCCTGCGCACATGCCGGTTCCAGAGGATCGTGGACGAGAAAGCACTGCCGCTGATCGCGATCAGGCTGCAGGTTATGGCGCGCAAGAGCCTCGGAGGCATCCAGACAGATCTCGGCTGCCGCGTCCTGCGCGAGCAGGACGGAGAGGCGATCCCCGGTCTGTACGCGGTCGGAGAGGCGGCTGGCTTCGGCGGCGGCGGCGTCCACGGCAAGCGCTCCCTCGAGGGCACGTTCCTCGGCGGCTGCGTCTTCACCGGCAGGCTCGCGGCCGCGGCGATCACCGGTGAGGAGCTGCCTCTACGCACACCTCCGTCGATCGGCTGATCCGCAGTGACGGGCGGGCGCGCCTACGACTACGTCGCCGTCGGCCACGTAACACGCGACGTGATCGAAGATGCGCCGGGCGGGCCGGTCTCGCAGGCGGGCGGGGGCGCCTTCTACAGCGGCCTGCAGGCGTCGCGACTGGGGCTGCGCACATTGATCGTCACCCAAGGCGCGCCGGCGGAGATCGATGAGCTGCTCGCCCCCTACCGCGACGAGCTGGATCTCCACGTGGTCCCGGCGCCCCACACAACGACACTCGGCACGCGCGGCGCGGGGGCCACTCGTTCGCAGCGCGTGCTCGCGTGGGCCGGATCGATCTCTGGGCCCCTTGACCTGGACACACAGATCGCGCACTTCGCTCCGGTGGCCGGCGAGCAATGGACCGAGTGGAGCGGCAGCGCTCAGTTCGTGGGCATCACACCCCAGGGTCACCTGCGCCGCTGGGCAAGCGGTGGCGAGATCTTGCTCATGCGGCTGGACCGGCGCCTGCTTCCCGTCCGCTTCGACGCGGCCGTGATCGGCGAACAGGAGCGTCCATATTGCAGCGCGCTGTTCAAGGCCGCCCGCAAGACCGGGGCGGTCGTCGCGGTGACCGCCGGATCGCGACAGACGACGGTGTACCTGCCCAGAGGAGCGCCGGGCGACACCAGCGAGGACAGCTCGGTGCGGATAGCGCCGCCATCTGCCGTTGCGCGCGATGACCTCGGCGCCGGAGACGTGTTCGCGGCGACTTTCTTTGTCGCGCTCGCGCGCGGGCACACCCCGATGGAGGCGGCCCGCCTCGGTAATGCCGCGGCGGCGGTCCGCATCGCCGGCGTCGGCCCAGCCGCAATCGGGACGCGCACGCAGGTTGAGTCAGTCGCGAAAGCTGCCCTCGCGGGCTAGCGTCTCATCAAGGGCTCGCTTCAGCTCGCTCGGCTCCAGAGCGCCACCGCGACCAGCGGCCTTCGCGGCGAGCAGCAGGCAGCCGCCGACCGGCGCGATCTCGACGACCGCGACGCTCGCTTCAGGGGCCGCTTCGTGGACGACCGCGGCAAGTGGCTCGACGAACAGGGCACCAGCCTTGAACGCGCTGCCGATCAGGCCGACGGGGAACTGCCCGCCGAGCCTCGTCTCGCGGATGACCGCCTCGATCTGCTTGCCGAGCTCATCGGCGGCCCGCTCGTATAGACCAAGGGCGACCGCGTCCCCATCGCGGGCGACACGCGCCGTTTCCACCGCGAACGCGGCGATCTCGCCCTTAGTGAGCGGCTTTGAGTACACGAGCTGGGCGAGCGCCTCGACACTGTCGGTATTGAAGAACGCGGCCACGGCGTCACCGAGCGCGGTCGCAGGCCCGGAGCGCTCGCGGTCGGAAAGCGCCGCTCTGATCGACTGGAGCGCCAGCCAGTAGCCGCTGCCCTCATCGCCCAGCACATGCCCCCAGCCGCCCGCTCGCCATGAGCGTGTCAGGCCGCCGGCGCCGCCCACCCCAAAGACGTTGCTTCCCGTTCCCGAGATAGCCGCCACTCCGGGACCGGCGCCGGTGGCGCTCGCCCATGCCCCGACGACGTCGTTGACGACGATCCAGCTCGACGGCGCACGTGCGCGCACGTGCGCGGCGACCGCCTCGGTGTCGGTGCCGGCGATCGCGAGCACCGCCGCTCCGAGTTCTTCGCGCCCGATCCCTGCTCGGCCGAGCGCCTCATCCGTCGCGCTCAACAGTGCGTCTGTCGCCGCCTGCGCGCCTGCCGAGTCGGGGTTGCTCGAGCCGCCGTGGCCGATATGAATGTGGCGCTCGTGCAGGTCGAGCACCGCGGCCAGCGTCTTGGTGGCGCCACCGTCGACGCCCATCACGTAGCGCGCTTTCCCTCCCTCGACGGACGCGATCAGCTCGGGGGGAAGCTTGACGAGCGGCTCGTAGCGCACGAGTCGATACTCGCAGGAGCTACGATCGCGCGCATGCCGACAGCAACGAAGTTTCCAGCAGCGGACATCAAGACAGGGATGTACGAGTCGTTCTACCTGCGCGCCGTCTCCCCGCGGGAGCCCGTCGGGGCGTGGATCCGCTACACCGTCCACAAGCGCCCGGGCGCCCAGCCGAAGGGGTCGCTGTGGCTCACTGTGTTCGACGCGTCGAAGGGTCGGCCGTTCATGCACAAGCACACGACCCCTGAGCTGTCCGTGCCGGACGGCGGCTGGATCACGATCGGCGGACAGTCGAGCTTCGGGCCGAAAGCAGCAGTCGGCCGGTGTGGGGAGGCGAGCTGGTCGCTTCGCGTTGCCGGCGATGAGACCGAACTGCGCCATCTCAAGCAGAGCTGGCTCTACAGGACGCCATTGCCGCGCACCAAGCTGACGAGCCCGATCCCGGCTGCCACCTTTGACGGAACGATCGAGTTGCCGGGCCGCACGATCGAGCTGAACGGCTGGCGCGGAATGGTCGGCCACAACTGGGGGTCAGAGCATGCAGAGCGCTGGATCTGGCTGCACGGGATCGACTTCGAGGATGACCGCTCGGCGTGGATCGACGTGGCGGTCGGGCGTGTGCTCGTCGCGAACAGGATGAGCCCTTGGCTCGCGAGCGGGGCGATCTGCCTGGCGGGCCGGCGCATCAGGATCGGGGGGTTGCTCGCGCACGGCGTGAAGGTCGCCGAGAACGCGGCGCGCTGCACGCTGTCATTGCCGGGCGAGGGCGGGATGCTCGTAGAGGCCCATGTCGATGTGCCCGACGAGAGCGCAGCGGGCTGGCGCTACGCCGACCCCGACGGCGGCGAGCACGACGTCATCAACTGCTCGGTCGCCTCGCTCACATTGAACGCGCGCCCGCGCGGAGTGGCGGCCACGACGCTGCACACCGCTCATGGAGGAGCCTACGAGCTTGGCATGCGCGAGCGCGATCACGGCGTGCCGATCGCGCCTTTCTCCGACGGCTGATCGCGTAACGGTCACCTGCCTCGGCTCCTCAATCTTTCACGGCGCTCGTTTGCCATGCAGGCACATGCCTCGATCGACCACAACGCTCACTGGCCGCACGGCCAAACGAAGGCCCGTCGCTGATACGGTCCGGGCCGATGACGTCCTACTCATCGCACAACCCAATCGAGACATTCCTGGCGGCCGCGCCCCGGGCGCAACGCGCCGGCATGAGAGCGCTGCTGTCACTATCGCGCCGCCCCGCCGGCCGGCGCCTGGTGGCACGCGCGCCGGCTGCCGCTCAGCTTGCGCAGGTGATCGAGGGCCTAGGCCGCTACGACGATCCGGACCTGGCCCGCTCGCTCGGCTGGGACGCCGACGCGGTGATCGCGCGGGGCCGCGAGCTGCGCCGGAGTGAGGGTAGGCCATGACCGTGGGGCTCGAGGCCGACGTGTGTGTGATCGGCGCTGGCGCCGGAGGGGCCGTGGCGGCTGCGGAGCTGGCCGAGGGCGGCATGAAGGTCACACTGCTCGAGGAGGGCCACTGGCACGATCCCGACCGCTTCACGGCGCGCCCGCCTGGAATGCTTGCGGAGCTCTACCGGGACGGCGGCCAGACGGTGACGCTCGGCAACCCGCCGATCATGCTCCCGCTGGGGCGTGGTCTCGGCGGCACGACGCTCGTGAACTCGGGCACCTGCTTTCGCACGCCCTCCTACGTGCTCGAGCGCTGGCAGACGGAGTTCGGGCTCGATGTGAGCGAGGACTCGCTGCGGCCTTTCTTCGAGCGCGTCGAGAAGGCGCTGTCGGTCGGCGAGGTGACGCCAGAGCTGGCGGGCGCCAACGCCGCGGTCGCGCGCAGAGGAGCCGAGCGACTGGGCTGGTCGCATGGGTATCTGCGGCGCAACGCAAAGGGCTGCGTCGGCTCGGGGGTGTGTGCGTTCGGATGCCCGACCTCCGCCAAGCAGCACACAGGCATCACCTACATCCCCCGTGCGCGCGCGGCCGGCGCCGAGATCGTGACGGGCGCCAAGGTGGAGCGCATCCTGCTGGACGGCGGCCGCGCCACGGGAGCGTCCGCGCGGCTCGAGAGCGGAGCGCGCTTCACGGTGAGCGCCCCGATCGTGATCGGGGCGGCGGGCACGATCCATACGCCGGCGCTGCTCACACGCAGCGGCCTCGGGGGCGGCTCGGGACAGCTGGGACGAAACCTCTCTCTTCATCCCGCCACCGGCGCGTTCGCGCTGATGGACGAGACGGTCGACATGGCAAAAGGCGTGCCTCAGAGCTTCTATGTCGACGAGTTCTCCAAAGAGGGCATCATGTTCGAGGGCGTCGCCGGCCCGCCCTCCTACGCGGCGATGTCGCTGCCGCTCGTGGGCGAGCGCCACGAGCGCGCGATGTCCAACTACCCCAGGCTCGCCCAGTTCGGCCTGATGGTGAGCGACAGCTCGCGCGGACACGTTCGCTCCGTCGGGTCGAGGACGCTGATCCGCTACGACCTCACAGACGACGATCTCGCCCGCTTCAGGACGGGGCTTGCCCGCATGAGAGAGCTATTCGAGGCCGCGGGGGCTCGCGAGGTGTACCTGCCGCTGCCAAGCGGCGTCGCGCCCGAGCGGGCTCGCAGACGGGACCTGAAGCTGATGGCGTTCCATCCGCTCGGCACGGCGCGCGCCGACGCGCGCGCGAGTCATGGGGTGCTCGACGGGGATCTCGCGGTGCACGGCGCGAGCGGCGTGTATGTCGCCGACGGGTCTGCCGTGCCAAGCTCGCTGGGGGTCAATCCGCAGATGACGATCATGGCGCTCGCCACCCGGCTCGCCTTCAAACTGCTCGGCAAGGGATAATCGACCCATGTCCTTCCTGATCGATCCTCCCCTGCTCTACAGCGGCGGGCGCACGTACGAGCGCATCACGCGCGACATGGAGCCGAGCCGCAAGCGCGATGCGGCGGTTGGGGTCGCCTATATGGCGGTGTTTTGGGGCATCAGCATCGGCCTGTATCTCGACCAGGGCTGGACGAGACCGGTGTGGAAGATGTGCAGAGCGCAGTCGGGCCGCGACTGGATGCTCAACTCAGGGGTGCTGAAGATCGACTGGCGCAAAGCCGGCCCGCGCACCCACAAGCTCTCGGCAACGATCTTCGCCACGTATCCGCTGTGGCTGTGGCTCGGCATGCGGCGCCGCGCCGGCTGAGCGGGCCCTCCGGACCTGGGCGATCGCCGGCCGCAACGGCCGGCCGGCGACGATCAGAGCAACTGCTGGGCGACCAGGAAGACGTTCATGGCCGTGATCGCCGCGGCGAGGAACGCGCCTACCGCGATCGTGGTGGGACGGTTGACGTGTACGCCCATGATCTCACGGTTGCTCGTGAGCATCACGAGCGGGATGAGCGCGAGTGGGATGCCGAAGGAGAGCACGACCTGACTGAGCACGAGCGCGTTCGTCGGGCTGACCCCGATCGCGAGCACGACGATCGCGGGGATCATCGTCACCGCGCGGCGCAGCAGCAACGGCACCCTGACGTTGATGAAGCCCGCCATCACGATCTGCCCCGCGTAGGTGCCCACCGAAGAGGACGACGCGCCCGAGGCGAGCAGGGCGACGGCGAACGCGAGTGCGGCGGCGCCGCCGACTAGGTGGCCGAACTGGGCGTGAGCCTGCTGGATAGTGGACAGGCCCGACAGAGCATGGGTGTGAAACAGCTTGGCGGCGACGGCGAGCATCGCCATGTTGACGACACCGGCGAGTCCAAGCGCCACGATCACGTCGAGGCGCTCGAAGCGCAGCACGCGGCTACGCTCACGGTCGTTGCGGCAGGGGGTGCGGCCATTGGTGAGAGCTGAGTGGAGGTAGATCACGTGCGGCATGACCGTCGCGCCGATGATGCCGACGGCGAGATACAGCGCGCTCGTGCCGTGCAGAGCCGGGATCAGGCCGTGAAGCGATTCGTGCGCCGAGGGCCCGATGCGGAGCGTCTCGTACAGGAAGCCGAGAAAGATGATCCCCAGCAGCGCTGTGATCGCGAGCTCGAAGCGACGGAACCCGCGCGTCTGCAGCTCGAGGATCGCGAACGCGATGACCCCTGTGAGAAGCCCGGCCTGAAGGAGCGGCACCCCGAACAGCAGGTTCAGCCCGAGCGCGGCGCCAAGAAACTCGGCGATGTCGGTCGCCATCGCCATGATCTCGGCCTGCATCCACAGGCCGACGCTGACCGCGCGCGGGTAGCGCTCGCGACAGAGCTGCGCAAGATCGCGATCGGTAGCGATGCCCAGCTTGGCGGACAGGTATTGGATGACCATCGCCATCAAGTTGGCGATCAGCACGACCCACAGCAGCCCGTAGCCGAAGCGCGCGCCACCCTGGATGTTGGTGGCGAAGTTGCCCGGGTCGACGTAGGCCACGGCGGCGACGAATGCGGGGCCGAGCATTGCGAGCGTCGCGCGAAGACGCCCGCGCGACAGAAGCTGCTCAAGCGCGCTCGGGACCGCTACGGCGTCGCCGACAGCGATCGATCCGGCGCCACCCTCGACGGCGACCGCCGGTGTGAACGTGTCCTGCGCGGGCGGCGTCATCGCTGGGCCTCTCCAGCCAGCTCGGACGAGCGGACGTCGATGCGCATCGCGTGCAGAAGCTCACCGCCGAGCGTGTGCTCGCGACCGTCGACCGAGACGAGCAGCGGACCGCCGAAGGGCTGACGTTCGAGCACGTGGACGCGCCCCCCCGGCAGGATGCCCCGGTCGGCGAGATAACGCAGCATCTCCGGATCGGAGTCCGACACTCGCACGAACTTGCCCGCCTCGCCCGGCGCGAGCGTGTCGAGCCGCCTCGTCGGCTGCTCTTCCAGCTCCAGCTCGGCGCTCGGAATGGGGTCGCCGTGAGGGTCGATCGTGGGATGGCCAAGCTTGGCGGCGATCAGCTGCTCCAGCTCCTCGGACAGATGGTGCTCGAGCACCTCGGCCTCGGCATGAACGCGGTCCCAGGGCATCTCCAACGCCTCGGCCAGATACAGCTCGAGCAGGCGGTGGTGGCGGATGACCTCGAGCGCGAGTCGGCATCCCTCGGGAGTAAGTCGCACTCCTCGATATGGCACGTGCGAGATCAGCCCCAGCTCGTCGAGCTTCTTGAGCATCCCCGACACCGAGCCGCTCGTCAGTTCGAGGCGCTCGGCGAGCGCGTTTGTCGAAACGGGCCCATCCTCGCGTGTTTCGAGCGCGTAGATCGCCTTGGCGTAGTCCTCAACGGCAGGCGACCTCAATGTTTCCTTGGCGGCCATTCGATAAATATAAGGCATGCCAAACTTTTATTCAAGCACAGCCGCGATCAATGACTGGCTGTGCAGCCAAGATCCGCTCGCGGCCGCTAACATCGAGCGGTCCACCGAGCATCGACGACGAGAGGGCTCATACATGACCGCGACCGACACCGAGATCAGTTCGAGCGCAAACACACAGGATGTCGAGCAGGCGTGCGTGTTGGAGCGCGAGCACTGGGCCGACGGCCCACCGCACGAGCTGTTCAGGCAGATGCGCAAGAGCTGTCCCGTCCACTGGACGCGCGAGATCAGCGAATTCCCGCAGGAGGGCGGGTTCTGGTCGGTCACGAGGGCCGATGACATCCACACCGTCAGCCGCGACTGGAAGACCTACTCCTCCGAACTGGGCGGCGTGACGGTCGTCTCCTCGATCTTTCCGATCGAGCTGAGCAGGGCTATGTTCATCGGGATGGACCCGCCCAAGCACGATCGCGTAAAGGCACTCTTCCAGGCAGGCTTCACGCCGAAGCGGATCGCCGCGCACGAGAACGCGATCAGGGAGATCGTCACGAAGAGGCTCGACGGTCTCGCGGGCATGGAGAGCTGCGATCTCGTGGGCGACGTCGCGCAGCCGGTCGTCTCGCGGGTGATCGGCAGCTTCATGGGCATCCCCGAGGAGGACGACGCGACGTGGGCGCGGCTGATGAACTCGACGCTCGGCGCGGGCGACGAAGACCTCAACCCGGATGGCGTCGAGAGCGTGATGGAGAAAGAGATCCCCGAGATCTTCGAGCGCTGCGGACGCATGATCGAAGAGCGGCGCTCAAACCCGACCGACGATTTGACGAGCGTGCTCGTACACGCCGAAGTCGACGGGCAGAAGCTCGAGCAGCACGAGATCGTGATGGGCTTCTTCCTGCTGGTCGCCGCCGGCAACGACAGCACGAAGGCGACGTACTGCAGCGGCATGAGAGCTTTGCTCGAAGATCGCGAGCAGATGCGCATGGTGCTGGAGGACCCCTCGCTGATCCCCGGCGTAGTCGAGGAGGCGCTGAGGATGTTCCCCGCGTTCGCCCACTTCAGGCGCACCGCGACAAAAGACACGACCCTGAACGGCAAGCAGATCAAAGAAGGCGACCGCGTGGTGATGTGGTACGCGTCCTCCAACCGCGACGAGACCCGTTATGAGGACCCTGACCGCTTCGACGTCAGACGCAACCCCGAGCACCAGGCTTTCGGAGCGGGCGGCAGGCACTTCTGTCTCGGCACGGCGCTCGCGCGTCTGGAGCTGAAGGTGCTGTTCGAGGAGACGCTGAAGCGCTTCCCCGACATGGAGTTGACAGGCCGGCCGAGGATGGTCGAGTCGGGTTTCATCAACCAGCTGAAGACTTTGCCGGTCCGCTTGAACGCCTAATCTCTGTGCGTGCCCGAAATGGCGCAGTCGCGGGAGGCCGAGTACCGCTACGCGTTCGTTTTCCTGCTGACGCTGGGACTGCTCGTGTTCGTAGTGGTTGCGCCGAGCAGGGACTGGGCGCGCGCGGTCGCACTGGGGCTCCAGTTCGTGGCGCTGCTGATCGTCATCAGCACCTCGCGCGCAAGCAAGGAAGTCAGGCGCCCGCTGGCCGCGATCCTCGCCGCGATAGCCGTCACGGCGGTCGCGCTCGAGGCGAGCGACGTTCTCAACGAGAACGTCCAGCTGGCGCTGAGCGGACTGCTCACGGCCGCGATCCCGCTGGCGCTGATGGGAGGCCTGACGAGGCTTGTGCGCACACGCGGGGTCACGCTGCAGGCGGTGGCGGGAGCGCTCGCGCTCTATCTGCTCGTCGGCCTCTTGTTCGCATGGTGGATCGGCTTCGTGGCGAGGACCGGCGGCACGCAGTACTTCGCGCAGACTTCGCATCCGACCACAAGCCAGGTCGTGTACTTCAGCTTCACGACGATGACGACGACCGGCTACGGCGACCTCTCTCCCGCCGCTCGCGTCGGGCGCGCGATATCGGTCGTCGAGATGCTGCTCGGCCAGCTCTATTTGGTGACGGTGATCGGCGTGCTAGTCGGCAACCTGGCGCGCAAGCCGCGTCAGTAGCGGAGCAACGCCGCGATCGATCCCGCACGCCGCAGCTCCTCGACATTGGCGCGCACCACCAGAACCTCTATCGAACGTGCGACGGCGCGCTCTATAGCCCGCTCGACGACATTCTGGTGCGCGCGCATCGGAGAGCCGTCGATCGGGCAGCGCCCGCCGCTCGCCGCAAGATGACCGCAGCGTGGGCAGCTGAAGCCCGCCGCCGTGAAGCCATGAGCAATCAACAGAACGCTGACCCGCTCCTCATCCAGCGCCTGCAGCGTCTCGTCAAGACCCACAGAAGCGTGCCCGTCCGGAGCGATCCCCTCACGCAGGCTCTCCAAAACCGACCGCTCGCGCGCACTCTCGTACTCCTCGATGAGCGGCAGGACACGTCCGTATGTCTGCTCGGCGGTCGCCCTCTCCACGTCGATCTCGAAGTGACCGACCAGGCGTGCGCGCAGCTCAGGGTGCAGATCGCGTTCAAGGCGGGGGCGCAGTTCGAGCGGACAGCCGACGACGAGGTGATCGAAGGGTGTGCGCCGGTAGCGCTCGAACAACAGCCCGCAGGTATGCCTTATGTGCTCGTCGATCTCCTTCTCGATGCCGCGCTTGTACCGCGCCTGCGACCAGCCGCCCTGACTGTGGCGCCGGTGCACGTCGTCGAGCAGATCCTCGACCTCGGCCAGCTCCTCGCGATCGCCGACGAACATGCGCGTGGCGCGCGAGCTGACGAGCAGGGCGCACCAGCGCTCGGAGCGGGCCATCCCGACAAGCGGTCCCAGGACCGGACGCTCGTCGAGGTATGCGGCGGGAGCGACGCCCTCTGGCAAGGCGAGAGCTTCGAGAAAGTGGCCGGTCTCGCACGCGAAGATCGCGAGCCCGCGCGCGCCGTCGACGGCAAGTCGCTCGTCCACGAAGAGACGACCGACCCGCTTGATCTCACGCTCGGTGCCTAGCTCTCCGCTGTCACGGGCCTGCGCGATCGCATCCAAGAGCAGCGAGTCGAGCTCGGATCGCCGGTCGGCTATGTGGGGGGCAAGCGTTGGATCGAGGCTCATATAGAGGCTGAGCACAGGCCGTCCGTCCGTCTGCAGCTCGACCAGCCTGCCGAGCGCTTGCGGTGTCACCGTCGGGTGCTGCATATGACAAGCGTTGCGTCAACCACCGCCGTCGCGCATCCGGCCCGGCGCGCATCGAGATCGGGGGAAACTACTGATGCGCGGGGATCGTGGGCATGGGCGCGTGGTGATCGTGGGACATGGAGACGGCGCTGCGCGTAGGATCATGAGACGGATGGGCAACGCAGAGCAGATGCTGAGCTTCGCGGCCTCGCGCGCGCCTGAGCTGGCCGCGCCCGGCTTGAGCCCGCGCCCGCGCCGCAAGGTGGCGGTGCTTGCGTGTATGGACACGCGCATCGACCTCTTCGCGATGCTGGGCCTACAGCGGGGCGACGCGCACATCATCCGCAACGCCGGCGGACTCGTGACCGACGACGCGATCCGCTCGCTGAGCGTCTCCCAGCGCTTGCTGGGCACGGAGGAGATAGTGGTGGTGATGCACGAGAACTGCGGCCTGAAGGGCGCCTCGGAGGACCGCTTCGCGGCGCTGCTCGTCGAGGACGGGGTGTTGCCGCAGTGGCGACTGGGGGCGTTCGACGATCTCGAAGGGACGTTGCGCCACAGTCTCGAGCGACTGCGCGCGTGCAGGGAGCTGCCCCATCGCGAGCACATCCGGGGCTTCATATTCGACCCTGAGACAGGAGCGCTTCGGGAGCTTGGGGTCGCAGCGCACGCAGCGGCGCGCGAGCCTTGAGCAGCATCTCCTCGAGCTCCTGCAGCGGATCGGAGTCGACCGTTATCGCTCCGCCCGCGCCGACGGTGAGCCTGCCGCGATCGACGACCATCGTGCGTATGACGATGTTCAGGTCGGCCCCGCCTGATAGGCCGAAGTAGCCGATCGCGCCTGAGTAGACACCTCTCGCGCGACCCTCCAGGGCGTCGATGATCTCCATCGTGCGGAGCTTCGGCGCCCCGGTCATCGACCCGCCGGGAAAGCAGGCACGCACCGCGCTGACGGCGCTCACGTCAGGGCGAAGCTTGCCACGCACGGTCGAGACGATCTGATGAACGGTCGCGTAGGACTCGACCGTCATAAGACTCGGCACGCAGACGCTCCCCGGCTCGCAGACGCGCCCGAGGTCGTTGCGGACGAGATCGACGATCGTGACGTTCTCGGCTCGGTTCTTTGGATCGGCCCGAAGCTCCTCACGCAGAGCCGCGTCGATGAAGGCATCGCCAGACCGGGCGCAGGTGCCCTTGATCGGCCTGGACTCGATCGCGCGGTCGCGGCGGACCTCGAGGAACCGCTCAGGCGAGGAGCACAGCACGTGGGCATCGGCCACCTGCAGATATGCGGCATAGGGCGCGGGGTTGCAGCGGCGCTGGCTCAGATACAGCGCAAAGGGATCGCCGTCGAAGGGCATGTCGAGGAGGTTCGTCAGGCAGACCTGGTAGCTCTCCCCCGCGCGCAGTAGCTCCTTGCAACGTTCGATGTCCGCGATGTAGCTTGCCCGGGAGCGCAGGAGCCAAGGCTCGGGATCGAACGAGGCGTCATCTAGGTCGAACGAGGCGTCGAAGGGCTCGGAGTGCGTCGCGCTCCGTTCGACCGTCGACTCGCTTTCAGCGAACGGCTCGTACCCGACACCTATCTCGGCCAGCGCGCTCAGGCGAGCGCAGGCCTCCTCCAGCCAGAACTCAGCCGCACCCACGCTCTTGGCCGAACCGCTGTGAAGCGCCAGCAGCCAAGCGCCTTCCTCCAAATGATCGACGACCAAGAGGCGGGTCGCGGCGATCAGGACCGCATCGGGCAAGGGAGAAGCGTGGCTGCTGAGAGATCCGCAATCGGCCTTGAGCTCGTAGCCGAGATAGCCGACGTAGCCGCAGTCGAAGACGAACGGAAGCTCGGGTCGAGGGTCGATCGCTCGCTCGGAGAGGCGCGTCTCGAGCACATCGAAGATGGAGCCGCGGATGAGTGTCACGCCCCGCGAGCCGTTGCCAGAGGACTCGACGACCCCGCTGCCGACGCGGTAGCTAAGCACCTCGCCGTCGGGACCTGATGAGTCGCCGAGAAACGAGAAGCGCGAAAGCCCGGGCTCGACGAGGCTGCTGTCCAGCCAGAACGAATGGCCGCGGCCGGCGAACAGCTCGGCGAACGCGGTCTCCGTGTCGACGGCGATATCGAGCCGGCGAACCTCGAGCGACCAGTTCATCGAGCGGCCTCGCAAGCGGGATCGCTCGGCGCAGATTCGATCGGGGCCTTGAGATCGTCGAGCAGCGCAAGCCACTCTGAAGCCTGAGCGCAGCTTGCCCCGTCGCGGACCCCATCTGGGCCGATCCAGCGCGACACAGGACGGATACCGTGCAGCGCGTTGACCGACCAGACAGGCAGGGCGATCAGTTCGTCGAGGCTGCAGCGCTCACGACTGACATCGATCCCGATCCTGTCGACCAGCGCCATGACGAGCGTCATCGTGACTGAGGGCAGCACGGGCAGGTCCTCGACGGGAGCGCACAGCGTCTCGCTTCGCCACCAGATGAGCGAAGAGTGCGCCGCCTCGAGCACGATCCCATCGTCGGTGTAGAGGACGGCATCGTCGGCGCCGGCGGTGCGGGCCCGATCGCGAAGCGCCGCGAGCACATCGAGGTCGGGGCCCTTGATGGTCGGGTACACGCGCGGATCGGATTTCGGCGGAATCCATAAGGAGATCGAGCCGGAGCGGTCGGGAGCGCGACGCAACAATAGACCCAAGCCACCGCGAGGCTCCGCGTACGCCTCGACGCGCGGAAACCATCGACCCTCGCGTGGCAGCATCGACCGGACGCTGCCGAAGAGCCTGTCCAGAGCATCGTCTCCGATGGACGGCAGCAGCTCTTCGCAGGAGCGCCGGAACCGCTGCTCGTGGAGATCGAGACCACGCACGAGCCCATCCTCGACAAGCCACGAGTCGATTATCAGAGGCACAGGTAGGCGTTGTCCTCGCCGAGATGAGGTGCGCCGTACGGGACTCGAACCCGTCCCACCGGATTAAAAGTGGCTTCGTGGGGGGTCATTTGAGGTCGTTTGGCCCGTGAATACTGACTTCAGCTTCGCTCAGGTGGCCTCAGAAATGCTCGTTTCGGGACCAATTTCGGGACCAAATTTTCGGCTGCGACCGCCGCTAACGCCGATGAATGGGACCGAATGCCAGGAGCACGCTCACTATTGTTCCCCTGACGATGGTGGCGACTCAATCGGATGCGCGTGGGCCTTCTGCCCGAGCCACTGCTCGACCCCGTCCACGAACCTCTGAGCCGCGTCGAGCGGGTCGTAGTCGTGGAACTCTGGCTCGTCGAGCCACATGTAGTCGGCAAGGCTCCGTAGCTCGAACAGCCGTCGCAACTCGGCGGCGAGCGCTGGGTCGAACCCGCCTTCCTTGACGACCTTCAGACCGAAGGCTGAGAGCACGCCGGAGTGCTTTGAGCGTGTCTCACCGACACTCAGGAGGGCCGCCTCGGCCGCATAGAATGCTCCGTAGTAGGCGCGCGATGTCGCCTGCATCGGGAACCGGGCCGTCTGGAGTGTCCGTGCAGCCTCGAGCTCGGTCCGGGCACGCGCGAGCAGAGCGCTGCCGCGATCGTCGCTCACGCGACTGAGATTCCCTCGGCCCGCACCCGCGCGAGCAGCGGATCGGGAAGGGATCGGTACTCGTCTTCGGACACGGGGATCTCAGCGACGACCGTATCGTTCGCCAACGAGTGCTTCCAGAGGACATCACTCATGCGCGCCAACTCCGTTTGACGCGAGGGGACCCTGTCGAGCACCACGAGCAGGTCTATGTCCGACTCTAGCTCCGCATCGCCACGCGCCGAGGAGCCATACAGCACGACGTCCTTGAGGCGATTCCCATAGAGGCGTCCCAGGTCCTTAGCGACTTCGTGTGCTACACGCGGCCGATCGAGCGAAGCGTCCCGCATTGCGCGAACATCCGTTGCCCGGATATGCACTTTGTCGCCTCGGGCCCCCCGACCGGGAGCGGGTAAGTCGACCGGCGTACGTCCTGCCTTAGCCATCGTCAGCAGCTTACCGGTCGATCAAGCGCAGGCCCGTCGCCGCCGCCCAAGATCCCGGCGTTTCCTGGCTGCTGTGTATGCGCCGTACGGGACTCGAACCCGTCCCACCGGATTAAAAGTCCG
>DAHUYZ010000043.1 GCA_027306855.1 Solirubrobacterales bacterium | reverse complement strand
CTGCTCCAGCAGGTCCTCCACGACGACCTAGCCGAGCTCGTCTACGACCGCCTGCGCCGCCGTCCTATGGTGCTCCCGGTCGTCGTCGAGGTCTAGTGGCCCGTCCTGTCAATCCACTGGGTGTTTGCCGGCGTCTGCACGCGCCTGACGTTCCCCGCCGTTCGCACACTTACTGCCGGTACGCGCACGAAACATCGTGAACCGTCAGATCACGCGCATACATTCGGCAAACCCTCAGCGTATTTCCAGGCTGAACCACTAGGACGACGTATGAGCGGCGCGATACTGCGTCTTCGCTCGCTCACACCCCTCCGGGACCCGTTAGCGCACGCTCGCTGTGTCCTTGCCTCGCTTGCTCGGACGCCGTCCTAGAAGGCGTCGGAATAACGGGCAGCGTGACCACGAAGCGCGCACCGGGAACGGGAGCGCCGGGATGGGTCTGCTCGAGCCTCACCGAACCCCCATGAGACTCGGCGACGGCCCTGACAATTGCAAGGCCGAGGCCGAATGAGCCGCCGCGGTCGCCCGCGCCGCGCACGAAACGCTCGAACAGGGTCGCAGCGAGCCTGGGAGGAACCCCGGGGCCGTCGTCCTCGACGATCAGCGTCGCCGCGCCCAAGCCGTCGAGAGCCGTCGATACGCGAATCTCGGTGCCCGGCGGCGTATGGCGCAGCGCATTCTCGATCAGATTGATCGTCAGGCGGTGCAGCTCATCGCGCGAAGCCTCGACTGTGATCGGGTGGACGTCGAGGGTTATCTCGTGCTCCTCGCTGACCGGTCCCAGCTCGGCGGCCGCCTCGACGACCGTCTGCGCGAGATCACACGGCTCGCGCCTGACGACACGGCCCACATCCGTGCGCGCAAGCAACAGCAGGTCGGCGACCAGGCGGCGCATCCGTTGTGAGGAGCGCAAGGCCGAACGCGCCGCTTCGGCCTCCTCGCCTTTCAGGGACTCGACGAGCAGCTCGAGGTTGGCGAGCACGCTCGTGAGCGGCGTACGCAGCTCATGAGATGCGTCCGCGACGAACTGGCGCTGACGGGCGAGCATCGCCTCCGTCTCGGCGTGCGCCGCATCGAGCTCCTGGAGCATGCCGCTGAGCGTGTGGGCGAGCTCGGCCACCTCGTCCTCGGCCTCCGGGGTGGGGACGCTGCGACTCGGATCGCGCGTGCGTGCGATCTCCTCCGCGGTGCTGGTCAACTCGGCTATCGGCGCCATAGCGCGTCTGGCTATCGCGATCCCGGCGAGCAGCGCGAGCGCAGTGCCAGCGAGCACGCCGAGCACGAGCAGCAGCTCGACGCGCGCGACCGTCGCGTTCACATCCGATACGGGCCGGCCGTATTGCACGTAGATCACGCCGAGCGGCTGGTCGGTGCCGGCGATCCGGATGACCGACGGATGGCTGACCACCGAATAGCCCCGAACGGTGTGCAAGGTCGCCGCGGGCGAGCCGAGGGCAGGTGCGTTTGCAGGCGTCTGAGCGACCACGGCCCCCCCGTACGCGAGCACCTTGATCACCGGATGCCCGCCGACTATGTCCGCGAGTTCGGCAAGGCGTGGTTCGACTTCGAGTTCGGTGTAGTTGCTCGCCTTGACCGTGACGCGCAACTGGGTGGCGAGCTGTTCGCCGGTCTGGATCACCTGGCGATCGAAGTCCGAGCGGATCCGGTGAACGGTCAGCGATCCGACCACGAGCGCAAAGGCGCACAGGATCGTGAACGTCAGCAGCGCCGAGCCGCCGGCGAGCCGCGTGCGGATCGGCAGCCGGTCGAACGTCGCGGAGATGCGCTTGAACGTGGGACGCCTCATGAGTGGGCCCTCTCGGAGGGCGTGTGATCAGGCGCGCAGGACGTACCCGGCCCCTCGAATGGTGTGCAGCAGGCGCGGCTCGCCCTCTGCCTCCAGCTTGCGGCGGAGGTTCGAGACGAACACCTCGATCGTGTTCGTGGTGGAGAACGGGTCATAGCCCCACACCTCGTCGAGCAGGCGTTGACGGGAGATCACGATCCGCTCGTTGCGCATCAGGTACTCGAGCAGCTCGAACTCGCGCTGGGTCAGCTCGATCGGACGCTCGCCGCGTGAGGTCTCATGCGTGTCGACGTTGAGCGACAGATCTCCGACGCGCAGCGGGGCCGAGCCGCGCGGCGGGCGCCTGCGCAACAGCGCTCGCATTCGCGCCAGCAGCTCCTGGCGCTCAAACGGCTTTACGAGATAGTCATCGGCGCCCGAGTCTAGGCCTTCCACACGCGACTCCAGCGCATCGCGCGCGGTGAGTATCAGGATCGGCACATCGTTGTCCCCCCGCAGGTGGCGCGCAACCTCAATCCCATCGATTCGCGGTAGGCCGAGGTCGAGGATCACGAGGTCCGGGGCGAACGCCTTCCCTTGCTCGAGTGCAAGCTCGCCGTCCGCAGCGCAGCGGACCTCATAGCCCTCCATGCGCAGAGAGCGCTGGAGCGCCTGAGCGATGTCCTCGTCGTCCTCGACTACGAGAACCCTTGGGGAGCGAGAGAAGTCGTTCATGTCAGCGACCGTATGTAACGCGGGGCACTAAATCCACGGTAAGGGCCTACAGGGTTGGCCCCGAGCGCCTGTAGGCGTCCGTGCCCTGACCAGGATAGGGGCCACCGTCGAAATAGAGGTGGATTTTGGGGTGGTCGTCCCGTGGACGGGGTGCGTCGCACGCGGCACAGGCGTACTGGTAGTCGGTCCATAGGTGTTTCACGAGCAGGGATTGATGCCTGCGCGTCGAAGCTGCGCCTGATGGCGCAGACGCGTAAGCACAAGACTCGCAGACCCGCACGCAAGCCGTCGCGCTCCGCCGGCGCGCGTAGGTCCCGTCGCGGTTCCAGAGCGCGCGGTCGCACACAGTGGTGGCCTGGCCTGCCCACGCTCGATGACACTCAGCGGGACGTGCTCGGTTTGGCGCTCATCGCGCTCGGATCGTTCATGTGCTTCGTGCTGTACGGGCACTGGGACGGAGGGCGTATCGGCCACGGTCTTTCGGTTGCCCTCGGATGGTGTATCGGCCGCGCGAGGATCTTCGCGCCACTTGCGCTGATCGCGGGCGGAGTGGCGCTGTTGATGTCGGCCGTGATACCGGCTAAGCGGCCGCTGCGCGAGGGCAGTCTCTGCCTGTTTGCGTCGCTGACGCTCGCCCTTGCGGCGGGCACGTTCGGCCTGAGCACCGGCACCCCAGGCGCAGCCGGCGCGCAACAGTGGTCTTCGGCGTTCCTGCAGGCGCACGGCGGAATCGCCGGGCAAGGCCTCTACTGGGTCTCGCATCGGCTGGTGCAGACCGTCGGCGTCGACATACTCGTCGCCTTCCTGGCGCTAGCCGGCATAGTGCTCCTGACCGGCGCCTCGCTCGCAGCGGCCTTGAAGAGCACGAGCAGCGGTCTGGTGGACACTACGCGCGTGCTTGCAAGCGGAGCGAGCGCACTGGAGCGAGCTTCACGCGACCTGCTCGAAGAATGGGCGCCGCGCTCGAGGCCGAGCGACAATGAGACGTCTGCGCTCGCGCCCCTGAAGCCCCCCGAGCCCGAGCCCCAGGAGTTGATCATCAGAGCGACCCACGTGGAGGCGCCCTCCGTGGACGATCGCCTGTCGGCGTCGATCTTCGCGGCCGATGAGCGCCACGACACCTTCCCTGAAGCCGAGCGGGCCACGGGAACCGATGAGGAGGAGGTCCAGCAGCGCGAGCGGCACGACTCGATCGGGCATGAGCAGGAGCCGGGGCTCGATGACCTTCACGAGGCTGACAGTGTGAGCGCCGCAGACATGCGCCCACAAAAAATCGGCGGCTCCGAGTTGACCCCGCAAGGTCGGCTGCGCGACGTCGTGACCGACGACCCGAGCTTCGTCTGGGAGCTGCCGGCGGCAGACCGTATCCTCGCGCGCTCGAGCGCCGAGCAGGCGCAGCCCGACACGGCGGGGCAGGAGCGCACGGCGGCAAGCCTCGTTGAGGCGCTCGGGCACTTCGGTGTGCAGGCGAAGGTGATCGGCACCGTCGCCGGACCGCACATAACCCGTTTCGAGCTGCGGCTGGCACCTGGGACGAAGGTTGGCAAGGTCGCGCAGTTGAAGGACGATCTCGCTTACGCGCTCGCGGCCACCGACATAAGGATCCTCGCGCCGATCCCCGGTAAGCAGGCGGTCGGGGTCGAGGTGCCCAACGCGAAGCGACGTATGGTCCGCCTGGGGGACGTGTTCCAGCAACCGCCAAAGGACTGGTCGCCGCTGACGGTCTGGCTCGGCAAGGATGTGGCCGGCAAGGCGATAGGAGCGGACCTCGCCAAGATGCCGCATCTGCTCGTGGCCGGCACGACCGGGGCAGGCAAGTCGGGTGCGATCAACGCGATGTTGTGCAGCGTTCTACTGAGGGCGACGCCGCATGAGCTGAGGATTGTGTTGGTCGATCCCAAGCAGGTCGAGCTCAACCACTACGAGTCGATCCCTCACCTGCTGACACCGGTCATCACCAACCCACGCATGGCGGCGAATGCATTGCAGAACATCGTCAGAGAGATGGAGCAGCGCTACGGGATCATGTCGCTGGCGCGCACACGCAGTCTCGTCGAGCTCAACCGCTCACGCCAGGCACGAGGCGAAGCTCCGCTGCCGTACATCCTGTGCGTGATCGATGAGCTCGCCGACCTGATGATGGTCGCGCCTGCCGATGTCGAGGATTCGATCATCCGTCTCGCCCAGAAGGCGCGTGCCGTGGGGATCCACCTGGTGCTCGCCACCCAGAGTCCGCGCGTGGACGTGATCACGGGCATGATCAAGGCGAACGTCCCTTCGAGGATCGCATTTGCGGTCTCCAGCCAGACCGACTCGCGCGTGATCCTCGACCAGAACGGCGCGGAGTCGCTGCTCGGGCAAGGGGATATGCTCTTCAGCCCGGTCGGCTCCTCGCGCCTGCAACGCATCCAGGGCGCGTATGTCGATGAGGCCCAGATCGCCAAGCTCACGGCGATGTGGCGCCGCCAAGGAGAGCCCGAGCTGCGCGAGGAGCTGCTCGAGGAGGTAGAGCCGGTCGAGCCTGAGACTGGGCAGGGCGATGAGCTCGACCCCGACGAGGACCCGATGCTGAAAGACGCGATCGCTCTCGTTGCCGAAATGCAGACCGCCTCCACCTCGATGCTGCAGCGACGCCTGCGTCTTGGCTACACGCGCGCCGGGCGCCTGATCGACATGCTCGAGCGCCGCGGTGTGATCTCGGGCTACGAGGGCTCAAAGCCGCGTCAGGTGCTCATCAGCGAGGCGGATCTCCCGCGCGTGCTGGCGACGCTCACGCAGACGAGCCCCGGCGCGCAACCGGACCCTGAGCCGTCTTCTCTGACAAGCTGAGCCGGCTGAGCGCGACCCCACGGCCTTGCACGCGGCGACGCGGCCGATCCCGCGATCTAGCGCCACCCGTCGTGCGAGGTTACGCTGTTGGTGCGGACAGTCACTAGCCTTTCCGCTTGATATGACCGACATCGGAGCGACATTGCGCGAGGCGCGCATGCGCGCCCGCATCGATGTGTCTGAGATCGAGGCGCGGACGAAGATCCGGGCGAAGTATCTGCGGGCGCTGGAGAACGAGGAGTGGGACCTGCTGCCGGGACCGACATTCGTGCGCAGCTTCCTACGCACATACGCGCAGACGCTTGGTCTCGACGACAAGGCGCTCGTTGAGGAGTACCGGCTGCGCTGCGAGCCACCGAGCGAGGTCGAGCCGCAAGCGGCGGTGGCAAGCCCACGACGTCCCCGCGGCCGCCCCATGCCACGGGTTTCAGGACCATCCAGGGGCTACGTGCTCGCGATTGCGGGTGTGAGCGCACTGATCGTGCTGCTGCTCATCGGGCTGCTGTCCGGCAAAGCGAGCCCCGTCAAAACGGCGTCGAGCGGCCACAGACACGCAAGGCATGCTGTGCCGGCAAGCGCTCAAGGCTCCTCGCCTGCGTCCTCCCATCAAGCCTACGAAGTGAGCAGGGTCGCTCTCTCGTTTGCGCCAACCGCCCCGGTGTATGTGTGCCTGATAGGCGACAACAGCCGCAAGGTGATCCCTGGAGTGATCATCCAGCCCCCGTACACGCCGATCACCTATCACGCAACCCGTTTCGAACTGACGCTCGGCAACAACGCGGTCACGATGTACGTAGACGGGAAAGCGCTCACGGTGCCGGCGTCCAGCCAGGCGATCGGCTATTCGATCACTAAATCGGGTCGCAAGCTGCTCGCACCGGGCGAAATGCCGACCTGTCAATGACGCGCAAGCAGGTGCGGGACGATCAGGATCCCCGTCAGCCGTCGATCGCCGCGGACTCACGTCGGCATGAGGGGAACGACGCGGAAGGCGACTCGTCAGCTGAGAACGACATGGCCAGTCGTGCCGGGATCGTCATTACGGGTACCGAGGTGCTAACAGGCGCGGTGCGCGATCGCAACGGTCCCTGGCTGACCGAGCGCCTGTTCGAGTTGGGTGTAGAGCCCGCGCACATCGTCATCGTCGGCGACCGTCCTTCGGACATCGCGGCGGCGCTGCGGTTCATGCGCGAGGAGGGCGTCGATCTGATCATCACGAGCGGAGGCCTTGGACCGACCGCTGACGATCTGACCGCCGAGGTCGTCGGTCGTTTTCAAGGCCGCGAGATGATGCTCGACGAGCCTCTACGAGAGCGGATCGCGGAGATCTTGCGGCCGCTGGCCGAGCGCTATCCCCATCTCGACCGCAACGCGATCGATCTTGGCAATCGCAAGCAGGCGACGATTCCGCACGGCGCAACGGTGCTCGAGCCGGTCGGAACCGCGCCGGGCCTGATCGTCGCGCCGGCCGAGGGTCTCGAAGGCCCGCCGATCGTGGTGCTTCCCGGGCCGCCACGCGAGCTGCAGCCGATGTGGACGCGCGCCTTCTCGGGCGGCGACCTGCGTGGCGCGATCCCAACCGCAACCGTTTCGCGTCTGGAGACATTGCGTCTGTTCGGCATTCCGGAGTCGGAGATCGCGCAAACCTTGCGCGAGGCTCAGCGCGCCGGCGTCGACCTGCAACGCCTTGAGATCACGACGTGCCTGCGTGGCGGGGAGATCGAGGTCGTCACGCGTTTTGACCCGGGCGCACAGTCTGTCTACGACGCATTCGCGGAGATCGTCGCGAGCCGGCACGCGAATACGCTCTACTCGCGCGACGGATCGACGGTCGACGACCAGGTTGTGGCTCTGCTGACCGGCGATGATAAGGGGCAGGCGCGAGCGATCGCCGTCGCCGAGTCATGTACGGGGGGTCTTCTGCTCGGACGCCTCACCGACAGGCCGGGCGCTTCGGCGTATGTCGTGGGGGGTGTGGTCGCCTACTCCAACGAGGTCAAGATCGCCGGCGCGGGCGTGCCGCGCGAGACGATCGAGCGCCATGGGGCCGTCTCAGCGCAGGTCGCAACGGCCCTCGCAGACGGGGTCCGCTTGCGTATGGGCGCGGACGTGGGCGTGGGGGTGACGGGCATCGCCGGTCCCCGGGGAGGGAGTGATGAGAAGCCGGTGGGGCTTGTGTGGGTGAGCGTAACCGAGTCGGGTGGGTCGAGCTTGACACGCTCGGTGCGCCTACCCGGCGAACGAGCCGACGTGCGCGATCGCGCGGTCACCGTCGCCATGCACCTGATCCGCCGCCTGCTTGCGGGCGAGCAGGATGCAGAGCACAGCATCCAGCCCGCGCCACAAGGCCCGCTGTTGACGTGACGACTAGGACGTGGCGGTTAGGACCCCCTTCAAAATATCTGACCGGCCGGGTGCACTCGCATGGCGGCCGGACGTTCCGCGGTTTCTGGGGAGCCTACCCTGAGAGGATGACCCGTGACCCAAGAGCGCGCCTGTTCGTCGCGGTCGACCCGCCCGAAGCCGTGTGTGAGCGCTTGGCCGGTTGGACGCGATCGGCACTGAAGGGAACGGCGTGGCAGAAGTCGACCAGGGTGCTCGGCGCAGAGCTGCTGCATCTCACTTTGTGCTTCCTCGGGAGTCGCCCGGTCGCGGAGGTCGAGCTGCTCGCCGAGGCGCTCTCCTCATGCGAGGTAGGGGTTGGGGAGCTGTCGCTGGGAGCACCGCTGTGGCTTCCCACACGCCGGCCTCGCGCTCTCGCGGTCGAGGTGCACGACGACGCGGGCACTCTTGCGAAGCTGCAAGAAACGGTCGTCAAGGCGATGGGGGAGGTGAGCAATCTGGATGACGGTAACGACGTAACGCATCACGGTGGCCGTCATCCGCGTCGCTTTCGCCCTCATGTCACGGTTGCGCGCATGTCCGGCCGAAGCTCCCTGGGCGGGCGGGAGCTGTCGGCTACGCCATCGCTGTCGTTCGTCCCGAGAGAGCTCATTCTGTACCTCTCGTGGCTGTCCTCAGACGGCGCCAGCTACGAGGCGATCGCATCTCGTGTGATCGTTCCGCCTGAACATGCGTTCGAGGAGTGGGGGCGGGCGGGCATCCCCTCCACGTCCCGACCCCCAAATCCACCATCTATTTGACGGGGGCCATTACGCGGCGCGTACATCCGGCTCGGGCGCCGCGGCGAGCGGAGCGTCGGCGTCGGACTGGATCGCCGTGACATTGTCCTTGCCGAGCCCGAGCGCGGCATGAATCTTGCGCTCTACCTCCTTGGCGATCGCCGGGTTCTCGTCGAGATAGGCCTTTGCGTTTCCACGACCCTGCCCGAGACGTTCATTGCCATACGAGAAGAACGAGCCCGACTTAGACACGATGTTGTGCTCGAGCCCTAGGTCGATCAGACACCCTGACGTAGAGATACCCTTACCGAACTCGATGTCGAACTCGGCCTGACGGAAGGGAGCGGCGAGCTTGTTCTTGACAACCTTGACCCGCACTCTGTTGCCGACCGCCTCCGTGCCGTCCTTGAGCGTCTCGATGCGCCGTATGTCGAGGCGCTGGGAGGCGTAGAACTTCAGCGCGCGCCCACCTGGCTGCGTCTCGGGCGAGCCGAACATGACGCCGACCTTTTCGCGGATCTGGTTCGTGAGTATGCAGAGAGTGCCGGTGCGGTTTAGATTGCCCGCGAGCTTACGCATCGCCTGGGACATCATGCGCGCCTGCGAGCCGACGGTTTGATCGCCCATCTGTCCCTCCAGCTCCACGCGCGGGGTGAGCGCCGCCACCGAGTCGATCGCCACCACGTCCACCGCGCCTGAGCGCACGAGCATGTCGGCGATCTCCAGGGCCTGCTCGCCGTAGTCGGGCTGGGAGACAAGCAGCTCGTCGATGTCCACCCCTATCTCCTTGGCGTACAGCGGGTCCATCGCGTGCTCGGCGTCGATGAACGCGCATACGCCCCCGAGCTTTTGAGCTTCGGCAAGTACGTGATAGATCAGCGTCGTCTTCCCAGAGGACTCGGGACCGAACACCTCGACGATCCGGCCCCTCGGCACCCCTCCGATCCCGAGCGCTATGTCCAGCGAGAGGGCCCCTGTCGGGATGGCGTCGACGCGCACCTGAGCGCCCTCGTCGCCCATGCGCATGACCGACCCCTTGCCGAACTCGCGCTCGATTTGGCTGAGGGCGCCCTTCAGCGCCGCGTCGCGCGCCTTGGCTGCCTTCTCCTGCTCGCTCATGGGGGGCATATGATCGGACTCCTCTGCTGGTTGAAATGTGAGGCGACAACGTAGCTCGCGCCTCGGACGGAATGCGAACACATGTTCGACGCCGCGAGCGAGGTCCCTGCCCGGGCGCCCGCCCGGGCGCGCAAGCCCCGACTCCGACCCGTCCCGGGCTTGCGGGTGCGCGGCCCCGGCTACTCTTCAAGGCTGTGAAGAAGAGCTACCACCTCACAACGTTCGGCTGCCAAATGAACGAGCACGACTCCGAGCGCATGAAGGGGATGCTCGAGATGCTCGGCTACAGCGAGGCGCCCGAACGCGCCCAGGCCGACCTGATCTTGTTCAACACCTGCTCGATCAGGGAGACCGCAGACACCCGCTTCGTCGCGCATCTGGGGGAGGCCAAGCGCCTGAAGCGCGAACAGCCCGACCGCGTCGTTGGGGTAGGGGGGTGCTGGGCGCAGTCGGTCAAGGAGGAGGTCTTCGAGCGCTTCCCGTTCGTCGACGTCGCCTTCGGCCCCGGCCAGACCCATAAGCTCGCCGAGTTCCTCACGAGCGACTCGCTCAGCGCGCAGGGCTATTTCGAGTTCGAGGGCTTCACGGGGCATCTGCCGGCCAAGCGCGCGCGGCCCTACCAAGGATGGCTTCAGATCAGCGTCGGATGCAACTGCCGCTGCTCCTACTGCATCGTCCCATCCACGCGCGGCCGCGAGGTCAGCCGTCCTCTGGAGGAGCTGGTTGACGAGGCGCGCGCCATGGCCGCCGACGGTGTACGGGAGATAACGCTGCTCGGCCAGAACGTCAACTCCTATGGCCGAGACCTACGAATCCTGGATGCTTCGTCGAGCGCCGCGTTTACTCGCGTGCGCGCACGCGAGGGCTCGCGGGATCAAACGACGCGCATCAACCCGGGTCGTCCGCGATCGCGCACGTTCGCCGAGCTGCTCTACGCGCTCGACCAGATCGACGGGATCGAGCGCATCCGCTATATGAGCCCCCATCCGAAGGACATGCGCAAAGACGTGATCCGCGCGCACGCAGATCTGCCGAGCCTATGCGAGCACATCCATCTGCCGCTCCAGTCCGGCTCCAGCCGCATCCTGAAGGCGATGCACCGCACGTACGACCGCGAGCGCTACCTCGACCGGGTGGCGCTGATCCGCGAGCACGTCCCCGACGTTGCGCTCACGACCGACATCATCGTCGGCTTCCCCGGCGAGACCGAGGGGGACTTCGAGCAGACGCTCGAGCTGGCCGAGCAGGTCGGCTATGACGGCGCGTTCACATTCATCTTCTCGCCACGCCGCGGCACCGAGGCGGCCACGATGACCGATGCGACGGTGCCCCATCCCGTCAAGGTCGAACGTCTGCAGAGGCTCGTCGAGGTGGTTCAGCGCCGCGCACACGAGCGAGCGCAGCGCTTCGTCGGACGGACCCTCGAGGTGCTCGTCGAAGGCCAGTCGCGGACAGATTCCGAGAGGCTGCGCGGGCGCACCCGCCACAACAAGGTCGTCAACTTCAGCGGTCTGGCTCAGCCCGGCGAGATCACGCAGGTGGAGATCCTCGACGTCACCAGCCAGACGCTCTCGGGCGAGGAACAACTGCTGGCGCGCGCTATCTCTTAGATTGCTGGCCGGCGGCGTGATCGCGGGCGATCCTGTCGCCGCCCATCCTACGGGTGACCGCGGCCGCCGTGTCGGGTGCCAGGCCCGAGAGGAGCGAGCCGATGCGCAAGTGCAGCGGCGCGACGTCGACCTCGGCGCGGTCGCGCTCGATCGCCTCGACCACCGCCCTGGCCACATCCTCGGGGGAGCGCGTGCCGATCCCAGGAGGCAGCTTCACGCCGGCGTCGGCGAACATGCCAGCGTCGCGGATGAAGCCCGGGGACACGGCGGAGACACCGACTCCAGTGTCCTGCAAGTCGGCGCGCAGCGCCAGCGCAAAGCCGCGCAGCCCAAACTTGGTGGCGTTGTAGATCGCCTGTCCGGCGGTGGCCGCCTTACCGGCCAGCGAGGACATGAACAGGATGTGCCCACGGTCGCGCTCGAGCATCTGAGGCAGCAGCCCGTGGGCCAGCACGACCGGGGCGCGCAGGTTGACCTCGAGGATCCTGTCCACCTCCTCCGTCGAGAAGTCCAAAATTTGGCCGGCGGCGGACAGGCCGGCATTGGCCAAGAGGATGTCCACCTCGCCGACGTCATGGATGAGCCGCTCGACCTCCTCGCGTCGCTCCAAGTCCACCGCGAGAGAGCGCGCGTCGAGCTCCTTGGCGAGCGGCTCGAGCACGTCGACGCGCCGTCCGGTCAAGATCAGACGCGCACCTTTTGCCGACAGGGTTCGCGCGATCGCCTGGCCGAGGCCGCCGGTCGCGCCGGTGAGAAGAACCGTAGAGCCCGCGATCTCCATGAGGTGCAAGCCTACGCGAATGCCATCCCAGGTGCATGTCATCGCGCTGTTCGGCCCGACCGGCGTCGGCAAGACCGCCGTGGCGGTCGCGGTCGCGCGTCTACTTCGCGAGCGAGGGGAACGTCCCATCGCGATATCCGCCGACGCGCTTCAGGTTTATGAAGGTCTCGAGACGCTGACGGGCGTGGCCTCGCCGAGCGAGCGGGCGCAGCTCGAGCACCGGCTCGTCTCGTTCCTGCCCGTAGACTCGAGCTTCAGCGCGGGCTCCTACGCCGAACTGGCGCACGCCGAGATCGATGCGGCGCTCGCGGAAGGCCGCCGTCCGATCGTGGTGGGCGGCACGGGACTGTATCTGCGGGCGGCGCTTGCCGACCTCGATTTCGAGCCGGCGCCGCCGGACGGGCCGAGTCAGCTGTGGACGGACGAGATGAGGCGACCTACATTGCTCGCCGGGCTGGTGATGGACCGCGAGAGGCTGTACGAGCGGATCGACGCTCGCGTGCGGGAGATCGTCGACGCGGGCGCTCGCGAGGAGGTTCTACGCGCCCAGGCCGTCGGCGCCGGACCGACGGCCCGCAAGGCGCTCGGCTTCGACGAGCTGCTCCGCGGCGACGTGGAGGCGATGAAGCAGCACACGCGCAACTACGCCAAGCGCCAGCTCACCTGGATGCGAAAGCTCGCGGGCGCCCAGCTGATCGACGTCGGACATCGACATCCGAGCGAGGTGGCCGCCGAGGTCGCCGGCCTGCTGGAGCCGCAGAGCGCGCGCCGCGCAGAGCGACCTAAACTCCCGCCCGCATGAGGTTCGAGAAGTGGCAGGCGCTCGGCAACGACTACCTCATCGTCGAAGCTGCCGAGCTCCCATTCGAGCTGACCCCCGCTCGCGTCCGCCTGTTGTGCGCGGGACATTTCGGCGTGTTCGCGGACGGCGTGCTGCTGTTGCAGCACAGCGAGGACGAGCGCTTCGTCGCCCAGCTGCGCATCTACAACCCCGATGGCTCCGAGGCCGAGCTGTCAGGGAACGGCGTCCGTGAGGCGATCCTATACCTGCGTCGTCGAGGCTGGACCGATCAGGACGCCTTCTCGATCCTGACCGCAGCCGGCGAGATCACTCCGACGATCACCGGGCCGGACAGCTGCCGCGTAGACATGGGCCACGCGAGCCTCACCTCCAAGGACTTCCCGAACGGGCCCGGCGACGGACGAGGGAAGTTGCGAGCCGGGAGTCACCTATGGCGCTTTCAGCACGTGTCGATCGGCAACCCCCAGTGCGCGATCCACGTCGAGGATCCAGCCATGCTCGCGCGGCTCGATCTGCCCGCGATCGGCCCGGCGATCGAATCTCATGAGAGCTTCCCGAACCGCACGAACGTCTCCTGGTACACGGAGCTCGATTCGGGCTCGCCCACCCGCATACGCGCGCGCATCTTCGAGCGCGGGGTGGGGGAGACGCTCTCCTCGGGCACGGGCGCGACGGGCGCCGCGGTCGCGCACGCGCTGCGCACCGGCACTGGAGCGGGCGGGCCGATCACCGTCGTGCTCGACGGCGGTGAACTTCAGGTTGAGGTTGGAAAGGGCCTGCGCGTGCACCTCACCGGCTGGGCGCGCCCGGTGTTCGAGGGGCGCCTGAGCGGGGAGTTTGTAGATGAGCTGACCGAGATCGACGAAGGAGCCGCATGAAGCCGAGTGACCGCCTGAGCCGCATCCCGCCGTACCTGTTCGCCGAGATCGAGCGCAAGATCGCCGCCAAGAAGGCGGCCGGCATCGACGTGATCAGCCTCGGTATAGGCGATCCCGACCGCCCGACGCCCGCGCTGATCGTGCAGGCGATGCAGGAGGCGGTCACAGAGCCCGAGACGCATCGCTACCCCTCCAATCGCGGTCGCGCCGACTTCCGTCAAGCGCTGAGCGACTTCTATGTCCGTCGCTTCGATGTCGAGATCGACCCTGACAGCGAGGTCATGCTCGCGATCGGAGCCAAGGAGGCGATCTTCAACCTCAACCTGGCCTTTCTCGACCCGGGCGACTGTGCGCTTGCCTCCGACCCCGGCTATCCGGTGTATACGGGGGGGCCGTTGCTCGTCGGCGCCGATCCCGTGGTGATGTCGCTCGTGCCCGACCTCGGCTTCGTGCCCGACCTCGACTCGATCGACAATGCGACGGCGCGCCGCGCGAAGCTGATGTACCTCAACTGCCCGAACAACCCGACAGGCGCGATCGTGCCGGACGGCTTCTTCGCGCGGGCGATCGAGTTCGCGCGCGAGCACGACATCCTGATCGTCCACGACAACGCCTACAGCGAGACGACCTACGACGGCTACAGAGCGCCCTCGTTCCTGCAGACCCCAGGCGCCAAGGACGTGGGGCTCGAGGTATTCTCGCTATCGAAGCCCTACAACATGACCGGTTGGCGCTGCGCAGCCGTCCTGGGCAACGCCGAGGCGATAGAGCACTACTGGCGCCTGAAGACGAACATCGACTCCGGCCTGTTCGACGCCGTCCAGCTTGCGGGCATGGCCGCGCTCTCGCCCGACGCCGACGCCGAGGTCGCCTCGATGAACGCCCTGTACACGCGCCGCCGCGACATGGTCTGTGAGGCTCTTAGCAAGGCGGGAGTGCGCGTCACGCCACCCAAGGGCACGATCTACGTGTGGGCTCCGATCCCACCGGGATTCGACAGCTCCGCCGCCTACTGCGAGCACGTGCTCGACGAGGCCGCCGTAGTGATCTCGCCGGGCAGCGCCTATGGCCCAAGCGGTGAGGGCTGGTTTCGGATCTCGCTCACCACGCCCGACGATCGCCTTGCCGAGGCAGTGCAGCGCCTCGCGAAGCTCGGCGAACGCTGAGCCGCAGGCGGGGGATTCGGAGATCCCCTCGCCTACACTGGAATACGGATGAACCAAACCCCTCGCCGCGCTCGCCAGCGCGCATTCTGCATCGCCGCCCTGCCGCAACAGGAGAGCCTGGGCGAGCTCTCAGAGCTGCTGCGCACCGCCGGCGTCGCGGTCGCGGGGGAGATGGTTCAGGTACGGGAGCGCCCTCATCCAAACACGTATCTCGGACCCGGCAAGGTGCGCGAGGCGGCAGAGGCGGCTCGTGCCTGCGACGCGAACGTGATCGCCTGCGACGATGAGCTGAGCGCGCGCCAGGAGCGCAATCTCGAGGACGCTCTCGGTTTGCCCGTCGTCGACCGAACGACCGTCATCCTCGACATCTTCGCCACGCATGCCTCCAGCGCCGAGGGCAAGCTCCAGGTCGAGCTCGCGCAGCTCGAGTACAACCTGGCGCGTATGCGCGGCCTTTGGAGCCACCTCGAGCGACTCGGAGGCGGGATCGGCACACGCGGACCGGGGGAGACGCAGATCGAGACCGACCGGCGTCTCGCTCGCAACCGGATCGCCGCATTGCGGCGCCGCCTCGAGCACGTCAAGGGCACACGCTCGGTGATGCGCGCCGAGCGCGAGCGCGCCGCCCTTCCGAGCATCGCGCTGGCCGGCTACACGAACGCGGGCAAGTCCACGCTCCTGAACGCGATGACCGGCTCGGACGTAGAGGTTCGCGATCGCCTGTTCCACACGCTCGACCCCACGACCCGCATGATGCGCATAGCCGGACGCCCGCACCTGTTGACCGACACGGTCGGCTTCATCCGCAAGCTCCCTCACCAGCTTGTCGATGCTTTCGGCGCCACCCTCCAAGAGACGCGCATGGCCGACCTGCTCCTGCACGTGATCGACGCCTCGGCGAGCGAGACAGAACAGGACTCGATGCGCCTCGCGGTCGAGCGGGTGCTCGAGGAGATCGGCGCCGGAGAGCGCCCCCGCATACTCGTACTCAACAAGGCTGATCTACTCGACCCGGACGCCCACCACGAGCTGCGCACCCGCCACCCCGACACCGTGCTCGTGAGCGGCAAGACTGGCGAGGGCCTTGCGGAGCTGAGCGAGCGAATCGAGCACGAGCTGCGCTACACGCTGCAGCCGCTCGAGCTGCTCGTCCCCTACTCGCAGGGCAGTAGCCTCGCCGAGCTGCACGATCTCGCGGGCGATCTGCACCGACAGGACACCCCCGAGGGAGTGCTAGTGCGCGCCCTCGTGCCGGCACGCCTCGCGGAGCGCTACGCCCGCTTCGCCGTAGCTTAGACCGAAGTTCCCCCGTGTGATGTTGCGAGATCTGCCTTTGCGCTTGAGTTTGTGCGCTGGGCGTGCTGTTCGGCTCGTGTCTACGTGGTGAGGGGTGCGTGTTCGGCGAGGTCTAGCGCGTGGGCTTGCAGGCTGGTGGGTTGGGCGA
>DAHUYZ010000042.1 GCA_027306855.1 Solirubrobacterales bacterium | reverse complement strand
GGCCCACTGGCCCTTGATGTCCAGGATCTCCCCGTCGTCCACGATCCGCCGGATCACCTCGTACATGTCGTACGGCTTGCGGTTGGACTCGGGCAGCACGTCGAGCAGCTCCTCGTCGCCGCGCTCGATCGGGTCGGATCCTGGCCCGCCCACCCGGATCGGCGGCGCCTGCTCGCAGTGCTGGGGCATGAACGACAGGTACTGCTTGATCTTCTCGATGCACTCCTCATCCGAGGCGACCTCCATGTCCCCCACGCCCGACTTGCGGCAGTGCACGCGCGAGCCGCCCAGTTCCTCCTGGGTGACGTCCTCGCCGACGGCGGCGCGCACCAGGTGCGGCCCCGCCAGCGCCATCGAGCCGCGGCCCTTGACCATCGGCACGAAGTCCGCCAGCCCGGGGATGTAGGCGGTGCCGGCGGCGCACGGCCCCATCAGCGCCGCCACCTGCGGGATCACGCCGCTCATGATCACCTCCTCGCGGAACAGGTGACCCGAGCCGGCGAACATCGCCCCCGCGGCCTCCTGCACGCGGGCGCCGGCGGAGTCGAGCAGCCACACGAACGGGATGCGCTTCGTCAGCGCCAGCTCGCGCAGACGCCCGACCTTGAACTCGCCGGTCATGCCCATCGAGCCGGCCATGACCGTGAAGTCGTAGGCGCACACAGCCGCGAGGCGCCCGTCGATCTTGCCGTAACCGGTGATCACGCCGTCGGCGGGCGCGTCGACGCCGTCCATCGCGCGCTGCGTCGTATGCGGCTTGCCGTGGATGCCCAGCTCGACGAACGTGCCCTCATCCACCAGCAGCGCGATCCGCTCGCGCGCCGTCAGCTTGCCCTTCTCGTGCTGCTTGTCGACCTTCTCCTGCCCTCCGCCGAGCTTGATCTGCTCGCGGCGGGCGTACAGATCCTCGACGAGCGGGCGCAGCAGCGAGACCTTCTCCTCGGTGTCCATCACCGTCCCTTCCATTCCGGTTCGCGCTTCTGGAAAAAGGCGGTCACGCCCTCCACGATGTCCTCTGTCGAGGTCGCCAGCGTGAGTTGGGCGCGCAGGTAGTCAAGAGCATCGTCGAGGCCCATGTCCATCTGGCGGCGCATCGCTTCCTTGCCGAGGCGCATGATCGCGGGGGACTTGGAGGCGAGCTTGGTCGCCCACTCCCGCACGGCGGCGTCGAACTCATCGGCGGAGACGACCTTGTTGACGATCCCGGCCTCGAGCGCCTGCCGCGCGCTCCAGCGCTCGCCGAGCAGCAGCAGCTCGTTGGCCTTCTTGCGTTGAACGTTTCTATAGATCAGCGCCATGATCATGAACGGGAAGGCGCCGATGTTGATCTCAGGCGTGCCGAACGTGGCCGTGTCCTTGGCCACGATCAGGTCGCATGCCAGCGCGATGCCGAGCGCCCCTGCGAGCACGTGCCCGGAGGCGGCCACAAGCGTCGGCTTGCCGAGCTGCCCGATCAGCTTGAACAGCGTGACGAAGCGCTCGGTCCCGAAGTGGCGGTGCACCAGCGGCTCCTCGAGCGAGAAGCCGCCGAGGTTGGCGCCGGAGGAGAAGACCGTCTCGTGCGAGGAGGCCAGCACGATCGCACGCACAGCCTCGTCCTCGCGCGCGCGGGTAAACAGGGCGATCAGTCCATCCAGCACCTGCGGCGAGAGCGCGTTGCGCGTGGAGGGCTCATTCAGCGTGATCGTCGCTACGCCGTCGGCAACGCCGTAGAGGACCTTGTCTGCGGCCTGGTCGGCAATGTCGGCGGGCTGCTCGGACACGCTCGGCATCCTAACCGTCGCCCACGGCCGAGGCGCGTTGACTGGCCAATCAACCAGGCGGTAGCCTTTGCCATGACGCGCCGCCCCGCTGCGAGCGGGCTCCCCGGAGGAGGGACGCAGGCGCGACCCCCCAAGCACGACACAAGGAGCCCCAGCCGAGATGGCCGCCACCGCCGACACCGTCCTGAAGCCCGACCACCAAGCCAAGCGCAAGCACTTCATCTTCACCGACGAGCACGAACAGCTGCGCGAGTCGATCCGCAACTTCGTGCTCAAAGAGCTGACCCCGCACGCCGAGGAATGGGAGGAGACGACGTTCCCCAACTCGGTGTTCGCGCGCATGGGCGAGCTGGGCTTCTTGGGCCTCGACAAGCCCGAGGCCTACGGTGGTCAGGGCGGCGACTACTACACGAGCCTGGTGCTGGCCGAGGAGATCGTCAAGGCGAACTCGGGCGGCCTGGCGATGGGCGTCGCGGTGCACACCGACATGGCGATGCCCCCGATTCTCGCGTTCGGGACCGAGGAGCAGAAGCAGCAGTGGGTCGTGCCGGCGATCAAAGGCGAGAAGATCCTGTGCATCGGCATCACCGAGCCCGACGCCGGCTCCGACGTGGCGGGTATCAAGACGCGGGCGGTCAAGGACGGCGACGGCTACGTCATCAATGGCTCGAAGACCTACATCACCAACGGCCACCGCGCGGACGTGATCGTGCTCGTCACGAAGACCGACGCCGATGCGGGGTACGACGGCTTCACGCTGTTCCTCGTACCGATGGACGCGCCCGGCGTGATCCGCGAGAAGAAGCTCGAGAAGCTCGGCATGCACGCCTCCGACACGGCGCTCTTGGCATTCCAGGACGTGCGCGTTCCCGAGTCGGCGGTGCTCGGCCAGGTCGGCAAGGGCTTCTACCACATCATGTGGGAGCTCCAGGGCGAGCGCCTGATCGGCGCCGCGGGCTGCGTGGCGGGGGCGCAGCGCACGTTCGAGCGCACCCTCGAATACGCCAACGAGCGCAAGGCGTTTGGCCGCTCGATCGGCCACTTCCAGGTGATCCGCCACAAGTTCGCCGAGATGGCGACCAAGATCGAGTCGGCGCGCCAGATGGTCTATGTCACGGCGTGGCGCTTCGCGGGCGGCGAGTACCCGGTGCGCGAGATCTCGATGGCCAAGCTGCACGCCTCGCGCGTGGCCGTCGAAGTCGCGGACGAGTGCATCCAGATCCACGGCGGCGCCGGCTACATGAAGGAGTACGGCGTCGAGCGGGCGTGGCGCGACGCGCGCCTGAACCGGATTGGGGCGGGGACCGACGAGATCATGCTCGACGTGATCGGTCGGTCTTACGGCCTTTGATTCAGCCGCCCTTCACAGAGGAGCACGAGGAGCTGCGGGCTTCGGTCCGAGGGTTTCTCGACCGCGAGCTGGCGCCCCACGCGCAGGAATGGGAGGCCGATGAATGGTTTCCCAACGAGGTCTTCGGCAAGCTCGCCGGCCAAGGTCTGCTCGGCCTGAAGTACCCGACGGAGCTGGGCGGCCAGGGTGGCGACTACCTGCACGAGGCGGTCCTGATCGAGGAGCTCTCGCGGATCGGCTCGGGCGGCACGGCGGCGGGAATCGGCGCACACAACAACATCGCGACCCCCCCGATCTGGAAGTTCGGAACCGACGAGCAGAAGCAGCGCTACCTGGCGCCGGCGATCCGCGGCGAGAAGATCGGCGCGCTCGGCATCACCGAGCCCGACGCCGGCTCAGACGTGGCGTCGCTGCGCACGACCGCCACGCGCGTCGACGGAGGCTTCCTCGTGAGCGGCGAGAAGACCTACATCACCAACGGCGTGCGCGCCGACTTCATCGTCACGGCCGTCAAGACGACCCTCGAGGGCGGCCACCACGGCATCTCCTTCCTGATCATCGACCGCGGCGAGGGGATGAGCTCATCCAAGCTGCGCAAGCTCGGCTGGAACGCGTCCGACACGGCCACGATCTCATTCGAGGAGGTGTTCGTCGGTGAGGACTGCCTGCTCGGCGAGCTGAACGAGGGCTTCAAGCTGATCATGGCCAACTTCCAATGGGAGCGCCTGGCGATGGCGCTCGGAGCGACCGGCGCGATGGCGCTCGCATACGAGCGCACGGCCGACTACGCGCGCGAGCGCACCGCGTTCGGCAGGCCCATCTCAAAACACCAAGCGATCAGGCACAAGCTCGCCGATCTCGCCACCCAGGCGTACGTCGGCCGCTGCGTCACCTACGACGCCCTGCGCCGCTTCGTCGCCGGCGAGGAACCGGTCAAGGAGGTGACGATGGCCAAGCTCTACACGCAGCGCACCGCGTATGAGCTGATGGACGCTTGCCTGCAGATCCACGGCGGCGCCGGCTACATGAAGGAGTACTGGCCCGAGCGCGCCGCCCGCGACGCCCGCCTCGGCCCGATCGGCGGCGGCTCTGACGAGATCATGCGCGAGATCCTGGGACGGCTATTAGGTCTCTGAGCTTGCCGTGACGGCTCCTGACAAGCGAGACAAGGACGCACCGAGCGCGGTAACGGGTCCCGGAGGGGTGTGAGCGAGGGAGGACGCAGTATCGCGCAGGTCAGGGGGCGTCACGGGCGAAGTGCTTGCTGAGCATGGTCACCTGTCCCTGGTAGTTGGACTTCAGATCCTCGCCGTACAGCACGTCAGGCTCGGCCGCCATCCGCTCGAACGCGAGCTTGCAGACAGGCTGGCGGTGCTCGACCATGAACGGCACGTCGCGCACCCGGACCTCCAGGGCCGCTCTGCTGCCGTGACGCTCGCCGTGGCGGGCATATCCGAAGCCGGGGTCGAAGAAGCCGGCGTAGTGCGTGCGCAGCTCGCCCGCCGTCGGGTCGTACGCAAGCATCTCCGCGGCGTACGGCGGAGGGATGCTGACCCCCTCGGCTGAGAGCAGCAGGTAGAAGACCTCGGGCTCCAGCACGATGCGATCGCCCCGCTCGGGGTGGACGGGATCCCAGTAGTCCTGCCAGCGCAGGCTATCGATCCGCTCCAGATCGATAGGCAAGCTGTTGCGCTTCGCCCGATACCCCACGATGTTCTCGGGATGGCCGGAGATATCGAGGCTCAGGAACAAGCCGTCTGCCAGCGACAGCTCCGAGACGCGCAGCGCGTGCGAGTCCAGGTACAGCAACGGGAACTCCTCGTGCACGGCCAGCAGCTGCTCGTCGTCCAGTCGCGCATCGCCCGACAGCAGGCGTACCTGGTTGAGCGACAGCCCGGTCTTCACGCGGATCGCGAACGAGCGCGGCACGACCTCCAAGTAGAGCTTTCCGGTGTAGCCAGGCGCGATCTCGTCGAAGCGGTTGTTGCGGTCGGTGATCACCCGCGTGAACACGTCCAGCCGGCCGGTCGAGCTCTTCGGGTTGGTCCGCGCGCGCAGCTCGGGCGGAAGGAGCAGTTCCTCGATCAGCGGCACGAGATAAGGACGGTCGCGCTCGAGCGTGGCCCCGTCGCGCAGATCGATCCGCTCGAAAGCCAGATCCTCGATCTTCTGCTCGACGGTCGAGCCGCTGTCGGGCAGAAAGCTGCAGCGCAGCGCCCAGGCGTGCTCGCCGAGGCGCAGGTCGAGGCTGGCGGGCTGAACCGACTCCTTCGGTATCCGCCAGTTGCCGGCGCTCACCCACTCGCGCTCGACAGCTTCGCGCAGGCCCTGGGAGGGCAGCACACCCGTCCGCCCAACCTGCTCGATCGCCGGATCGCCCCCACTGGCCGTGCTGATATCCCGCATTTGCGGACGAGTCTACGCGGCCGAGGAACGGATAACCTCCCGCGCCACACCACCCCTACAAGGAGACACAAGAGCTATGGGAGTACTCGACGGCAAGTCCGCGATCGTGACCGGCTCGGCGCGCGGCATCGGACGCGCGACGGCTGAGCTGCTCGCCTCGCAGGGCGCACAGGTCCTCATCAACGACCTCGACGGCGACATCGCCGAGCAGGCCGCGCAGGAGATCGGCGGCGAGACGGCGGTCTTCTCGGGCGACCTCACGAAGGGCGACGCCTGCGACCAGCTCGTCCAGACCGCGATCGACTCGTTCGGGAAGATCGACATCATCGTCAACAACGCCGGCTACACGATCGACGCGCCGATCCACAAGATGTCCGACGAGCAGTTCCAGAAGATGCTCGACATCCACCTGATCGTGCCGTTCAAGGTGATCCGCGCGGCGGCGCCCCACCTGCGCGAGCCCGCCAAGGCCGAGCGCGAGGAAGGCAAGGAGGTGTTCCGCAAGATCGTAAACGTTTCCTCTATCTCGGGAACGATGGGCAACGCCGGCCAGGCCAACTACTCATCGGGCAAGGCAGGCGTGACCGGCCTGACGAAGACCCTCGCGAAGGAGTGGGGTCAGTTCAAGGTCAACGTCAACGCGGTCGCGTTCGGCTTCATCGAGACGCGCCTGACGGCCGCCAAGGTGCAAGACAACACGATGGAGATCGGCGGCGAGAAGGTGCAGCTCGGCATCCCCGAGCAGCTGCGCCAGATGGCCTCGATGCTGATCCCGCTCGGTCGTCCCGGCACGCCCGAGGAGGCGGCAGGCGGCGTCTTCTTCCTGTGCTCACCGTGGTCCAACTACGTCCACGGCCAGATCCTCAACATCACCGGCGGTCAGTTCACGGGCATGACTTCCTAGCGGGCCAGCCCTTTGTAGAGGCCGCGGATCTCCTCCAGGATCGCGTCGGCCACCGCCTGCTGCTGGGAGCGTGTCGGGTCCTCGATGCGCTCCCAGCGGATCGGCTCGCCGTAGGAGATCGTGACCTTCGGGAACTGCAGCCGCTTCCAGTTGCGGATCTTCGAGGAGCCGTAGATCGCGATCGGCACGATCGGCGCGCCGGTCTCCAGCGCGAGACGACCGATCCCTGCCTTGGCTTTCTCGGCGAGCTTGCCGCTGCGCGAGCGTCCCCCCTCGCAGTACATCGTGATCGCCCCGCCTTTTTCGAGGATCGCTTTGGCGGTGATAAACACTTCTTCGTCGTGGGCTCCCCTGCGCACGGGGAACACGCCGCCGTGGGTGTAGATGAACTGCATCGGCGGGGCAAACAGCTGCGACTTGGCCATGAAGCGGACCTTGCGGCGGATGTAGCAGCCCATCAGGAAGTGGTCCATGAAGCTGAAGTGGTTCGGCGCGAGGATCACCGCTCCCGAGCCGGGCACGTTCTCGACGCCGATCGCCCTCGCCCTGAAGAACGTGTAGGCGTAGATCGAGGTCAGCAGCCGCGTCAGCTCGTACGCCCAGTCCGGCTCCCTCGTGCGCGCGCGCGCGTGGAACCGGTCGAAGTACTCCTTGGGACGCGGATCGGCGTAAACCTGCTCGCGCATGTTGGCCAACTCTGCCATCTAGATGGCCTTACACCCCGCCACCACAAAGTTACGCACAGGCACGGGCGAGCGCGTCAGCCCAGCCTGCAAGCAGACCCTCTCGCTCGTCCTCGCTCATGCGCGGCTGGAAGCGCGCGCCCTCGCGCCAGCCGTTGCGCACGTCCGAGACGGTCCACGCGCCCACGCCGACGCCCGCGAGATACGCCGCCCCGAGCGCCGTCGTCTGGGCGATCTCGGGCACCACGACAGGCACTCCAAGCACATCCGCCTGGAACTGCATCAGCCACGAGTTGGACGTCGCGCCCCCGTCGGCGCGCAGCTCGCTCAGCGGCTTACCCGACGCTTGCTCCATCGCGCGCAGCGCATCGCAGCTCTGGTATGCGATCGCCTCGAGCGTCGCACGCGCGATGTGGGCACGCCCGCTGCCGCGCGTCAGCCCGACGATCGTCCCGCGCGCGTGCGGATCCCAGTGGGGCGAGCCGAGCCCCGTGAGCGCGGGGACGAAGTAGACGCCGTCGTTGCTCTCGAGTGTCCGGGCCAGTGTCTCGCTGTCGCTGGCGTGCTCGATGATCGCGAGCCCGTCGCGCAGCCATTGCACGGCCGCGCCGGTGACGAAGATCGAGGCCTCCAGCGCGTAAGTGGTTGCGCCGCCTATTCCCCACGCGACCGTCCCGATCAGGCCCTGCGCCGGATCGGGCGCCTGGAAGCCGGCGTTGATCAGCGCGAAGGAGCCCGTCCCATAGGTGTTCTTGGCCATCCCGGGATCGATGCACGCCTGCCCGAACAGCGCCGCCTGCTGGTCGCCCGCGACACCCGCGACCGGCACGGCGTGGCCGTGCAGCGCGTCCATCTTCGTCGTCCCGAGCGCGCCGGCGCTCGCCACTACGCGCGGCAGGGCGCGCTCGGGGATGTCGAGCAGCTCGAGCAGCTCCGGGTCCCAGCGCCCGGCATCGATGTCGTAGAGCATCGTGCGCGACGCGTTCGACGGGTCCGTGACGTGCTCGCCCGTGAGCTTGAAGGTCAGCCACGAGTCGACGGTCCCGAAGACGGCCCTGCCCTGCTCTGCCCGCTCACGCAGGCCCTCGACGTTGCGCAGCAGCCACTCGATCTTCGTGCCCGAGAAGTACGGGTCGAGCACTAGGCCCGTACGTCTGCGGATCAGTGGCTCGTGGCCGGCCTCGCGCAGCTCTTCACAACGCGCGGCGGTGCGGCGGTCCTGCCACACGATCGCCCTGTGCAGCGGCTCGCCCGTGTTCGGGTCCCACACGCAGACGGTCTCGCGCTGGTTGGTGATCCCGACCGCGATCAGCTCGCCGGGACTGACTTCGGCGTTGGCCAACGCCTCCCCGGCGATGGCATGCGTCACCTCCCAGATCTCGGTCGCGTCGTGCTCGACCCAGCCCGGACGCGGGAAGTGCTGCTCAAACTCGCTGTACGCGCTGCCGACAGGCTCCATCCGCTCGTCAAAGACGATGCACGTAGTGCCGGTTGTGCCCTGGTCGATGGCCAAGATCATGCTGGACCGACCCTATCTCCGCGCGCGCTCCGCGCGCCGGATGTCGAGCAGCTGGCGGCCGCGATGGAGAAAGCCGCCAAGCGTCCTCCCCGTGGCGCGATGAGCGAGATCGATCTCGACCTCGACCACCCGCAGTCCCACTCGCACGGCATCGATCGTCATGCCGACCTCCATGCCGAACCCGCACGCGAACGGCAGCAGCGCCCTCAGCGTGCTCGCCCGCATCGCTCGCTGGCCGGAGATCGGCGCTCCCGTTTGCAGGCCGCAGCGCCTTGCGATCGCACGGCGCGCATATCCGAGCGCCAGCCCGAACCCTCCACCGACCTTGGTCGAGAACTCGGCGACCGCGAGATCCGCCTCGCCGCTCGCGACAGCGCGCGCCAGCGGCGCCAGCCGAGCCGCCGACGAGCCGAGGTCTCCATCGCACAGGAGGACTACCGGGCCCGTCCCGCCGGGTTCGGCACGCAGCCGCTCCAGCGCCTCGCGCGCCGCGAGCGTCATCGCGCCGCCCTTGCCGACCACACGCTCGCTGCGCACGACCCGCGCACCCGCGGCGCGTGCGATCGGCGCTGTGCCGTCGCTCGAACCGTCGTCGGCGACCCACACGGGGGCGCCCGGAAACGCCCGGTCGAGGGCGGCGATCGTCGCCGCGATGCGATCGGCCTCGTTGTAGGCGGCGACGATGATGATGGTGTCCGAGGTCATGGTCGGTCGAGGCTGGGATCCACCCTTGCGGCTATTGTCCCGGACGGTTGTCCCGTCGGCGTCTCCGGAGGTATCAAGAACGTGGCTGAGGTAGAGGCTCACATCACCGGCACTGTCTGGAAGATCGAGTGCGCGATCGGCGACCAGATCGACGAGGGCGACACCGTCGCGATCCTCGAGTCGATGAAGATGGAGATGCCGGTCGAGGCCGAAGACTCGGGGACCGTCACGGAGATCCGCTGCGAGGAGGGCCAGGCGGTCAGCGAGGGCGACGTGCTGGTCGTGCTGGAGTGACGGCCGTACGGGAGCTCGCCGACGGCAAGCTGCTCGTCGACGAGCCGGCGCCCGGCGTCACCCGGCTGACGATCTCCAATCCGGCCAAGCGCAATGCGCTTGACCATCCGATCCTCGACGCGATCACGGCCACGCTGGGCGAACTGGCCGCGGACGCGGACGCGGGCGCGGGCGCATCCGAGGGTGTGCCGGGACGATGCGTGATCGTGACCGGCTCTGACGGGATGTTCTCGGCCGGCTATGACATTGGAGAGATCCCTGACGAGGAGTTCGAGGAGCGTGCGCAGGCGCTGGTCGCGCACCCGTTCACCGAAGCGATCGACGCACTCGAGGCCTTCCCGTATCCGACGCTCGCGTCGCTGCCGGGCCACACGATCGGCGGGGGCCTGGAGCTGGCGCTCGCCTGCGACATGCGAGTGGCACGCGAGGACATCAAGCTAGGCATGCCCCCCGCCAAGCTCGGCCTCGTCTACTCCCACACGGGACTGCGCCGCTTCATAGACGCGATCGGCGCGGCGCGCACGCGCGAGCTGTTCCTGCTCGGCCGCTACATCGCCGCTCCGACAGCGCTCGCTTGGGGCCTGGTAAACAGGGTCGTCCCAGCCGAGCAACTGGACGGCGAGACGCTTACGATCGCAGGCGAGCTGGCGGGCAACGCACCTCTTTCCCAGACCGGCAACAAGCGCGTGATCGCGGCCCTGCTCGCCGCGCGCGACGGCTTGGCCCCCGCCGTCGAAGCGCAGCTGATCGAGCTGCGCAGAGCCTCGTTCGCCTCCGCCGACATGCGCGAGGGCATGAAGGCATTCGTCGAGAAGCGCCCTGCGCGCTGGCAGGGCCGCTAGCACACGAGGGCGAACTGTGGGACCCTCAGTGGAGCGCTCCCGGTCGGGCCCGAGAGCGCCTCGAGAGATGGCGAGCGCGCAGACCGCGATATCACGCAAGCAGCTGAAGGAAACGCAGCGGGAACGACTGATATCGGCGATGTTGGGCGCCGTGCTGCGCAGAGGGTACGCAGACGTCAGCGTCGCACAGGTCATCGCCCACGCGAAAGTCTCGCGACCAACGTTTTACGAGTACTTCGCCGACAAGCAGGAGTGCTTCCTGGCCGTTCACGACGAGATCTTCGCGCGGCTGTTCGAGCGGGTCGAGCATGCGGTGCGCGAATCCATTCCAGAGCGGGCGGTGCAGGTGGCCATCAGGACGATGGTCGAGCGCGCCGAAGCGAGCCCGCGTCAGGCGCGACTGCTCGTCAACGAGACGCCGGCGGGCGGATGGCGGGCGCTCGAGCGCCGCGACGAGGCGATCCGGCGGCTCGAGGAGCTCATCGAAGGGGCGCGCGCGCGAGCACCATCCGGCTCATGCACGCCCGACCTGCCCCTCACGGCGCTGATCGGCGCCGTCGGCAACCTGCTCGCTCCGCGACTGCGGCGCAACGAGCACGATCTGCGGGCGCTCGCGGACGAGCTCGAAACGTGGATCGACACCTACGGCCATCCGAGCGAGCGGCATCGCTGGCGCACGCTCGAGCCCGGCCCGGAGCTCCCACCGCCGGAGCACGTGGCGGCGCTCACGCTGCAACCACCGCCCCCTCTTGGGCCCGGACGACCCAATCTGCCCTCCATGGAGGTGGCACGCATGCAACGCGAGCGCATCCTGTACGCGACCGCGGAAGCGGCGATGTGCAAGGGGTATACGGCAGCGACGATCTCCGACATCGCATGTGCCGCCAAGGTCGACCGGCGCGTCTTCTACGAGAACTTCCGCGACAAGCAGGATGCATTTCTCGCTGTGCACGAGCTGGCCTTCCAGCAGATGATGGCGGTTTGTGCGAGCGCCTTCTTCAGCCGATCGAGCTGGCCGGAGCGCATATGGGCGAGCCTGCACGCCGGAACCCACTTCGACGCGACCTACCCGGTTCTGTCCCACATCGGCTACGTCGAATCGCACGCCGTCGGCAGCCCCGCGATCCAGCGCGTCGAAGACAGTCATGCGGCATTCAAGATCTTCCTCCAGGAGGGCTTTACGCAGGCCGAGCGTCCGCCGGCCGGCGCCGCATTGGACGCAATCGCGAAGACAGTGTTCGAGGTCGGCTACACCCAGGCCCGCATCGGGCGCGCGCAGACGCTGCCGCGCATGGTCCCCCTCTGCGCCTATCTGATCCTCACGCCGTTCATCGGGCGAGAGGCCGCAAACGAGTTCGTCGACGCGCAACTCGCACTGCTGACTCGCGATAGGGCGCGCGCTAAGGGCCCGACCCGTTAGGGCCCCTAACGAAATGCGGTCACGTCCGGATGCGGCCCTGGGCCGGCGCGACCGCACCCGCTTATTTCGTTAGGGACTCTTACTACGCGGCCTGCGAGGAGTCCTGCACGTACTCGGCGAGCGGCTCGACGGTCCCGTCAAACGGGATGGACGCCGTCATCAACAAGCCCTCTGACGTTAGGGAAACGTTCAAGGACCCGCCCACCACCTCCAGGCGGGCGCGTGTCCTATGAAGCTCCGCGGCTACGCTATCGCGACGCGCCAGACGCTCATGGCGCTCCTCCGCCGCCGCGGTTCGCGCCTCGATGAGGATCACCGAGCCCAAGGGGGCCGAGTCGACACGTATACCGACATCGACCTGACCGGCCAGCGCCCCAAGCGCCTCCTCGATCACGCGGTAGGCCGAGATCTCGACATCGGCCGGCAACGGCGGTAGCTCATCCTGCCCGTGCAGATCGACCGCACGAGCGCCCGTCGCGTGTTCGCGCTCGAGCAGCCGCTCGAGCGCCGGCTGCAAACCCAGCTCTTCGAGCACGGGAGAATGTAGGTTTGCGGCTAGTCGACGTAGCTCCGCGATGCATTCGTTCACGCTGTGGCGCACCCTCTGCAACTGCGCCTGGGTCAGCTCGTCGACGATGTCGCGCTCCAGGCGCCCGACGACGAGCAGCGCCGCACACATCGCCTGGGCGGCCTGCTCGTGCAGTTGCTCGGCGATCCCGCGCCGCTCCTGCTCGTGAATGTCGAGGACATGGCCGGCGTTGCGGAACTGGTCCTGCAGGCGGCGGTGCATGCCGTTCAGCTCCCCGAGCAGCGCCGCCTTCTCGTGCTCGACGGCGAGCAGTTGGGACTGGCGCTCCTGAAAGGCGCGCATGCGGTCGCTGAAGCGGCCCGCGAGCACGCCGACCGACAGGAGCGCGACGGCGCGCGTGACGATGCCGACCGCGTTCAGCGAGGCGCTGCCGGGCGTTCGATACAGCGCGACGAGCAGCAGTATCGCGACCGCGATCGCCGCCCCCGCGCGCAGGCCGAGCTCGAGGCCGACGAGAGCGACAGGGATCACATACAAGAGACCGAGCGCCGAGTCCTCGTCGGTGGTGACGAGCTCGCGCAGCACGAACGTCGCCACGAACAGCAGCGCCGCGGTGCCGAGCACGAATGACCTGCGCTCAGGCCACCATCGCGCGGGCATCGTGGCGATCTCCTCAGTTACATATCCTGCGCCCTCGGCCACCTCTGTCCCTATACCCTCAGCCGTAGTCTCAGCGCCCTCGGCCATCGGCTCTGCGCCCTCAGCTGCCTGTCCTGTGTCAGGCTCGCCGGACTCCGCGCGGCGATATTCATCAAAGCTGAAAACCCCCTTGCGATCGAGCAGCTGCTCTGACGTGGTCGGCAGCGTGACTGTGATCATTCGACTGATCCCATCTAGTCATAACGCCCGTGCCGGCGCCATCCGTGCTGTGTACGGGGAGACGGTCGGTTAAGTACCGATTCGGGCGCAATCTGCGGGCATGTAGGGACAGCTCGGATCGGATGCGAGGTGGTCGCCGGTTACGGCGTACGCACGCGCCCGGCTGCCCCCACACACGCTCCTGAACTCGCAGCGGCCGCACTTGCCCTCGAGCGCATCCGGATCGCGCAGCTGCCGGAACAGGGGCGAATGCCGGTAGAGATCGACCGGATCCGACTCGTAGACGTTGCCGGCGCTCACCGGGAGAAAGCCCGATGGCATCACCTCGCCGGTGTGGGAGATGAACATGAAGCCGCGTCCGTCATTGACACCCTTGCCGGACGGGGGCCGATGCAGGCCGTCCGCGAACCGGTAGCCCGCGCCCGCCGCGCCGTGCAAGCGCCCGTAGACGATCCGCCGATACTGAGGAGCGGCTGTGGCCTTGACGTCGAAGGGCACGAGTTGAGACACGTCGCACAACCATTCGAGCACCGCCTCGTGGCTGCGGGGACTGAGCATCGCCAGGCGCGCGCCGCGCCCGACCGGCACGAGAAAGAAGAGCGACCACTGCACCGCCTTCCACTCTTCGAGCAGCCCGACCAGCCGCGGCAGCTCACCGACGTTCTCGGCGCACACGGTCGTGTTGATTTGAATCGGCAGACCCTCGGCACGCGCGTTGTCCATAGCTGTCAACGTGCGCGCATACGAGCCGTCGAATCCCCTGAAGAGATCATGGGCACGGGGACTTGCGGCGTCGACGCTGAACGCCACCCGCCGGACGCCGGCCTCACGCGCCGCCCGCATCCTCTTTCTCGTGGGAAGCGCGGTGGCGGTCGGCGTGAGCGATACCCGCAGGCCGCAGTCGGTCGCGTGCCGAGCGAGCTCGAACAGGTCGCGTCGCATCAGCGGATCGCCGCCGGTGAGCACGAGGATCGGTTTCGTGCCGAAACGGGCGAGTCGGTCGATCAGGTGCATGGCCTCAGCGGTGTCGAGCTCGCGCGGATCGCGCTTGGGCTGCGCGTCGGCGCGGCAGTGGGCACACGCATACGCGCAGGCGCGCGTCAGCTCCCACGCGATCACAAACGGCGAGCGATCGAAGTCCAGGCAGGCCATCGTCTCGTCGCGCTCGGCGCGGGCGGACCGCGCGTCCGGACCCATACGATCGATCTCAGTAGCCGACATCTCGATGCGCGGAGCCTAAGCTCGCCCGCCGACTCCGACGAACGGCTCGATCGCCAGGGCATAGCGGCTCGTTATGGAGTCCCTAGCCAAGTGGCATGGCTTTATGGCGCTACTCACACTCGCTCGATGAGCGCTTGCGAGCATCGGCGAGCATGGCCACGGCCGGTCGCGATTTGCTGCTGTTGCGCGCCTATCGCGGCGAGCCGGTCGAGCGCGTGCCGGTGTGGTTCATGCGCCAGGCCGGTCGCTGCCTGCCCGAGTACCGGCAGGTGCGCACGAGGTGGAGCCTGCTCGAGATATGCCGGACGCCGGCGCTCGCCGCCGAGGTGACGCTGCAGCCGGTGCGCCGGCTCGGCGTGGACGGCGCGATCCTGTTCTCTGACATCGTCGTGCCTCTCGCCGCGTCGGGCATCGACCTGGAGATCGTGCCGGAAGTCGGCCCGGTGATCTCAGAGCCGATTCGCGGCGAGCGCGATCTGCGCCGCCTGCGCGACTTCGAGCCCGGGCGCGACGCGCCGTACATTGGCGAAGCGGTACGACTCGCGATCACCGAGCTGGACGTGCCGCTGATCGGTTTCGCCGGCGGCCCGTTCACGCTCGCCAGCTATCTGATCGAGGGCGGACCCTCCAAGACGCACGCGCGCACGCGCGCGATGATGCACTCCGAGCCGCTCTTGTGGAGGACGCTGCTCGAGCGACTCGCCGACATCGCCGCCGCCTCCCTGCGCGCGCAGGTCACCGCGGGCGCCCGCGCCGTCCAGGTGTTCGATAGCTGGGCCGGAGCACTCGATCCCGACAGCTATCGAAGGCACGTGCTGCCCGCGACGCGGCGCTTGTTCGACTCGCTGGCCGATCTCGGCACGCCCCGGGTGCACTTTGCGGTGGGCACGGGCGAGCTGCTCGAGCTGATGGCAGCCGCCGGCTCGGATGTGATTGGCGTCGACTGGCACGTAACGCTCGACAGCGCGCGCCGCCGACTGGGAGCGCTCCCCGTTCAGGGCAACCTCGACCCTGCCGCCTGCCTCGCGCCGTGGCCGGTACTAAGGGAACAGGTTGACGCGGTGCTCAATCGCGGCGGTGGCGCCGGGCACGTGTTCAATCTCGGCCACGGCGTGCTGCCGGAAACTCCGCCGGACACGCTGAAGCGAGTCGTGGAGCACGTGCGCGAGCACGAGGGCGCGACCCGGACACCGGAGCCGGTAGGTGCCTGAGGGAGTCCTCCTGATGGCCTACGGCACGCCGGCGAGCCTCGCCGACGTGCCGTCCTACTACACCCATATTCGCCGAGGCATCCCACCCGAGCCCGACCAGCTCGCCGAGCTGATCGGCCGCTACGAAGCGATCGGCGGCAGCAGTCCACTGCGCGAGATCTCGCAGGCGCAGGCCGCCGGGCTGGGCGCCCGGCTGCATGAGCGCTTGGGCGGAGAGGTACAGGTCGAGCTCGGATTCAAGCACGCCGCTCCGTTTATCGAGGAAGGCGTGCAGGCGCTGATCGATGCGGGTGTTCGGCGCGCGATCGGGTTGGTACTCGCTCCGCACTACTCCGCGCTCAGCGTGGGCGAGTACCGCAAGCGCGCCCTGCGCGCAGCGGGCGATCGGCTGGAGCTGGACCTGATCGAGCAGTGGCACCTGGCGCCCGGTTACATCGACCTGCTGGCCGACCGCGTACTCGATCGACTGCGAGCCCTCCCAAAGCGCCCGCGCGAGCGGGTGGAGGTGGTGTTCACCGCGCACAGCCTCCCCGTGCGCATCCTCGCAAGCGGCGATCCGTATCCGTTGCAGTTGCGCCAGACGGCTTCGGCTGTCGCTGCGCGCGCGAGGCTTGCGCGCTGGTCTGTGGCATGGCAGAGCGCCGGGCGGACCGACGACGAGTGGATCGGGCCCGACATCACGCAGGTGATTCGCGACCGCGCGGGATCGGCGGTCCCCGGCCTGAT
>DAHUYZ010000041.1 GCA_027306855.1 Solirubrobacterales bacterium | reverse complement strand
TGTAGACGGCGGTTGCGCCGCTCTCGCGCACGAGCGTGCCGATCTCGATTCGAAGCCGCTCGCGCAGATCGGCGTCGAGTGAGGACAGCGGCTCGTCGAACAGCAGCAGCGCCGGCTGGGCGACGAGCGCCCGCGCGAGCGCGACCCGCTGCTGCTCGCCGCCGGACAGCTCGTGGGGATAGCGCTCGCCCATGCGCCCCAGGCCGACCGTCGCAAGCATCGAATGCGAGCGGCGACGCGCATCGAAGGCGGTCATCCGGCGCCGGCGCAGGGCGAAGCGCACGTTCTCGGCGACGGTCATGTGCGGCCACAGCGCGAAGTCCTGGAAGACCATCGCCAGATCGCGTCGCTCGGCCGGGACGTGCAGGCGTCCCTCCGCGACGAGCCGTCCCGCGAGCGCGATCGAGCCCGCGCCAGGACGCTCGATGCCGGCGAGGCAGCGGATCAGGGTCGACTTGCCGGACCCCGATGGGCCCAGCAGCACGAGGAAGCGGCCCTGCTCCAGCTTCAACGAGACGTCCGAGAGCGCGACCACACGGTCGTAGCGCTTGGTCACGCCGCACAGCTCCACGGCGCCGTCATCGCGGGGGACGCCGACTGGGCGAGCGACGCGCAAAGCAGCCCTCATCTCGCAGCCCGAGCTTCGCCGACCCGCCGCCAGCCGGCGGGGGTGAGCAGGCGATATGAGCCGAGCACGAGCGCCGTGACGAGCAGCGCCCCCAGCACCGCGAGGACCTCCATCGCGGTGCCGCCGGCGAAGTCGTACGCTTCCAGCCGCCGCGCGATCGCCACCGACAGCGGGAACTGGCCCGCCGGGTAGAGCAGCTCGGAGATCGGCAGCTCGAGCAGGGTCGAAGCGAAGCAGTAGAGCCAGACCCACACGATGTAGCGGGAGAGGACGGGCAGAGCCACGCGGCGCCACGCGCCCGCCGCGGTGGCGCCGTGCGTGCGAGCGCCGTCGAGCAACGAGTCGTGCAGCTGGGCGAGCGGCCCGACGAGGATGCGCGCGTTGTTGGGCAGGGCGCCCGCCACATAGCCGACCGCAAGCAGCGCCGTCGTCCCGTACAGGGCAACCCCGATCGAGTGGACGACGGGCAGGTTGTAGACGAGGATGTAGCCGGCCGCCATCACGATAGAGGGCAATGCGACGGCGCCGAGCAGCACCATGTCGAGCGTCCGTCCTACGAGGCCGATCGAGCGGCGCGTGAGCAGCCGCGCGACTGGGACCGCGAGCGCGGTCACTGCGAACGAGACGATCACGGCCAGCCGCAGGGAGTAGAGCAGGGGCTCGTACAGCGAGCTGCTCGACAGCACGCGGCTGTAGTTTTCGAGCGTCAAGCCGAACCCCTGCTGGAGCGTGCCGAGGTCCTTCAGCAGCGACGCGCTGATCGCGCCGAACACGGGCACCCCGATCGCGACAGCGAAGAAGGCGACCACGCCGGCGAGCGCCGCGGCGTGCGCGAATGGGGTCATCGTGTGACGCGAGTGGGGACGCGAACGGCCCGAGAGCACCTGGTAGGAGCGGCCGCGCATCGCGCGGCGTTGGGCCAGCAGCGCGATCGCCGCCAGGCCGACGAGCGTGCAGCCGATCGCGGCGGCGAGGCCGAACTGGATCGGCTCGTTGTCGACGGCGGTGTACAGGGAGAACGTGGCGAGCGGGTAGCCTGAGGTGTAGGCAAGCGTCTTGGCCACGCCGAAGTCGCTTATCGACTCGGCGAACACGATCGCGAGCGCCGTCCACAGGGCGGGCGCGAGGATCGGGATCACCGTGCGCAACGATCGCAGCCGGCCGGCGCCGTGGACGCGCGCCGCGTGCTCAAAGCTCGCTCCGAGGCCAGGCAGAGCGGCGGAGACCGCGAGGAACGCGAATGGAACGCCCTTGATGCCGAGCACCCCGATCACCCCGGCCGGCCCGTACAGCAGGCCGCGGATCGCCGTCGGTTCGACGCCCGCCCGCGCCAGCACCCCGCCGGGCTCGAACAAACGCTCCCAGCCGAGCGCGACGAGATAGCTGGGCGCGAGCAAGAGCGCCCAGACGCCGAGCTGCCAGAGGCGCCGTCCGAGCAGGTTGGTCCGATCCACGAGCAGGGCGAGCGGCAGGGCGCAGGCGAGCGCGAGCAGCGCCGCCCCGAGCCCGACGATGCCCGTGTCGGCGAGCGCCCGCAGCGATGGGCCGCTGAGCGCGTCTTTGAACGACGAGAGCGTGATCCAGGAGCTCCCCTGCGCGAACAGCCGCGGCGAGACGGCGACGAGCAGGAACGCCCCGATCGGCACGACCAGCAAGAGCCCGAGCAGCGCCGCCATCACGCCGGTGAGGCTCGGGCGCGGGAGGGCGGGCGCGGAGATCCGCGCCCGCCCAATGGCCGCGTGTGCGACTTCGCTCACTGAGCGATGTGCGAGTTGAACCAGTCGTTGACAGAGGCCTCTTCGGCGCCCCACTTGTACGGTTCGATCGTCTGGGTGGAGAGCGTGCTCAGTTCGGGCAGCAGCGCCAGCGGCTTGACGGCGGGGACGACCGGCCAGTACAGCGAGTCGCCGTGGGGATCGCCGACCTGCATCTGGTGCTGGCCGGCGGGCGAGTAGACCCAGGTGAGGAACTTCTGCGCCTCTTGCTTGATTTCGGGCGAGACCTTCGCGTCGATCCCGATCACGCTCGGAAGCAGCGTCTCCTTGGGGAGGTAGCCGACCTTCAGGACGGGCGCCTTCGAGGACGCGCCGATCGCGGCGGAGCTCTGGATCAGGCCGATGTCGATCTGGCCGGTTTCGAGCAGGTGCAGGGTGTCGCTGTTGGCTTCGGAGACGTGCAGCCCGTTCGCCTTGAGCTTCTCGATGAATTCTTCGCCCTTGGCGCGACTGCCGAGGTAGTTCATCAGACCGGCGACGCACGGGAACGTCGGCCCGGAGACGGCCGGGTTGTTCATCCCGATCTTGCCCTTCCACTTGGAGTCCAGCAGCTGCTGCCAGCTGGTCGGGGGCGATGAGACGGCCTTCGAGTTGTAGATCATCGTGCAGGCGGTCGTCATGCCCGTCGGCGCGAAGCTCTTGTCGGATGGGACGAGGCTCTCGCCGGTCGCGGTGAGCGCGGGAATTTCAAGGTTTTGCTCGAGCATCCCCTGCTTGTCGAGCGCCGCGAAAGCCTCGTTGCCGTCGACCCAGAGCAGGCCCCACTGCGGGTTTGCCTTCTCGGCCTGGATGCGCGCGAGCAGCGGACCGGTGCTGTCTTCGACGAGCTTCGCGGGGATGCCCGTTTCCTTGCTGAAGGCCGCGACACCGTTGGGCGAGTAGCCCTGTGCGGAGTAGACGAGCAGCGTCGGCTTGCTCGTGGAGTTCGTGGCGGGCGTCGTCGACGCCGCCGGCGTGACGGATGGTTTGCTCGAATTGCCACACGCGGCCAGCCCAAATGCGCTGACGCTCGTGAGGAGAGCGAGAGTGGTGTAGCGACGACAGCAACCGTTCATGCGCGGCAGGCTCCTTTGGATGACTGCTGGAAGATGAGACCAAAGGCCTGACACCATGCGATGACCCGAGACCGATGATCGCGCTCCAGTCTCTGCGATCGGTCGCCCCCGGATCGTGACCAAAACGTGAACAACGCAAGGTGATAAAGGTTTTACAGATCTATTGCATTTCTTTGACGATCCATGCAGTCTGGAGAGGCGTCGTGGGGAGAGGCGCCGGACAGCAAAGAGGCCGGTGAGCGAATCGCCCACCGGCCTCTGTCGTGAAGGGTCTGGACCGCTCAGGCCTACTTCAGTGTGTTCAACGTGCTGATGGCGGCCTTGAGGACCACTTTCGGGATCGGGGCGAAGTCGAGCGCGGCGCCGAACTTCTGTCCCATCGTCATCGCGTAGTAGACCCATTTCGCCAGCAGCCCCGAGTTGGGAGCGTGTATCGGCACGATCGCGTACGTGAACGTCGACAGCGGATAGGCGATCTTGTCGCTCTTCGGGGGGTTGACGATGTGCATTTCGTTGTTCGAAGCGACGTGCTTGATGACCTTCGCGGCCGCCTCGATGTTGCTGAGGTTCGGGTACTCGTACTTGCACGCCGCGTTGCGCAGGGCCGCCGCGCCGAGTTTGTGGGCGATGATGTAGGAGGCCGAGATGTAGCCGAGCGCGCCGTTGGTCGTGGTCACGACCGCCGTCACTCCGTCATTGCCCTTGCCGCCTACGCCCGTCGGGAAGTTGACCGAGGTGGCGTTGCCGACCTGGCTCTTCCATTGGGAGCTGATACGCGACAGGTAGTCGGTGAAGGCATACGTATCCCCAGCTCCATCGCTCCGGTACACGGGCGTGATCTTGAGGTTCGGCAGGGTCGTGCCCTTGTTCAGCTTCGCGATCGCCGGGGCGTCCCAGTTCGTGATCTTGCCGAGATAGATTTCGGCCAGGACCGGGCCGGTGAGGCGGAGCTTGGAGACGCCCGAGATGTTGAAGCCGATGCCGGTCGCGGTAAGGGCCCAGGGGATCTGAATGCATTCTTTGCATCCTTCTGCCTGGGTCGGCGTCATCGGAGCGTCGGAGGCCCCGAAGTCGACCGTCCGGGCAGAGATCTGCGCGATTCCCGCTCCTGACCCTACAGACGCATACGTTACCGAATCGCCGTACCGCTGCTGGAAGTCCTGCGCCCAGTACGCCTCGAGCGGGGCAACCAGCGTCGATCCCGCGCCGGTGAGCGATTCGGCCATTGCGCCGGCCGGCAAAGCGCCTGCCGCCAGGCTCACAACCGCCACCGCAGCGGCGAGCATTGGGTATCTTGCGCGTATCAAAAGTCCTCCTAGGTGAAAGTCGTGTTATTGACGCGCCCAGCATTCCAGCGCGCGTCGAGCTAGCTGTGGCAATCTTGTGAACATCGCCAAGCGACCTTGTGTAGAGGTTGTAAACGCCAGATGTGTAAATGTTGTGAACGGCGATTTGCGTGGCGCCGGTCTCGCCTTAAGCTGCGCGGATGGCCGACGCTTCGAGCCCTATAAATGTTTCGAGGCCGCTGCGTTCCTTGGTAGCACGCCTGGGAATAGACATTTGGAAACCTTTACATGCCGCCCGTGGCCGCACGACGGACCGGATCGGCGACGGGGTCCTCTACGGCCTGTGCATGCTGGCCGCGTTGCTCGTGATCGTGGCGATCGGCGCCATCGCCTACCAGCTCATGAACGGCGCCGCCTCGTCGATCTCGAAGTTTGGGCTCGGCTTTGTCGGCCACACCGCCTGGAAGCCCGAGTTCGGGATCTTTGGAGCAGGGGTCTTCGTGTACGGGACGGCAGTCACCTCGCTGGCCGCGCTTTCGCTGGCCGTTCCGATCGGGATCTCGATCGGGCTCTACCTGAGCATGGTCGCTCCGCGCCGGGTCCGTGGGGTGATCGGTCCGCTGGTCGAGACCTTGGCGGCGATCCCGAGCGTGATCCTGGGGTTCTGGGGCATCGTCGTGTTCGGGCCGTTCTTGAGCTCGCATCTGGAGCCGCTCCTGCATGGCGTGCTGGGCTTCCTGCCGATCTTCGGCCCGGCGCAGACGACCGGCGCGGGGCTGTTCAACGCGAGCCTGATCCTGACGATCATGGTCGTCCCGATCATCGCCTCGATCAGCCGCGACCTGTTCTTGTCGGTTCCACGCGAGCTCACGGACGGGGCGGTCGCGCTTGGGGCCACACGGCTGGAGGTCGTGCGCGGCGTCGTGCTCCCCTCGGCGGCGTCGGGGCTTGCGGCGGCCACGTTCCTCGGCCTGGGCAGGGCCCTCGGCGAGGCGATCGCGGTGACCCAGGTGATCGGCGCGGGCAGCGCCATCCACGCGTCCCTGTTCGACACCGGAGACACGCTTGCGAGCCGCATCGCCAACCAGTACCAGGGGGCCGCGACGAGCCTGCAGATCTCCTCCCTGTTCTATCTCGGCCTGATCCTGCTTGTGATCGGCCTGCTGGCGAACGCGGTCGCGCAATGGATTACGCGCCGCTTCGACGTCCATAGGCTCGCGGCTCGATGAGCGAGCTCTTCGACAAGGGCGCGGGCTCTGAGGCCGCCGAAGTCGAGGTCTCGCTCAACGGCGTCGGCGGATCGCTTGCGAGCGGCGTCGAGGACCCTGGGAGCTCGCCGTTCGGCGACGGCTTGGACCCCGCTCGCCCGCTGAGCGCTTCGGGGAACCTGCGCCGCCGCCAGCTGGCCAGCCGCGCCGCCGAGGCCGGTCAGACCACCTGCGCGCTGCTTGCCGTCGCGGTGCTGGCGATCGTCGTCTACTCGGTCGCCTCCCGTGGGGCGAGCATCTTGAGCATTGGCTTCCTGACAAAAGACCCCCCGGCTATCTTGGGGACGCCCGGCGGAGGGATCGCGCCGGCGATCGTGGGCACCGGCGTGATCATGCTGATCGCCACGGCGATCGCGATGCCGTTGGGCATCTTGACCGCGCTCTATATCGTCGAGTTCGCGGGAGGATCGTCGTCGAGAGTGCTGAGGATGGCGCTCGACCTCTTGAACGGCCTGCCGACGATCGTCATAGGGCTGTTCGTGTTCGGCCTTCTGGTCGTCGGCAAACACCAGAGCGGCTTCGCCGGGTCGCTGGCGCTTGCGATCGTCATGCTCCCGCTGATCGCCCGCGCGACGCAGGAGGTTCTGTTGCTCGTGCCGCGCAGCCTGCGAGACGCCGCGGATGCTCTGGGGGTGAGCCGCTGGCGGACGGTGAGGGGCGTCGTGCTGCCGAGCGCGATCGGCCCGATCGTGACGGCCACGATCCTGGCGGTCGCCCGCGCCGCCGGCGAGACCGCGCCGCTGATCTTCACGACTTCGATCTTCGCCAACACGGTGTCGGCCAACCCGTTCGGCAGGCAAGCGTTGCCGAACATCCCCGTATACATATTCAGCGCGTCCGAGGGAGCCGACCCATACGGCTTCGCGAGAGCTTGGGGCGCCGGCCTCGTCCTGTTGACATTCATCCTGATAGCGAGCCTTGGAGGTAGGGCGATGCTGAGCAGAAGCCGTTCGAGGTACAGCGCATGAAGACGCCCGACATGACAGACGATCGCGCCCCGGCCGCTCTTGCGCCGAAGCGGCGAGTGCGCATCAGGGTCCCCGACGCTCAGGACATCTCCGCGACGCTGACGGGAGAGGATGCCGCGCTGGCCGGCGCTCCACGACACGAACGCCTCGCCCGGCGAGACGCAGGCGCAGCCCAGCTCGAGGGCGCTCCCAGGGAGCGCTCGCGCAGCCGCGAAGCGATCTTCGACGTGCACGATCTCTCGGTGTCCTACGGCGACAACCGCGCGATAGCCGGCGTCACGCTCCAGATCGAGCGCAACCTGATCACCGCGTTGATCGGGCCGTCGGGCTGCGGCAAGAGCACCTTCCTGCGCAGCCTCAATCGCATGAACGACTCGATCCCCGGCTTCGAGCTGAGGGGCAGGATCTCCTATCACGGCCACGACGTCTACGACAGCCGCGTCGATCCGGTCGAGGTTCGTCGGCGCATCGGGATGGTCTTCCAGCGGCCCAACCCGTTTCCGAAGTCGATCTACGACAACGTGGCCTGGGCACCCAGGAACCTCAAGCTCAAGCACAGCCTCGATGAGCGGGTCGAGCGCGCGCTGAGGGGCGCCGCGCTGTGGGACGAGGTCAAGGAAAGGCTGCACAAGAGCGCGCTCTGCCTCTCGGGCGGGCAGCAGCAGCGCCTGTGCATCGCGCGGGCGATCGCGATCGAACCGGACGTGCTGCTGCTCGATGAGCCCGCCTCCGCGCTGGACCCGATCGCTACGACGTCGATCGAGGAGCTGATGCAGACGCTCAAGCACCGCTACACGATCGTGATCGTGACTCACAACATGCAGCAGGCCGCGCGCATCGCCGATCGCACGGCGTTCTTCAGCATCGGCTCCGTCGACGGCGGCCAGTCCGGCGTGCTCGTCGAGTACGACGACACGAGCACGATCTTCACCAGGCCGCGCGACCCCAGGACGAGCGACTACGTGACCGGCCGCTTCGGCTGACCCTGACGCGTCAGGCGCCGATGGCGTGGCTCGGGACGTGCTCCAGCAGCGAGTGGCCGCACTGCCAGCAGTAGGCCGCGCCGCCGCTGTGGGGGGCGCCGCACGAGCCGCACGAGCCCGCCGTCCCCGTCTGCTCCATGCGCAGGATCCGCTCGATCTCGCCGAGCTCGGAGTCGACCTCCTGCAGGACGGCGGCTCGCTGCACGAGCACCTCGACGCGGATGTGGTTGCGGACCGCCATCTCGTAGGCGAGGCCGCCGAGATCCCACTGCAGCTCGGCATGGCGCGCCGCGAGCTCCTCACGCCGGCGAGCGAGGTCGACCGTCGCCGGCTCGGACGGTGCGCCTGAGGTCATTTTTCGCCTTCTCCAAAGAAATTGCCCGTGAATTTGCCTTTCTGGTAGCCGGGCCCGCTGCCTTTGCTGCCGACCGTCACGACCTTCGGCGGGGGCGGCGGGCTCTTCTTCGGGGCGGGCTTGGACGACGAGGTTGAGCTGCTCGATTTGGAGGAGCTCGCGCCTGTGGTGCTCGTCGCCTGAGCCCCGACCGCGGGCGTTTCCGTCGCGGTGGAGCCGGCGCCTGCGCCGAGCGCCGAGCCGCTTGGCGATATGAGCTGGACGGCGGGCGTCTTCGTGCTCGTGCCCTGGCCGGAACGTCCGATCAAGATGCCGATGCCCATCGCGAGCAGCAGCGTGCCGACACCTGCTACCAGCGTGGCGTTGATCGACATCAGCGGCCGACGAGCGCGCACGGCGCCGGTGGACGGTGGGCCCATCTGGGGCTCCCCGAAGAACGGTGGACGCGCGCCACCGCGACGCTGGCCGCATTCGACGCAGTAACGCTGGTCGGAAGCGAGCGGCGCATTGCACGCCGAGCACTGCTCGCGGCCGGCGGGAATCATTGGTATCGGCGGCCGCTGAATCTCCGTCGGCGCGTCATCGAGCGAAGAGGACGGACGGGCCGGATCGAATTCTTCGGTTGCTGCGGACGAGTCCATGCGCCGTCCGAGTATCCGAGCAGGCTGGCCCTGAGTTGTAAACAGTCTGTGATTGCTTGGTCGAAGATCAGATTCTTCACATTCCCTACACAGCGCCGCGAAAGACTTCGAGTCGATGAGCGCCCTGAGGGAGCGATGGCTGGACGTCGAGCGGCGCGTTGTCACGCTCATCGAACAACTCGCGCCAGGTCACGATCCGGCGCAGGAAACGCCCTCCCCCTGGGCGGTTGCGGTGGCTGTGCTGGCGCTGCTCGGGTTTGGGGTGCTCGTCGGCACGACCGTCAGCCCCGCGCAGGGCGGCTCGAGCGCGCTGATCCTGCCGAGGTCCTCGGTAACACAGCCCGCGGGGAGCGGGGTAAGCGCCACTGCGCCCCCACCGACCAAGCCCGAAGCGACGCCGTCCGCGTCCTCCGAATCGGGATCGGGATCGGAAGGCAGCGAAGAATCGGGCAAGGAAGCCGGCGCCGAAGAAGCGGCGACGTCGAATGGGAGCGCCCCCAACAAGACGAAGGGCACGAAGAAGTCGGGCGGCGCGAGCAACGGCGGCCGAGGCAAGGAAAGCCCGGCGAAGAGCGGGCCCGAACACGCCGCCGGGTCGCTGCCCGCGGTCAAGCACGTGTTCTTGATCGTCCTCTCCGAAGAGGGCTACAACGCAACGTTCGGTGGCGGCCCATCGGCTCCGTATCTGTCGAAGACGCTGCCGAGCGAAGGCGAGCTGCTGCAGAGCTACTACGCGGTCGCGGGCGGCGAGCCGGCGAACGGGATCGCGCTGATCAGCGGCCAGGGACCCACTCCTCAGACGGTCCAGGGCTGTCCGCTCTACGGCGACATCAGCCCTGGGAGCGCGGGCGCGGAAGGGCAGACCCTTGGGACCGGATGCGTCTACCCAAAGACGACGCTCACGATCGCGGACCAGCTCGAAAGCGCCGGCAAGACGTGGAGGGCGTATGTAGAAGGCGTCGAAACGGGCGGCCCCTCCTCCACGGGCGGCTGCCCCCATCCGCAAGCCGGCGCGAGCGATGCAGAGAACACGCCGAATGCGACGACTGGGTATGCGACCTGGCGGAACCCGTTCGTCTACTTCCACTCGCTCATCGACGGCCCTGCCTGCGCGAAGAACGACGTCGGGATCGGGCAGCTCGCGACGGACCTGGCCGCCTCGAGCAGGGCGCCGTCGTTCGCGTACATCGCTCCGGACGCCTGCGACGACGGCTCGCAGACGCCGTGCAAGCCCGGCGCCCCCGCGGGCTTGGCGCCCGCCGAAGCGTTCCTGCGCAAGGTCGTTCCCGAGATCGAGAAGTCGGCCGCGTACAAGGAAGGCGGCCTGATCGCGATCACGTTCGACCACGCGCCCCAGAGCGGGGCGAACGCGGACACGAGCGGCTGCTGCGTGAGCGGCCCCTACCCCAACCTGCCGACCGGCTCGCCCGCGGGGACGACGAGCACTGGCCCATCTTCGGGCGCGCCCACAACCAACCCCGCCGGCGCTCAGACCGGGGCGGCCGGCGGCGGAGGAAAGGTCGGGCTGCTGCTGATCTCCAAGTACGTCAAGCCCGGCAGCCTCAACGTGCTCGGCGAATACGACCACTTCTCGCTGCTGCTGACGATCGAGAGGTTGTTCGGGTGCAAGCCCCTCGGCTACGCGGGCGCGAAGGGTCTGCTCGCGTTCGACTCGAGCGTCTTCAACGCGGGCCACTGAGCTCGTCTACGTCGCGAGCCCTTCACAAATCTTTTACGGTGAGGTCCGCATATGGACCTCAGCGTCTATCACGCCCTCAACGACTTCGCCTACGAACACGCATTTGTCGGCGACCTGGCGAAGTTCTTCGCCCAGTACGCCGTCTTCGTCCTCGTCGCGGCGGTCGCGCTCCTCTGGCTGGCGGGACCGGCTCGCGTATGCCAGAAGCAGCGATACGCCGCGTTTTGCGCAGGGGTCGCGACGATCCTCGCGCTGCTGGCGGTCCAGGTCGTCAACCACCTCTATGACCGCACGCGCCCGTTCGTCTACCACACCCATCACCTGCTGATTGCGCACGGCAAGGACGCATCCTTCCCCTCCGACCACACCTCCGGCGCGTTCGCGATCGCGTTCACGTTCCTGCTCTTCGGCGCTCGCCGACTCGGCTGGGCGGCGTTCGTTTGGGGCGTGTTGATCGCAGTGGCGCGCGTGATGGTCGGCGTGCACTACCCCACCGACGTGCTCGGCGGCGTGGGCGTCGGGGCGATCGCCGCGCTGATCGTGTGGGCGCCTCCGGTCCGCGCGCTTCTGTGCAGGGTCTCCGATCGGCTCAGCGAGCTCTATCCCAGCAGCACGCCGAGCCCGACGAGCCGCTAGCGAACGAGGCGCGACAGGCGACATCCCCAAGCGCAGGCGGCACAACGGGACGAGATGCGCCGCGTCATGATTGGTCGATGAGCTCGACCACGCCCGCTCTGCTGGCCGCCGCCGCGGGGGTCGGCCTCGGCCATGCGATCCTGCCCGACCACTGGGTCCCGCTCGCGGTGATCGGGCGCACACGCAGATATCCGCTTTCCCGCGTCGCACGCCTGTCGCTGCTTGCGGGCATCGCCCACGTGCTCGTCTCGCTGCTGCTCGGCGCGGTCATCGTCGTCGTCGGCCTGCAGTTTCGCTCGACCGTCGAGGGCGCGCAGAACGCGATTGTAGGCGCGATCCTGATCCTGACCGGGATCGGCTTTGCCGTGTTCGAGCTGTCCGGCCGGGGCCACGAGCATGGCCGTGGACACGACCACGGCCACAGCCACGACGCCATCGAGCACGGCCACGCCCACCACCACGCTCATACGCACTCGCCGGCCGAGAGCGATGCGCTCGTCGCCGTCGAGGGCAGCCGCGTGAAGGGCCTGGCCGCGATCATGGTCCCGTTCGGCGCGGCGGCATCACCCGACCTGACGATCCTCCCGGTCTTCCTGGCGGCGACGGCGGCGGGAGCGTTCGCCGCTGTGGGAGCGCTGATCGTCTTCTCGGCCGTGACGATCGCCACGATCGCCGGCCTGACCTTGTTCGCGTGCTTCGGCGGCTACCAGGTGCAGAGCCGCTGGCTCGACCGTTGGGGCAACGCGCTCACGGCCCTGGTGCTGATCGTCATCGGCGCGCTCGTGCTGGCAGGGGCGATCTGAGCCGCCATAGGCCTCCCGTCAGCGACCTCCAATATCACTGGCAGACAGCTGCCCCGAGCCGGCCATCGCGCTCAATGCGCGGCCCGGTGCCTCACCCGCTCGCGCACCTCGGCGAAGCGGAGCGCCTCGTAGACGATCAGCGCGCTGAGGGCCGCGGCGAGGATGCCCAGCGTGGCGAGCGATGAGATCCCGAGCTCCACCGTCACCGGCACGAGCGCGAGCAAGGCGATCGCGCACACCAGTCGCCGTCCGCTGAGCGTGTGCACCTGGCGCAGACGGAACGCCACGTGGCCGAGCAGGTAGAGCGCCGCTCCGCCGAGCAGCGCGGCGGTCGGCACCAGCTTCAAGGGGTCTCCGACGTGGCCGAGCGTGAGCTTCTCACCGACGGCGAGCAGCGCGATGCCACCGACCATCGGGAAGTGCAGGTAGGAGTAGGAGTCGCGCGCCATCTCGTTGAGCTCGCGCCCCTCCACCATCCCTGAGAGCCGCCGCTCCGCGGCGATCGCGGTCACGTCGAAGTACACCCACCAGAGAGCGGCGGCGACCGCGACGCCAAGCACGGCGGCGAGGACCACACCGGTGTCGATCGTCGCTTTTGCGCCGACCCCGAGCGCCACGACGGACTCGCCGAGCGCGATGATCACGATCAGGCCGTGCCGCTCGGCGAAGTGCCCGGGCACAAGCTTCCAGCCCTCGGAGCCGAACAGGTACGGCCCGCCCATGTCGAGCGCTATCGCCAACCCCCACAGGGAGAGCTGCAGCGCGCCGCCGGTGAACGAGGCGATCACGAGCAGGCCCACGCCGACCGCTGTGCTGAAGCCGAGCCCGGTCACCGCGCGCCTCAGCGCCGCGTCCTCGCGGCTGGCGATCGTGAACAGAACGATGTGGGCGGCCCGCACGACGCCGTAAGCGCAGGCGAATAGGAGCGCGTCGCGACCGAACGCGCCCGGCACGCACAGCGCGGCGACGAGCAGGGCCGCCATCGCGGCGACCCTCGCCAGCCTCACGGCGCCCTCCTCGGGATCGATCACGCTCGTCAGCCACGCATACCCGACCCACGACCACCACAGCACACCGAGCACGAGCAGGCCCTTGAGCAGACCTTCCCAGGTGGGGGTGCGCGTCATCAACGTCGTGCACTGGGTCAATGCCAGCACGAACACGAGGTCGAAGAACAGCTCGAGCGGCGTAACTCGCTCGCCCTCGCGCAGCACCGCTGTCAGACGCGAGGCGCGGGGCGGGTTGACGGTGCTCACGCGCTCATATTCGCAGCCGGCTCACGACAGGTTGCAGAACATGCGCGAGGCCGGCGCCTGGATCCTTGCGGCACTTGGTCATGCACACGCCATCCAACGCACTCGAGTTTTCGGACAGACTCTTATAGCTGGAGCCTCTACGACCATGGAGGAACCTCACCCCCCTCCAGGTGGCGTCAGTGGCCGCGACGTTGCCTCAGCATGATCCCCTCGATCACGTGCGCAACCGTCTCGCACGCGTCGATCGCGGCCTCCAGCGACTCGAAGACGTCCTTCCAGCGGATCACGACCATCGGGTCGGCGCCGCCCGCGAACAGCGAGGCCAGGCCATCGCGCAGCAACCGGTCGCCTTCGTTCTCGAGGCGATGGATCTCGACCAGGCGCGGACCCGGTTGCGCTCCCTCGCTCAGCATCGCAAGCGCCCCCACGATCTGCTCGCCGGCCGCGACGAGCACGTCGGCCATCTCGACGGCCTGCTCCATCGGGGCCTCGATGCCGTACAGACTCAGCAACGCGGCGGTCTGCTCGGTGTGGTCGAGCACGTCGTCGAGCGCGCTCGCAAGGGCATAGCCGCCGGCGGCGTCGAACGGCCGGCGCAACCCACGACCACGACTGCCGTTGAGCGACAGGATGATGTCGTGCGTGACGCGATCGCCTTCCTGCTCGAGCGTCTTCACCTCCTCGGCCAGGCCCGAGCGCTCGGGCAGCTCGGCCAGAAGCTCTCGCAGAAGTTGCCCCGATCGCAGGATGTTGGCGCCCGCCTGCTCGAGCAGGAGATCGAGGCGGGAATCGGCCGCGCGCTTGAAGAGGCCCATCTACAAAGGTTATGCGGCGCACCGGAATCGCGCGATCCGCTTTACGAATTGTTCACGGCTCGATCACGAGTCCGCAACGATCTGTCAGCCCATCGGCGCGACCATACGTGGCGGTGGCCCCCAGGCAAGACAGTGCCGGCACCCTGTATTCAGGCGAGCTCGAGATCAGGATCGAGGAAGGCCTCGCGATCGCCGCCGGGCGGGCGCTGACGCTGTCGGTGCGCGAGTTCGATCTGCTCGTCGCGCTTGCGGCTCGAACCGGAGCGATCACCAGGCGCGAGGACCTCTACAAGCAGGTGTGGGGCAGCGAGCTGCGCTCCGGCGATCGCTCGGTGGACGTGTACGTGAGCAAGCTGCGCAACAAGCTCCAGCGGGCGATGCCGGACCGGCGCTTCATCCATACACACCCAGGGTTCGGCTATCGCTTCCAGCCGCAGCCGACGACCGAGCTTTCACGAGATGTTCACAACGGAGGAGCTCCGCCCCAGGAGACTGGCCCTGCATCGAGCTGGCATAGCGGCGAGTCGCATGCCGGCCCAACGTGAAATCCGTCAAGGGAGATTCTGTGTCCCTCAGAAAGATCGGCGACCTTCTAGGCGCCGCTGCGCTGGCGCTGGGAGCGGCGGCATGCGGCTCGAGCTCGAGCACCTCCTCGTCCTCGAGCAGCTCCAGCACGCTGGTGGGAGCCGGCAGCACGCTGGTCGCCCCGCTCGTGTCCGTCTGGCAGCCGGAATACCTCAAGGAAAGCAAAGTGTCCGTCGCCTACAGCGCGATCGGCTCGGGTGGCGGCATCGCGCAGATCACCGCCAGGACGGTCAACTTCGGCGCCAGCGACGCGCCGCTGACCGAAGACCAGTTCAAGGAAGCCACCAAGGAAGGCGTCGGCGTGGTGCAGATCCCTTGGGCACTTGGATCCGTGGTGGCCGTCTACCACGTGGAAGGCGTGCCAACTCACCTGAAGCTGACCGGTCCCGTGCTCGCCGAAATCTACCTCGGCAAGATCACGAGCTGGAACGACCCGAAGATCGCCGCGCTCAACCCCGGTCTGAAACTGCCCGCGACGAAGATCACTCCGGTCTACCGCAGCGACGGCAGCGGCGACACGTATGCGTTCACCGACTACCTCTCGAAGATCAGCTCGGAATGGAAGTCGCAGGTAGGCAACGCCACGCAGGTCAAGTTCCCCGCGGGTGTGGGGGCCAAGGGCAGCTCGGGCATCTCCGCCGCGGTCACTTCGACGAACGGATCGATTGGCTACCTGACGCTCGCGTACGTGCTGCAGGGGCACCTCGATGACGCGGTCGTCCAGAATGCCGCAGGCAACTATCCGGTGCCCGGACCAACCACGATCGAAGCGGCCGCCAAGACGCTCAAGGAAGTGCCGGCGGACAACAAGATCTCGATCGTGAACCCTCCCGCAACCGCACCGGAGGCCTACCCGATCTCGACGTTCACGTATGCCCTGGTACCGCTGAAGGCGCCGAACGCGAGCACCCTGAAGGCATTCCTGAAGTGGGCCGTCACGACTGGGCAGAAGTTCGGGCCGAAGCTGGACTTCGTGCCGATCCCGGAAAAGATCCGCTCGGTCGACGAAGCGACCATCAACAAGGTCGAAGGCTAGGCTAAGGGGCGCATTCCCGCGGGGGCTGCAGCCTCCGCGGGAATCACGCCCGATCCAAGTGTCAAGTCAATCCGCCACACCCGCCTCATCCTCAGCGCTGCGACTCTCGAGCGCCCACCACAGTCTCGCCGACCGGCTGGGCGACCCTGTGCTGCGCGCGCTCACGTGGCTGGCCTCGGCGGTGGCGATCGTCGTCCTGGCCGCGCTGGCCTACAAGGTCTTCTCCCTGGCCGGCGAATCGTTCTCCCGATACGGGCTCGGGTTCATCGCAGGCGAGAACTGGAACCCCAGCCAGGGCACGAACGGATACGGCTTCGGCGCCGCTGACTTCCTGTTCGGGACCGCGGTGACCTCGTTCTTCGCGCTGCTAATCGCCGCTCCCGTGTCGGTGGCGATCGCGCTTTTCTTGACCGAGCTCGCGCCACGCAGAATTCGGCGCCCCGTGGCAACGCTCGTGGAACTGCTCGCGGCGATCCCGAGCGTCGTGCTCGGACTGTGGGGGCTGATCGTGCTGGCGCCCGTGATGCGCAACACGATCGAGCCGGCGCTGCAGTCCGTGCTCGGCTGGCTGCCGCTTTTCTCAGGAGCCGAGACAGGCCTCGGCGTGATCACAGCGGTGGTGATCCTCACGATCATGACCGTGCCGATCGTCTCGGCGGTCACGCGCGAGGTGTTCGCCACTGTGCCGACCGAGCTCAAGGAGGGAGCACTGGCCCTGGGAGCGACGCGCTGGGAGATGGTCCGCATAGTGATGCTGCCGTACGCTCGTTCGGGTATGGTGGGGGCCGTCATCCTTGGGCTGGGGCGCGCGCTCGGAGAGGCGATCGCCGTGACGATGGTGATCGGCCACACCGTCAACGGCATACACTGGTCGCTGTTCGCGACAGGCGACACGCTCGCCAGCCGCATCGCCTCCGAGTACCAGGGCGCGGCGACCTCCCTGCAGATCTCCTCGCTGGCCTATCTGGCGGCCATCCTTCTGGTGCTCGCGTTGATCGCCAACGTGGTCGCGCGGCTGATCGTCAGGCGCACGACTGTGCGCCTGCCCGTTGGCCTGGGAGCCCCGAATTGAGCACATCCGAGACGGCAATGATCGCGGCGCTGACCGGCGACGCGCACCTGCGGCGGCGGCGGATGCTCAACCGCTGGATGGAGGCGCTGGCGACGCTGGCGGCACTGGCGGCCGTGGCCGTGCTGGCGATCGTGATCGGCTCGGTGCTCGTCAAGGGAATCGGCGCGATCAACTTCGACTTCTTCATCCACAGCGAAGTTCCCTTCGGGCAGAGCGGCGGCGGCATCGCAAACGCGATCGTGGGCACCGTCGTGCTCGTGGCGCTGGCGAGCCTAATGGCAGTCCCAGTGGGGATTCTGATCGGCATCCACACATCCGAGTTCGCGCGTCCACGCACCGCAGCGACGGTCCGCTTCGTGCTGGACATCCTCACCGGCGTGCCCACGATCGTCACCGGAATCTTCATCTTCGGCCTGCTGGTGGTCGGCAAACAGCAGAGCGGTTGGGCGGGAGCGATCGCACTCGCGATCGTGATGCTGCCGATCGTCGCGCGCTCGGCCCACGAAGTGCTCGCGCTGGTGCCCAAGGCGATGAAGGAGTCGGCGCTCGCGCTCGGGGTCACGCGCTGGAAGATGGTGCTGCGAATCGTCCTGCCGACCGCC
>DAHUYZ010000040.1 GCA_027306855.1 Solirubrobacterales bacterium | reverse complement strand
TTCCCGAAGGCCAGATGGGCAACTCAGAGGTCGGCCACCTGAACCTCGGGGCGGGCGCGATCGTCAAGCAGGACCTCGTGCGCATAGGCGAGGCGACCGCGACCGAGTCGGGCACGCTTGCGGAAAACCCCGTGCTACGCGCAGCGCTCAGAGGCGCCCCCGGTGAGCAGCCCCCGCCGCGCGTACACCTGCTCGGGCTCGTCTCCGACGGCGGTGTCCATTCCTCGCTGGATCATCTGCGCGCGCTCATCGGCCTGGCAGGCGATCTTGCTCCGTCTACCGATGTCGTCGTACACGCCTTCACCGACGGTCGCGACACGCTGCCGCACGCTGGCGCTGGCTATCTCGCCGAGCTCGATGCGCTTGCCGGCGCGCGCGTCGGATCGGTCGTAGGCCGCTACTTCGCGATGGACCGCGACCGTCGCTGGGAGCGCACCCAGAGGGCGTACGACATGCTCGTCCACGGCCGCGCTCCCCATCGCGCCGAGACCGGCGAGCAGGCTGTGCGCGACGCCTATGAGCGCGGCGAGACAGACGAGTTCATCGAGCCCACGCTCGTCGGGGCCGAGGCACGGATCTGGCCGAAGGACAGCGTCATCTGCTTCAACTTCAGGCCCGACCGCATGCGCGAGATCGTGCAGGCGCTGGCGGAGCCCGGTTTCAGCGAGGTCGATCGCGGCGGCGCGCCGCCCGTCGAGCGTCTTGCCACGCTCACCGAGTACGAGGAGGGCTGGCCCTATCCGGTCGCGTTCGCGCCGCAACGTCCGGCCACCACGCTCTCAGCGGTGATCGCCCGCGTCGGCGCCAAGCAGCTGCACGTGGCCGAGACCGAGAAGTACCCGCACGTCACGTATTTCTTCGGCGGCGGCAAGGAGCAGCCGTACGAAGGAGAGCGCCGTGAGCTCGTGCCCTCGCCGCGGGACGTCCCGACCTACGACCACAAGCCCGAGATGAGCGCACCCGAGGCCGCATCCGCCTTCGTCCACGCGTGGTCCGCCGAGGAGTCGGGTGGGAATGGATACCGGTTCGGGATCATCAACTTCGCCAATGCCGACATGGTCGGCCATACGGGCGTCATTCCGGCCGCGGTGAAGGCTGTGGAGACGGTCGACGGCTGCCTTGCGCAGGTCGTCGATGCGGTGCGGGCAAGCGGCGGGGTCTGCGTGGTGACCGCTGACCACGGCAACGCCGATCACATGCTCGAGCCAGACGGCAGCCCCAACACCGCCCATTCGCTGAACCCGGTCCCGCTCATCGTGACGTTGCCGGGCGCGTCGCTGCGAGGCGGCGGCGTGCTGGCCGACGTGGCGCCGACGGTGCTCGATCTGCTGGGCATCGCGCAGCCGCCGGAGATGACCGGCTCATCACTGGTCGAACAGCCAGAAAGACCATGACCCCAAGGCATTTGCTCGCCGACTGCAGCTCGGCGCTGCTATGTTCGGCTTAGCAGCAATTTAGTATCGATTGCCATCATGTCTGCTTCAAGCGCCGCTACCGCAACCGCGCTCACAGGGTCAAGTCCCGCAGCAGCCGTTCTGCGGTTCTCCTCCGCGACGCGCTCGCCCGACAGCCTCTCCGACAGCGAGCTGCGCGCGTGGCGCGGACTGTTGCGAGCCCACGCGACGCTCGCCAAGCGGCTGGAGGCACGCCTGGAGCGTGAGCATGGCCTTCCGCTCAGCTCCTATGAGGTGCTTCAGCACCTGATGGAGGCCCCGGCCGGTCGCATGCGGATGTGCGACCTCGCCGAGCAGGTCCGCCTGTCGCGCAGCGGCCTCACCCGGCTCGTTGACCGTCTCGAGCGTGAGGAGCTGCTTGGTCGCTGTATTTGCGACCACGACGCGCGCGGCGCCTACGCGTGCCTGACCGACAGCGGCCGCGAGCGCTTACGGGCCGCACGTGGCACTCATCGCGAGGTCATACGCGAGCACTTCCTCTCGCACTTCTCCGAGCTCGAGCTAGAGCGGCTCGGCGAGATGTGGGAGCGGATCGCCCCAGGCTGCTGCGGCGCGACGTAGGCCGGTCCAGTCGGCGTCCCTTTCCGGTTGGGCGTCAGGACGCGCGCTCGGTCTGCTCATCCCCGGCTTTCGTGCGGCGGCGGTGGCGGACATGCGCGAACAGCCCGCCGCCTACAAGGACGAGCACAGCGATCAGCCCGAATAGGCCGAACGTCTGGATCGCGTTGCCAGCGGCATGGCCCAAGAAGTACGCGACGAGGCCGACTGCCGTCGCCCAGCAGACGCCGCCGAGCGCGTTCCACAGCACGAACGAGCGCCAGCGCATATGCGTCGCGCCGGCCAACCATGAGGCCCAAACACGCAGGCCGAGCACGAAGCGCCCGAAGAAGACCGCCTTGGGGCCGTGGCGCTCGAAGAACGGCTCGCCGCTCGCGAGCACCTGGAGGCGCTGGCGGTGAAAGCGCCCCGGACGCTGCAGTAGCCAGCGCCCGCCCTTGCGGCCGATCTGGTAGCCGATGTTGTCGCCCACGATCGCGGCGGTGGCGGCGATCGCGATCGCAAGCTCGATCTGGAGCTTGCCCTGGCTGGCGAGTACCGCGGCGGCGATCAACGACGTCTCGCCCGGCACGGGCATCCCGCCGGACTCCGCCATCACGAGCAAGAACAAAAGCGGATAGCCGACGTGGCTGACGTCGATCAGCGAGGCGAGCATTGGCTCCAGGATATGCGCGGCGGGCTTGCCGGCTACTTCGTGTTTTCGCTGACGAGCTGCTTCAGCGCTTCCGCCGATTCTTGGACGTCGGAGTAGACGACGTTGCGCAACGTGATCTTCGTCGGCGCGGGCGAGGTGGCGAACACGATCGCGGCGATGATGCCGCCGAGCGCGAGCAGGCCGAGCAGCGTGAGCCACGCACGACTCGCGGGCGAGCGTTGGGGTCGTGGCGCCGATTGCGCGACGGGATTGGGCCGCGCGGCGCGCGCTGGGCCGCGACGTGGCTGGCGCGGCACGACCGGGCTTGCGCCCGTGCCGGCGCGTGTACGTCCGGCAGCGCCGCGCGCAGAAGAACGCGGCGCTTGCGTGAGCACGCTTGTCGCGTCGGTGGCGCGAGGACGGTGGGAGGCGGCGCTCGGTTGGGCTGGGGATATCCCGTGCGCTCCGTCGCTCATCGCGCGACCCATCTCGCGCGCGGTGCCGTAGCGCTCACGCAGATCCAGCGAAAGCGCGATCGCCACCGCCTCCGCCAGCTCGGGGGTTACGGCTGCGACGAGCGTGTCGAGCATCGCAGGCTCTTCTTGCTGTTGCTTGAGAGCCAGCTCGGTCAAAGAGCTTGCCTCGTAGGGCAGGCGTCCTGAGATCAGTTGATAGGCGACGACTCCGAGCGCGTACAGGTCGGCGCGCGGCCCTGCCTCCTCGCCGCGGGCCTGCTCGGGGGCCAGATAGGCGGCGGTGCCGAGCACAGAGCCGACCTGAGTGATGCTCGACTGCTCCGTAGCCTTCGCGATGCCGAAGTCGGCGAGCTTGACCTCTCCGTCGCGCGAGCGCAGCAGGTTGCCGGGCTTCACGTCGCGGTGGACGACGCCATGGCGGTGCGCGTAGTGCAGTCCCTCGCAGGCCTGTTCGATGATCGCGACAGCCTCATCTACCTCCAGCCAGCCGTCATCGCGCAGGATCTCGGCGCAGGAGGATCCCTCGATGTACTCCATCACGATGAAGTACTGGCCGCTGCGATCGTCCCGGCCTGAGTCGAAGATCTGGACGATGTTGGGATGGATCAGCCGCGCGGCCGCCTGGGCCTCACGCTGAAAGCGCGATACGAACGTAGGGTCGTCGGCGAGATGCTCGGCGAGCAGCTTGACCGCTACGCGCCGCTCCAAGCGCTGGTCGAACGCCAGATGGACGGTTGACATACCGCCGAAGCCGAGTCTTCCCTGGAGCTGATAGCGGCCTGCGATCTCGACCGCGCTCATCGTTCGTCTCCCGTGTGCACGCGCGTCGTCATCGCGCTCATGGTGCGTCCCGCGTACGCGTGCGCCGATTCGCTCATCGTTCGCCTCCGGGGCTTGCGCCACCGGCGCTGGTGGCTTCACCGCTCTGGCCTTTGCCCTGACCATCGCCTTTGCCCTGCCCTTTGCCTTCGCCGCCTTCAGAGCCTTCACCGGGCGCTTCGGTGCCTCCGCCCTGGACCGGGGGAGTTGGTGTGGCCGGGGTCGTCGCGGTCGTCGTGGGCGTGGTCGCGGTGGTCGTCGTTTCGGTGCTCGTCTGGGTCGTGTGCTCTGGTGCGGTCGTCGTCTGCGTGGTGGCCGTCGTCTGCGTGGCGGACGCGTTCGGTTGCGCGCACATCGCAAGCGCCCGCGAGTGGAGGTTGGCGATGCCCTGCTCAAGGCGCGCGTGCAGGCCGCGGTCGACGGTGGCAGGCAGCGCGAGGAAGTCCTGTTCTGTCTTACCGAGCGCGGCTTCGGTCGCCGCGCAGCTTCCGTTGCCTGCCTGTGCGGCCTTCGCAACCGCTTCGAAGTCGCTCTGCAGCGGGCCGGCGTTGGTCGCCGGGATGAGCCCGCTGCCGGTGCTGCCGCAGGAGACGAGCAACGCCGCGCAGGCCCCGAGCAGGGCGGGTACGAGGAAGCGTATGGGCATCGGAAAGCTCAAGGGGCGTTCTTCTGGTTGCGGGGTGTGCGGTCGTCCGTGTGGTTTCGGCGCCGATCCAGGACGATCCAGGATAAAGGTCGTCCGTGGAGATCCTGCACGGTCAGGTGCGTACCCCCGGCGCCAGCACGCTCTGAGCAACCATCCGAAAACACCGAGGTCGGCTCGCCAGAAGCGCTGGGATGCGATCTGACGGGGCTTTTGGATGGACACTAAGAGGCGTCCGGCACGCTTGGAGATCACTGACCGTACTGGAGCCGCTCCGCGAGCGAGTCAGGCAGGTGGGCGGCCCTGATCGCGCCGGCGGCGCCGGCGATGTCGTAGGAGGTGCGCTTGAACGATGCCCGCTGCTCGTCGAGATCCAGCAAGAGCCAGGAGGCGCGCGGGTCGCCGTCTCGGGGCTGCCCGACGCTGCCGGGGTTCAAGAGCCATTCGCCGCGGGAGATGTCGAGCTGGGTTCCCTCGCGGCGTGGTTCGCCGGTGGCGGTCTCGCCCTCGTGGCGCGTGAACGACAGCGCCACGTGAGAATGGCCTATCAAGGCGACCCGCTCACGCTGGACGTCCAGGCAGAGGTTGGCGAGCAGCGCCGAGAGCACGTACTCCCATGCCGGGTTTCGAGGGCTCGCGTGGTAGAGCCCGATGGGCCCCTCGGAATCTTGGGGCTGAAGGGTCGCGAGGAACGCCAGGTTCTCGGGAGCGATCACTTCGCGCGTCCATTGCGCCGCGAGACCGGCGCCGCGCGAGAAATCCTCGAGCGGAAGCTCGCCGACGACCGCCATGTCGTGGTTGCCGCCGAGACAGACCGCGGCGTGGCTGCGCGTGAGCTCCACGCACGGATCGGGGTCGCCTCCATAGCCGACGAGATCGCCAAGGCACCAGAGCTCGTGGGCATCGCTTTCGGCGACCGCCTCCAGCACGGCTTCGAACGCGTGGAGGTTGGCGTGGATATCCGACACGACGGCGACCTTCATGTCGATGGCGAGCTCAATGCTGATCCTTGCGGCTTGCTCTCACGGCGCTCACGCTCTCATGGGCGCTCAGCTACCGTGGGATGGCACCGGCGCCAAGTACCCCGTCGACCGCTCGTCGAGACGGTTGCCGGCCGCGCTCGAAAGCGCCGGAAGGCTAGTCCTCGTCGTCGTCGCCCCCGTACTCGGGGAGGTTCTTGATCCCCTCGCGGGTACGCCACTTCGAATAGTTGTCCTCCATCGCGTCGATCAGCTCGCGCATGAAGCGCGGCGAGAGGTTGACGCGCGAGACGACCACGCCCGGAACCTCCTCGGCCTCGACCTCGTGGTCCACGCGAGCAAACGTGATCGTGAACTCGTAGTCGGAGTGGCTCACGTTCGCGAAGTTCGCGTACACGCCTCCCATGATCTCGGGCGACAGATGGATGTTTATGTGGCGCTCAGCGCCTTGGTTCTCGTCGTTCACGAGCCTAGTATCGCAACCTGGGCGGCCGAGGGTTGGCAGGGCCGTCAAGCCCCGGATCGGCCGGCGCATAAGATCACGCCGGTGAGCCATACGACTACTGAGAGCGGCCTTCGTGATGCGGTTCTGTCTGCGGCTTCGGAGCTTGCGGGCGAGCGGGCCGCCACGCAAGCAAGCCGCAGGACCACGCTCGAGCGCCCGCCGAAGCCCGATTTCGGCGATTACTCGACGAACGCAGCCCTGCTGCTCGCGCCCGCCGCGAAGTCATCGCCGCGCGAGCTTGCCGGACGCCTGGGGGAGTTGCTGTCCTCGCGCTTGTCAGGCGAGCTCGACCGCTTCGAGGTTGCGGGCCCCGGCTTCTTGAACCTCTATCTGAGCGATTCCTGGCATGTGCGGGCGCTCGCGAAAGTTTTGGAGGCGGGGGATGACTTTGGCGGTGGCGGTATGCGCGAGAGAGAGCGGGTCATCGTGGAGTTCGTGTCGGCCAACCCGACGGGCCCGATGCACGTCGGCCACGCCCGCAACGCCGCGTACGGGGATGCGCTGGCGCGGCTGCTCGCGTTTTGCGGGCATGAGGTGTGGCGCGAGTTCTACGTCAACGACGCGGGCTCGCAGATCGCCAAGCTCGGCGAGTCGATCCTCGCGCTCGCCAATCACATGCGTGTGCCCGAGGACGGTTACCGCGGCGAGTACGTGGAAAGGCTCGTCGCAAGCATGACAAACGCGACGTCGCGCTCAGCACAGGAACTCGGCCGGGACGCTGTGGACGTGATGATCGGTGAGATTCAACGCTCGCTGCATGAGTTCAGGGTGATCGGTTTCGACCACTGGCAACGCGAGAGTGTCTTGCATGAGCCACGGGCGGATCTCCTCAGCGAGGACGGCCGCGCACTGAGCCCGGTCGAGCACGCCCTGGAGCTGCTGGAGCGCCACGGACATACCTATCGCGACGACGGAGCGCTGTGGCTGAGGAGCACGGACTTCGGAGACGACAAGGACAGGGTGCTCGTGCGCTCAAACGGCGAGCACACCTACTTCGCCTCGGATATCGCCTACCACCAGGACAAGCGCGAGCGCGGGTTCGACCGTCAGGTCGATGTGTGGGGGGCCGACCATCATGGCTACATAGCGCGTATGCGGGCCGCCTATGAGGCGCTGGGAGGCGATCCCGATCACCTGGAGATGCTGATCATGCAGCTCGTGCATCTCGTCCATCGCGGTGAGCGCGCCCAGATGTCAAAGCGCGCGGGCGAGTTCGTCACGCTCGACGACCTGCTCGATGAGATCGGCGTCGATGCTGCCCGCTGGTTCTTGCTCTCGCGCTCGCACGACACGACGATCGACCTCGACCTGGACCTCGCGCGCGAGCAGTCCAGCGAGAATCCCGTCTACTACGTCCAATACGCGCACGCGCGCATCGCTTCGATGCTCGCCAAGGCTGGGCAGGGTCGCGTCGAGGGCGCTTTGGAGGAGGTTGGGAGGGCCAGCGAGCGCCTGCACCCTGCCGAGCGGGCGCTGGTCAAGAAGCTGGTCGGCTTTGGGGGCGAGATCGATGAGGCCGCCATGCGCCGTGCCCCGCACCGGATCGCAACATACGCGCTCGAGCTGGCGCAGGACTTTACGGCGTTCTATCGCGACTGCCGTGTCGTCGGCGCAGAGACGCCTGTGCTGGAATCGCTGCGTATCGCTCTCAGCGTCGCCTCACAGCGAACGATCGCTCGTTCGCTCGATCTGCTGGGGGTCAGCGCGCCGGCAGAGATGTAGCCGGTCGAGTGGCCTTGTGCCGCGGGACGACCCGTGCTGTGGGACGACCCGTGCCGTACGGTGGACTGCCCGTGATCGTGCAGCCCGGCTCCACGGAGTGGGCTGCGCTCAGTCGAAGCGCCGCATGTCGGCCTCTAGGCGCGCCGAGTCCTCCGGGCTGAGCGAGGGGGCTGTCCAGGTGCGGTCGTCGCGGTGTCGCGTTCGGCGCCGCCACGAGAACAGGAGCGCCGACAGCGCCGCGACGAGGATGACGGCGAGCACGAGCGGGACTATGTAGACGGTCGCGTCGAAGCCTTGAGCACGAGGGAGGGCCAGAGCAGACGGCCCGTACTGGGCGACGAGCGCGCTCTTGACCTGGGCTTCGCTGCGGCCCTGCTGGATCAGTCCGCGGATGAACTGCCGCTCGCGATCGGCCTGGGGAGATTCGGCGACGTTGAGGGGGATCTTGCAGGTGACGCACATCACCTGGCGTTCGATTGCGGGCAGGCTTGCGCTCACGAGCGCTCCGCAAGCGTTATGGCACTGCGCAAGAACGCTTCGTTGACCTCGCCGCGCGAGATCGCCACGATGCGACCGGCCCGATCGAGCACGAATGTCTCGGGGAGCTGATTGGTGCCGTAGGCGTGCGCGAATTCGCCGGTCGTGTCGCGCAGGTTGGGGTATGAGATGTGGAAACGCTTGACGAAGCCGAGCGAGTCGGACGAGGCGTCGAGGTAGGTGACACCAAGGACCGTTCCAGTTTGCCCGCCGAGCATGTGCTGCGCGCGGTTGAGCAGTGGCGCCTCCAGCTGGCAGGGTTCGCACCAAGAGGCCCAGAAGTTCAGGACGACCACCTTGCCGAGGTAGGAGGAGAGCGACTGATGCCCGGCGCCGACGAGGACAGGCAGCGCCGTTGTCGCGGACGGGGCGAGCGGATAGGCGTGGTTCTTGACGTCTTCGTCGAGCGTACGCGCGGGCGCCTGGCTGGACACCCCGTAGACGAGCAGCCCGAGCAGCGCAAGGCCAACGAGCGCGGCGAGGGCAGGCAGGATCGGGCGCCTCTTCATAGGGTCGTAGCGTAGTGCGAAGGCGCGTAGTATCTGTGCAGGCACGCGGTGGTAGCTCAGTTGGTAGAGCGCAAGCTTCCCAAGCTTGAGGTCGCGGGTTCGAGGCCCGTCCGCCGCTTGATCCGCAAGTAGGGTGCGGCGGCATGACGCAGACTGAGCTGGAGAACCTCGCCGAGCAGGAGATCGGGTGCCGGCGTTGCCCGCGCCTGGTGGAGTGGCGCGAGCGGGTGGCGCGTGAGAGAAGAGCTTCGTTTGCCGATCAGGAGTACTGGGGCAGGCCACTGCCCGGCTTTGGGGACCCGGGTGCGAGGGTGCTGCTGCTGGGTCTCGCTCCGGCCGCGCATGGAGGCAACCGAACCGGGCGGATCTTTACGGGCGATCGCTCGGGCGACTTCTTGTTCGCGTCGCTGTGGCGCACCGGCTTTGCAAACCAGACGACTTCGACGAGCCGCGACGACGGACTTCGCTTGAGCGACGCATGGGTGATGGCGGCTGTGCGCTGTGCGCCTCCGGCGAACAGGCCGACGAGCGAAGAGCGCGAGAACTGCCTGCCGTGGAGCGTCGCGGAGCTGGAGCTGCTCGAGGATGTCAAGGTGGTCGTCTGTCTCGGGGGGTTCGCCTGGGCGGCGGCGCTGCGCCTGCTCGAGGCGCTCTCCGGCTCGCAGCTACCGATGCCTCGGCCGCGCCCGCGCTTCGCTCATGGCGCCCTCTATGAGGCGGGCGCGGTGACGCTGCTCGGCTGCTTTCATCCGAGCCAGCAGAACACGTTTACGGGCAGGCTCACAGAGCCGATGATCGACGAGGTGCTGAGCCGTGCGAGAGAGCTAGCGCAACGTCCTTGACCGCGACACGGATTCATGGCATCCATGTTGCGGGGTCCGAGATAGCCCGGTACCATTTGCCCAGCACGCGGGCCAGGCGCCGGCTGTCGGGCACGTGGATCGGAGAGGGTCCGTGCGGCCGCTTGCCCATTCCCAGACGTCACCGAATCAGCAACAAAGGAGCAGTCGTCTCATGTCAGCAACCGACGTAACGAGCGCCGAGGCTACCGAGGCAGCCGAGGCCGCCGTGGAGGCGATCGCCAGCTCCGCCAGCAAAGAGGTTGCCTTCTCGATGGAGCTCACCCAGGATCAGAAGGACATCCGCGACTGGGTGCACGGGTTTGCGGCGGATGTGATGCGGCCCGCTGCGCACGAGTGGGACGAGAAGGAGAAGACTCCGTGGCCGATCATTCAGGAGGCGGCGAAGATAGGCCTGTACGGCTTTGAAGGCATCGCACAGTTCTTCGCCGACCCGACCGGCCTGGGGCTGCCGATCGTCAACGAGGAGCTGTTTTGGGGCGATGCCGGCATCGGCATGTCGATCATGGGCACGTCGCTGGCCGTCGCGGCGATCTTCGGGCAGGGTACGGGCGAGCAAATCGGCGAATGGATCCCACGCTGCTTCGGCACGCCCGACGACGTCAAGGTCGCCGCGTTCTGCTCCTCAGAGCCGAACGCTGGGTCGGACGTGAGCGCGGTGCGGACGACCGCCAAGTACGACGAGGCCACCAAAGAGTGGGTGCTCAATGGCCAGAAGGCGTGGGCCACGAACGGCGGTATCTCCGACGTGCACGTGGTGATCGCGACCGTCGATCGGGAGCTGAAGTCGAGGGGACACGCGGCGTTCGTGGTGCCGATGAGCGAAGCGAAGGGCATCAGCGAAGGCGCGAAGGTGTCCAAGCATGGGTTGCGCGCCTCGCACACCGCCGATGTCTACCTCGACGACTGCCGCATCCCCGAGAACTATGTGCTCGGCGGCAAGGAGAAGCTCGATGAGCGGCTCGCGCGCGCCAAGGAGGGCAAGAAGAACAAGTCCAACGCCTCGATGGCGACGTTCGAGGCGTCGCGACCGACCGTCGGCGCACAGGCGCTCGGCATCGCTCGCGCGGCCTACGAGTACGCGCTCGACTACGCCAAGGAGCGCGAGCAGTTCGGCAAGAAGATCATCGAGAACCAGTCGATCGCCTTTACGCTCGCGCGCATGAAGATGGAGATCGACGCCGCCAGGCTGCTGGTGTGGCGAGCCTCGTGGATGGGTCGCAACCAGGTGCCGTTCGAGAACGCCGAGGGATCGATGTCAAAGCTCAAGGCTGGCGAGGTGGCGGTCTGGGTGACCGAGCGCGCGATCCAGATCCTGGGTGGAAACGGCTACACCCGGGAGTTCCCGGTGGAGCGCTTCCACCGCGACGCGAAGATCTACGACATCTTCGAGGGCACGGCGGAGATCCAGCAGCTTGTGATCTCGCGCGCCATCAGCGGGATGTACATCAAGTAGCTACCAGGACTGCTCGCGCCCGCAGTGCGGACATACGACGCTCGTGGAGACCGAGGCCGAGAACACGTAGCCGCAGTCGCACGAGTAGCAGGCCTCGTCGAGGGGTCCTCCCGCCTCGCGGACGCGGTGTGCGGCGAAGTCGTAGCCGGGCGGTATGTCGCCTGTAGGCGGAGGCGCCGTATATGGCGGCGGGAGCGGAGCCTGAGCGTGGTGGCGCCGGGGGGCGCCGCGACGGCGATCGACGAGCTGATGGAGTCGTGTGGATCTCATCCGGCCTCTAACTCCAAGGACTCTCGACATGGCCAAATGTTTCGGCGGCTCGAGACGATCTCCTGTCGGGCGGACGTGGGCGACGCTCGTGAGATAATGACCGCCGGATGAGCCCCGCCCGCAAGCGAACGGTGCGGCTGGTGGTCGCGCTGAGCGCGGCCGTGGTGCTCGCGAGCGCCCTGATCTACACCAGCTTCAGTGCCGCCAGCCCGACCGTCACGCCGAGCCAGCTGCTGCGCGAGGCCGTGCCAGGGCGCAGCTACCAGCTGACCGGCAAGGTCAAGGGCGGCTCTGTGCGCAAGGAAGGCGCGACGCTCTACTTCACGGTCCAGGACAGGGCGGGGGAAGGAGCCGTTCCGCTGAGCTACACCGGCACGGTGCCCGACCCGTTCAAGGAAGGGCGCGAGGTGATCGTGACGGTCGAAAAGCAGGGCGGCGGCTTCGTAGGCCAGCGCGACTCGCTGATCACGAAGTGTCCGTCGAAGTACACGGTCGCGCCGAGCAAGAAGCCGATCTACTGATGACCGGCTGATGGCGCTGCTTGGACGGCTCTGTCTGATCCTGGCGCTCCTCGTCTGCGCGTACGGGATCGTCACCTCGCTGTACGGGGCGCGCAGTGGGCGCGAGGAGTGGCGGGTGGCCGGGCGGCGCTCGGTGTATGCGCTTGCGGCGGTCCTGAGCGTCGCGTTCGCGGTGCTCGAGTTTGCGTTCTTGACCAACGACTTCAGCTTCAACACGGTGGCCGACACGTCGAGCACGACGACGCCGACGTTCTACAAGGCCGCGGCCGTGTGGTCTTCGCAGGAAGGCTCGCTGCTGTTGTGGGCGTGGTTGCTGTCGCTGTGGTCGAGTCTTGTGCTGTTCTTGACGCGCCGGCGCCTACGCGAGGTCTGCGCCTATGCGACCGCAATCCTGCTCGGCTTTGGCGCCTTCTTCGTGTCGCTGATGGTCTTCTATGCCACGCCCTTCGCGACGAGCTCGCCGGCCCCGACGGATGGGGTCGGACTCGACCCGCTGCTGAGGCACCCAAGCATGATGATCCATCCGCCGATGCTCTACTCCGGCTACACGCTCTGCATCGTGCCGCTCGCGTTCGGAATGGGCGCGCTGCTCGCGAGGAGGTTGGACGCGGACTGGATCAGAGCGACGCGCCGCTTCGCGCTCGCCGCCTGGCTGTTCCTCGGCGTCGGGATCATGCTTGGCGCGCGCTGGTCGTATGCGGAGCTCGGCTGGGGTGGGTACTGGGGCTGGGACGCGGTCGAGAACGCCTCGCTGATGCCGTGGCTGACCGGGACCGCTTTCCTGCACTCGTTGATGATCCAGGAGAAGCGAGGGATGCTGAAGGTCTGGAACGTCTCGCTCGTGCTCGCCACCGGGACGCTCGCGATCATGGGCACGTTCCTCGTGCGAAGCGGGATCCTCAGCTCGATTCACGCCTTCGGGGGTGCCACGCTCGGAGTCCCGTTCGTGGTCTTGATTGGCGTCCTGATCCTCGGCTCGATCTACCTTGTCAGCTCGCGCCGGGAGATGCTGAGAAGCGAGCACAACCTTGACTCGCTGATCTCGCGGGAGTCGGTCTTCCTGGCCAACAACCTCGTGCTCGTAGGCCTCTGCTTCGTGATCTTCTGGGGCACCTACTTCCCGCTCATCTCAGAGGCGCTGACCGGTCGCGAGGCCTCTGTCGGCCCTCCTGGGGTTGACCGCTACACCGTCCCGCTTGCGCTCGTACTCGTGCTGCTGAGCGGCATCGGTCCGGTGCTCGCGTGGAGGAAGGCAACGCTTGCGGTCGTGCGACGCAATCTGACAGCGCCGGCGGCGTTGGCGCTGCTCACGCTGGCCGGGCTGGTGGCGGCCGGGGTGGGGACCGGCAAACCGCTTGCGATCGCGATGTTCTGCTGCGCCGCGTTCGCGATCGGAGGGGTCGCTCAGGAGTACTGGCGCGGGGTGCGGGCGCGGCGCGCGGGGTCGGGCGAATCGCCGGCGCGCGCTCTGCCGGCGCTCGTAAGGCGCAATCGCCGGCGCTACGGCGGCTATGTAGTCCACCTCGGGATCGCGGTCCTGTTCATCGGGGTCGCCGCGTCCTCTTCGTTTCAGCACGCCACCGAGCTGAGCCTCTCGCCCGGGCAGTCGACGAAGGTGGGCGCATACACCGTCGCCTATGTCCGGCCGACCGCGACGATCACGCCCAAGGGGGATCAGGCGCATACCGGGTCCACGCTCGGTCTGGGCGCGGTGCTCGACGTCAGCAGGGGCGGCAAACACGTCGCCACGCTGACTCCGAGCGAGGGCTTCTACGACTCGGGTGACCCGAGCCAAGGATCGGTCGGGCACTTCATCGGAGGCCAGGCGGTCAGCCACGTGAGCATGGACTCGGGGCTCAGCCGTGACATCTGGAGCGCGATCGCTCCCGACATCTCAACGCCGCGGTTGAAGCGGATCGTCGAAGTCGGCAACCGCACGATACCTCTGGTGAGGCCCGACGAGGGGATCATCGCGGTAGCGGTGCTCGCGCGCGAATACATGCGAAACCCGCCACCCGCGCAGTTCCACCTGATCGTCTCGCCGCTCGTGCAGTGGATCTGGATCGGGGGCTCAATAGTGCTGTTTGGGGCGCTGATCGCGATCTGGCCGGCGCCGCGGTCGACCCGACGGCGCGTCCCGGACCGCGCCCGCGCGCGTGGCGCCACCGAGCTGGAGGTTGCGCGCGAGGCCAAGTACGCGGAGATACGCGAGCTCGAGCTCGACTACCGCACGGGCAAGCTCTCCGACGAGGACTACAAGGCGATCGACGCCGATCTGAAGGCGCAGGCGCTCGCGCTCCTCGACCGGCTCGATCCGCCCGAGAACGGCGATGAGCCCGCGGGTGCCGAGCGAGACACCGACCGAGAGGCCGTCAGGGTTTCTTGAGCAGCACGATCGTGTTCAGCGTGAACAGGATCGCGAAGAAGACGGTCCAGCGGTTGAGGTTGCGCTCCACCATTGAGCCCCCGCCGAGAGGGCCCGTCCCGCTGCCGACGCCGAACGCGCCCGATAGGCCGGAGTCCTTGCCTGAGTGCATCAAGACGAGGAAGATCAGGACGATCGAGATGATGACCTGCAGTACGGAGAGGATCGTTTCCACGCCCGAAGCCTAGCGGCTCGGGCCCGAGACCGTCACCGATTCGAGAGTTCGGACTCCTGCAAGACCGCGTGCGCCGATTCTGCCAATTTGGCCATCCGGGGAGGGTGCGCCTCGACCAACGCTAGAGTCTTGTCGCTCTGGTCGTTATGCACATCTGTCTGCGCGGCGGCGTCCGTCCCCTGGGCGTTGAGCCATGCGATTACGAAGCCTTTACCAAGTCATGCTTGCCTATGTGCGATGAATCGGGTTGGGGGCGACTCGGGAGTGCGGGTCGTTCCGTGAACGCAACGACAGGACGAGCGCTTTGAGGGCACAGGGAACGAGCGCGTTGAGAGCGCAGGGAGAGTGGCGGGCGTGAGCGACGCTCTTGATCGGGCGCGTCGTGCCGTGCTGTCCGCGCTCGCGGGCGGTGGGCTGACGGCGATCGGGCTCGGTGGGCCGATGACCGGCGGAGCGCTGGCTGCGCAAGCGCCGACCACCGGCTCCGGAGCCCAGGCGGGCGCCTCTGGGACGACGACCCAACCCCAGGGCGAAGGTTCGACGACGTCCGCGACATCGACGACGCCCGCGCCGGCGAGCGGATCGGCGTCCCAAGCGACGAGCACAGTGCCTACGAGCACGAGTCCTACGACCACGACGCCGGGTGGGGCCCCGCCGTCGGCGAGCGCCCCGACGGGGCATCCGAGCGCGCCGGGAGCCCCGCAGGTGATTGCTCAGCGCAGGCAGCTTGCGACCCAGGCGCAAGCGGGCGAAGCGAGCACGGGCGCTGCGGTGAAGCCGCATATCGCCGCCCCACCGAGCGCCGCCGCGCCGGCAAACATCGCGCAGGCTCCTAAGCTCGCGGCGACGGTCCCGATGAGCCTTGCGCTGCTCTCTGGCCCAACGGATGCATTCGCTCAGGCGCTCGGCTTCTACCGGATCCCGCTCTTCTTGCTCCCCATCTACAAGGCGGCCGCCGCTCAGTACGGCGTGCCGTGGGAGATCCTTGCCGCGATCAACGAAATCGAGACCAACTACGGGACCGACCTGTCGGTGTCGACGGCGGGCGCGGTGGGGTGGATGCAGTTCATGCCCGAAACCTGGCTTCAATACGGCGTCGACGCGCTTGGCGCGGGCTACGCCGACCCGTACAACCCGGTCGATGCGATCTTCGCCGCCGCTCGCTACTTGCGCGCCGCCGGAGCCTCGACGAACCTGCGCGACGCGGTCTTCGCTTACAACCACTCCGAAGCGTATGTCGAATCGGTGCTGTTGAGGGCGCGGCTGATCGCGAGCTACCCCCCGTCTGTGATCGCGACGCTCACAGGCCTCACCGATGGCCGCCCCCCGGTGGCGGGGGCCCAGCTGACGGTTGACGCCCAAACATCTGCGCCGAACACAGGCAGCGAAAACGCGACGGCCGGCGCGACGCCGAGCACGAGCGTCGCATCGTCCTCAGGACAGCCTTCAGGGGTCGTCGGGTCCTCGCCGCTGGCGCCTTCGCCTAGAGCGAGCGGCTCGAGCGCCGAAGGCATCCTCGATGCGCCTGCATCGTCGTCGCAGCTGTCCGAGCTGCAGGGGCGCAGCGGTGCGCCGGTCGTGGCCGTCGAGGACGGTCGCATCGTGGGTCTTGGGGACTCGCGGAAGCTGGGCAACTATCTCGTCTTGCGGGACATCTACGGGGATGTGTTCACGTATGCCGGCCTGGGCAGCATCGCCGCCTTCTATCGCCTGTCGAATGCGGCGCGGCTGCAGGCGCCTACGGGCGCGCTCGACACCGCTGCATCCGGCAAAGAAACGGCGCCCGTCGCGCCCGCCACCTCCGGGCGTCAGGTGCCTCTCAAAATGCACGTCGTAAGCAGGGTGCGGCCGAGCGGAGCCGGGAAGGGCGCATATGGGTCGGGCGCCGCGCCGACGGTCGGCCCGGCGGGGTCGTCTCCGGCTACGCCTCCAGCATCGAGCGCCCCGCCTGCATCGAGCGCGCAACCTACGTCGAGCACTCCGCCTGCTTCGGCCGGCGCGTCGCTGCCGGCGGAAGGGGTCGGCAAGGTGCGGGTGTTCGCCCACCCCGGCAACCCCGACGCGCGCGCGGCGGTCCAGGCAAGGACGGCTTCCCTGCAAGCCGCGGCGGCCGCGAGCGGCTGGAGCCCGCTGAGAAAGGGATCGGTCGTGGCGCGCGGCACGGTGCTGGGACATCTCGGCTCGTCGCAAGCTCCGGGCGCCACGATGCGCTTCGCGATACGACCGGCCGGCGCTCAGAGCGTGATCGACCCACAGCCGATTCTCGAGAACTGGCGTCAGCTGGATGTGGCCCTGCATCCCGCGGGCGCCAAGAACGGCGCGGTTCTTGCGGGCGCGACCGCAAGCGACGTCTTCCGCCTCTCGAGCGCCGAACTGGAGCGCGCGGTGCTCGCCGATCCGGACATCGTCCTCGGTGCCTGTGATCGCTCGCAGATAGCCGCCGGCAAGGTCGACGACCGGGCGCTCGCCGTGCTCGCCTTCCTCTCGCGCAGCGGTCTTGCGCCGACCGTCGGCCAGCTGCGCTGCGGGCACGGCGCCTACACCGCGGGCGGGGTCGTCTCGGCGCTCTATCAAGGCGACACGATTGACATCACTGCCGTCAACGGTGTCCCGATCTCAAACCACCAGGGCGCCGGGACGATCACCGACATGACGATCAGGGCGCTGCTTACGCTGCAGGGCAAGTTCGCGCCGCAACGGATCGTGAGCCTCATGAAGTACCCGAACGCGCCCAGCACGATTGCCCAGTCCGAACATGGCGACTACATCGAAATCGAACTGGCACCGCGTGCGTCCCGACGGGCAAGCTCGCCAACCGCTCACGCCGCTGCGGCAGGCGTCTCGGGCGCGTCTGGCGGCGGGCTCGGCGCAAGTGGCATCAGCGCCGGCTTGAGCGACCTGCAGTGGCAGCATCTGATCACGCGGATCGCAAGCCTGCCCCAGCCGCACGTGTCCAGGACCCCCAGTTCGGCTGCGGTCCG